>CAMDGX010000041.1 GCA_945897825.1 Asaia bogorensis | reverse complement strand
TGTGCTTGCGCGACCTGCCGGCTTCGACCTTCAGCCAGTGCGCCAGCTTGTCAGCAAACCGGTCCAGCTTGCTCAGCCGCTCGGGAACCTTGAACTTCGGCTCCACCGCGCCGGAGCGCAGGTATTTGCGGATGGTATTCCGCGACAGCCCAGTGCGCCGCGAAATCGCCCGGATCGATACCCGTTCGCGCAGAGCCCAGCGCCGGATAACGCTCAACAACGCCATGTCGATCACTCCATGGACCCCCGCTGTTTGCAGCAGGGGGAGGTTCAGACATGGGTCAAATCTCGGTGGAAAAATCCGACCTGAACGGGTCAGATCTCAATGGAAATCAACATCGCCGGGATCGGGCTGGTGCCGCTGGAAACGGCCCAGCGCGCCCGGCTGCGCGCCGATATCGAGGCCGGCGTGATCATGTGGCAGCGGCCCTGACCGCGCCGTCCTTGATGACCCGGGGCTGAGCGCGGGATGGCGGGCGGCACCGGCCCTGTCGACGACCTCCCCGTTGCCTTGCTGGTCGAAGACGACGCGGCGCTGGCAACGCTGATGCGCTATCACCTGGAGGAGCAGGGCTTTCGTGTCGTGGCCGCAGGCGACGGTCCCGAAGCGCTCGACAGCTTCGCCGAAGGCCCGCCGCAGATCGTGCTGCTCGACTGGAGGCTACCCACCCTGTCCGGCCTCCAGGTGTGCCGCCAGATCCGCCAGGACCCGCGCGGCCGCCGCGTCCCGATCATCGTGATAACCGTGCGCAGCGATCCGCACGATGTGGTCGATGCGCTCGACGCGGGTGCGGACGACTTCATGACCAAGCTATTCACTCTGGCCAACCTGACGGCGCGGATGCAGTCTCTGCTCCGGCGCGCGCACCGCCTGCCGGCACCGGCTCGGCTGACGCATAGCGACATCGTCATGGATCTCGCCGACCACCGCGTCACCCGCAACGGCCAGCCGGTGCATCTCGGGCCGACCGAGTTCCGGCTGCTGCAGTTCCTGATGACCCATCCCGGCCGCGTCTTCGCGCGCTGCGAGGTGATCGACGCGCTGTGGGGCCGTCGCGCGAACACCGACCCGCGCACGCTCGACGTGCATGTCGGGCGACCGCGCAAGGCCCTCGGCGACCACCCCGCCCCCGGGCTGATCCGCACCGTGCGCGGCGCCGGCTATGTGCTGGACGACCTGATCGGGTGAACGCGTCGGGGACGGCCACCGAGCGAGCCACTGCGCTCATACTTCACCTGGCGATCACCACAGGGATCGGCCGCACCGCCTCCGTGACATGCAGCGGGGTGCAGCCGCCAATGTCGCCGTCGGTCTGAACGGGCACCGCCTGGCCCTCGATCGACACGGTGTGCGCCGGCAGCAGCCGGACACCCGAGAGCCGCGGCAGCATTCCCAGCGGCAGAGCGGCGGCGTAGCGCAGCGCCTGAAGCGGCCCGGACCGGTCGAACAGCGCCACCGTGAAGCCATGATGGGTCGGCGCCATGCCGGGCGCCAGCAGGTGGCGGCCGCCATAGAGCCGCCCCTTGGTGACGATCACGCTGGCGACGTCGTGCGGCGTTCCGTCGACCAGCACACGGATCGGGCGGAAGGGGTAGCGCCAGAGCTCGCGCGCTGCCTGAAGCACGTAGGCCATGGCCCCCAGGCCGCGCTTGATGGGCAGGTGCATGTGATGCACCACCTGTGCGTCGAAGCCGGCGCCCAGCATCTGCACGAACAGGCCGTTGCGCGGCATGGCAACGCCGTCAGCGCCCCCGCTGGCGCCATGCATGTGGCCAGGCCAGATTCCGCAGGTCCGGCCCAGGCCGAGCGCGGCTGCGATTGCATCGGGTGCGAAGGGCAGTCGGAGCTCATGGGCGAGCACGTTGGCGGTACCGAGCGGAATGATGCCCAGGCGCGCATCGGTGCCCTCGATGCCCACCGCGACCTCCGCGATGGTGCCGTCGCCGCCGGCCGCCACCACGAGGGCCTGGCCCCGTTCGGCGGCCTGGCGCGCCAGCAAGATGGCATGGCCGGGCCAGTGCGTCTCCGCCAGTTCCACGCGGATGCCCGACATGACCAGGCGATCAAGCACCCGCCAGAGCCGGCCGACCCGGTGCCGTCCGGCGGTGGGGTTGTAGACAACAAGCATGGCAGATGACCTGTGCAGGCCCCTTCCCGGTCAATTCGGGCCAAGCACCCAGTATCGTCGCGCGAGATGACATACCAATGAATGATCGCGGGCATTCTGGTGACATTTGCCGCCGGTTTCGCCGCCGTCTCGATTCATCGAATATTCACGTGCACGAATACGGAGCGTCTGTGTGTGTTGCCCGCACACATTGGATTTTGTGCGCATGAATGCCTTGTTGCCGGAGCCAGCCACGTCGACGGCGCACTATCGCACCATCTTCATCTCGGACCTGCATCTCGGCACGCGGGGCTGCCGCAGCGATTTCCTGGCCGATTTCCTTCGCCGCACCAGCAGCGAGCGGCTCTACCTCGTCGGCGACATCATCGACGGCTGGCGCCTTCGCAAGTCCTGGTACTGGGATGCCGCGCACGACGAGGTGCTGAAGCTGATCCTGCGCAAGGCGCGCAACGGCACCGAGGTCACCTACATCCCGGGCAACCACGACGAGATGTTCCGCACCTGGCTGCCGATGGGGCTGGACGTGTGCGGCATCCGCCTGCGCAGCGAGGCGGTACACGAGACGGCGGACGGGCGGCGGCTGCTGATCATCCATGGCGACGAGTTCGACAGCGTGGTGCGCTACGCCAAGGTGATCGCGCTGCTGGGCGACGGTGCCTATACCGCGGCACTGGTGGTCAACCGCTGGTTCAACTCGGCACGCCGACGGCTGGGCTATCCCTACTGGTCGCTGTCGGCCTGGCTCAAGCGGCAGGTGAAGGGCGCGGTCAAGGCGATCGACCGCTACGAGACCGCGCTGGCCGGCGAGGCGCGGCGGCGCGGGCTGAACGGGGTGGTGTGCGGCCATATCCACCATGCCGAGATGCGCATGGTCGACGGCGTGCTGTACGTGAACGACGGCGACTGGGTGGAAAGCTGCACCGCGCTGGTGGAGCATCATGACGGGCGCCTGGAACTACTGGACTGGGCGGCGCTGAACCGGCTGTCCTTCGCCATGCCGCACGGGGCGGAGGTGGCTCATCCCGCCTGACGATGCGGCCCACCTGGCCCTCTCCCCTTCATATGGCGCCGATCAGTCCGGCCACTGGCATCGGCTGTTGCGGATGGGTCCTTTGCCCGCGCGCATCCTGATCGTGTCCGATGCTTGGCAGCCGCAGGTCAATGGCGTGGTGCGGACGTTGCAGGCCGTATCGGCCGAGTTGCGCGCGATGGGGCATGTGGTGGAGGTCGTGGGGCCGGACCGGTTCGTCACCATCCCCTGCCCGACTTATCCCGACATCCGGCTGAGCCTGCTGCCGGCGCGGCGGCTGAACCGGATGATCGAGGCGTTCGCCCCGGAGGCGCTGCACATCGCCACCGAGGGGTCGCTGGGGATGGCGGCGCGGGCCTGGGCGCTGCGGCGCGGCTGCGCCTTCACCACGGCGTTCCACACGCGGTTTCCCGAATACGTCAACGCGCGCATCGGGGTGCCGGCCGGCTGGCTGTATGCCTGGATGCGCCGGTTCCACAATGCCGGGCAGGGCATGATGGTGGCGACCGCCAGCCTGCGCGCGGAGCTGGCGCAGCGCGGGTTCCGGGCGCTGCGCGACTGGTCGCGCGGGGTCGACCTCGCGCTGTTCCGCCCGGCGCCGGCGCGGGACTGGGGGCTGCCGCGGCCGGTGTTCGCCTATGTCGGGCGGGTGGCGGTGGAGAAGAACATCGCGGCGTTCCTCGACCTCGATCTGCCGGGGTCCAAGGTGGTGGTGGGCGCCGGGCCGCAGCTGGCCGCGCTGCGGCGCCGGTATCCGGACGTGCACTTCGCCGGCCCGCTGTTCGGCGCGGAGCTCGCGTCCGCCTATGCCGGCAGCGACGTGTTCGTGTTCCCGAGCCTGACCGACACGTTCGGGCTGGTGGTGCTGGAGGCGCTGGCCTGCGGCACGCCGGTGGCCGCCTTCGACGTCACCGGGCCGCGCGACATCCTGGCCGGTGCGGCGGGGCGCGTCGGGGCCGTGGGGCCCGACCTTCGCCGGGCGGCCCTGGCGGCGCTGGATGCCGACCGGGCCGCCTGCCGCGCCCATGCCGAACGTTTCAGTTGGCGGGCCTGCGCGGAAACCTTCCTGACCCATCTGGTGCCCCTTGGCGGGCATCGTCCTTGACCGGAGGCTGACATGTCCCAACAGGCCGGAACCGAGCGCGCCCTGGCGCCACAGGTGCCAACCGCGATTGCCAATGCGGGGCTGTTCTTCCGCCGCTGGCTGGCCAACCCGTTGCAGATGGGTTCCATCGTGCCGTCGTCGCCGTCGCTGTGCCGGCTGCTGGTGAAGCATGCCGCGACGCCGGACGGGATGGTGCTGGAGCTGGGCGCGGGCACCGGCGTCATCTCGCGCGCCCTGCTCGATGCCGGGCTGCCGGCGCGGCGGCTGGTGGTGGTGGAGATCGTGCCCGACATGGCCGAGCACCTGCGGCAGGTGCTGCCGGGCGCGCGCGTGGTGCAGGGCGATGCGCGGGACCTGCCGGCGCTGCTGCACGATCTCGATGCGCGGATCGGCGCGGTGATCTGCGGCGTGCCGTTGGTGCTGTTGTCGCGCGAGCAGCAGTTGCAGTTCATCGGTGCGATGGCGGCGGTCGCGCCGGGCTGCGGGTTCCTGCACTACAGCTACTGCATCACCTCGCCGCTTTCGCCCAGCAAGCTGGGTCTGACGGCGCGGCGGCTGGCCTGGACGCCGCGGAACTTCCCGCCGGCCAGCGTGTGGCACTACCGGCTGCGCCATGCGGCCCCGGCCGAGGCGGGGGACGGGGCTGCGCACGGGGCGGGGTGAGCGGAAGCGGCCGGCCGCCGCATTTCATGCAAGCTTCATCCCGCCGACTCGCGAAATGCCGTTCTGTCCGTAGACCTCGTAAAGGAACGCCATCGGATGCGGCGCGTCGTGATCACCGGCATGGGGGTTGTCTGCCCGCTGGGCCATGGGCTTGAGACCGTCTGGCGCCGCCTGCTGAACGGGCGCTCGGGCATCCGCACGATCACCAACTTCAACGCCGACCTGCCCTGCCGCGTGGCCGGGCAGGTGCGCTTCGCCGCCACGGGGGTGCCGCCGGCGCCGACCCGGTCGGAACGCGCGGCGCGGCTGGCCGAACTCGCGGCCGCGGAGGCGTTCCAGGACGCGGGGTGGCAGGCCGACGACCCCGAGGCGCAGGCGCTGGCCGGGGTGAGCATCGGGTCCGGCTGCGGCGGGCTGGAGATCCTGGCCGAGGGGGCGGGCCGGCTCGGCGAGGCCAAGGATCCGTTCATCGTCCGCGGCATGATCCACCAGCTTGCCACCAACCTCGCCCACCGCTTCGCCCTGCTCGGGCCGCGCCGCGCGGTTTCCACCGCGTGCTCGTCCGGCGCCCACGCCATCGGCGATGCCGCGCGGCTGGTCGCGACGGGGGATGCGGAGGTGATGCTGGCGGGCGGGACCGAGGCGGCGGTGAACGAGCTTGGCATGGCCGGGTTCGCGGCGGCGCGGGCCATGTCCACCGGCTTCAACGACACTCCGCTGCGCGCCTCCCGCCCCTGGGACCGCGACCGCGACGGCTTCGTGATGGGCGAGGGGGCCGGCATGGTGGTGCTGGAATCGTTCGACCACGCCCGGGCGCGCGGGGCGCGCATCCATGCCGAGCTGGTTGGCTACGGCCTGTCCGGCGATGCCTGGCACATCACCTCGCCCAGCGAGAGCGGCGACGGGGCGTGGCGGGCGATGCGCAACGCGCTGCGCCGCGCGGGGCTGCCGGCGGAGGCGGTGCAGTATGTGAATGCCCACGGCACCTCCACGCCGCTGGGCGACGACATCGAGCTGGCCGCCGTGGAGCGGCTGTTCGGCACGGCGGCGCGGCAGTTGGCGATGTCCTCTACCAAGTCGGCCACGGGGCACCTGCTTGGCGCGGCGGGGGCGGTGGAGGCGATCTTCTCGGTGCTGGCGATGCGCGACGGCGTGGTGCCGCCAACCCTGAACCTCGACTCGCCGAGCCGCGAGACGGTGATCGACCGCGTGGCGCACAGTGCGCAGGAGCGGCGGGTGCGGGTGGCGATGTCGAACAGCTTCGGCTTCGGCGGCACCAATGCCAGCCTGGTGTTCCGTGCGGCGTGAGGCGACTATGCTGGCGGGCGGGCGGCTGGCCGCGCTGGACGATTGGAACGGACTCCCATGAGCGAATCACCCGACATCCTGGCCGAAATCCGGCGCCTGCTGGAGCAGAAGGCCAGCGGCCGCTATGGCCTGAGCCTGATCAACCAGCAGCAGCATGCGTTGCAGGCCGCGTGGCTGGCGGAGCGGCAGGACAAGGGCGATGCCCTGGTCGTCGCGGCGCTGCTGCACGATATCGGCCACATGGTGCATGACCTCGGCGAGAACCCGGCCGACGCGGGGATCGATGACCGGCACGAGGAGCTGGGGCATGCCTGGCTCGAGCACCATTTCGGGCCGGAGGTGACCACGCCGGTGCGGCTGCATGTCGCGGCGAAGCGGTATCTTTGCGCGGTGGAGGGCGACTACTTCGCCAAGCTGTCCGAGGATAGCGTGAAGAGCCTGGCGTTGCAGGGCGGGCCGATGTCGGCCGAGGAGGTGGCGGCGTTCGAGGCGGTGCCGTTCTGCCAGGATGCGGTGCAGCTGCGGCGCTATGACGAGCAGGCCAAGGTGAAGGGGCTGGAGACGCCGCCGGTGTCGCATTTCATGCCGGCGGTGGAGCGCTGCCTGGGGCGGCGCGCGGGAGCCTAGAGCATGCGCGCCCGCAGCCAGGCGCTGGCGCGTTCGACCAGCAGGACGAGGGCGAAGATTGCCAGGATGATGGTGGCCGCCTCGTCGTAGCTGAACAGGTCCATGGCCACCTTCAGCTCGATGCCGATGCCGCCGGCGCCGACCAGCCCGAGCACGACCGAAGAGCGGGTGGCTTTCTCCAGGCTGAACAGCGAGGTGGCGACGAAGGACGGCATGGCGGCAGGCAGCACGGCGCAGGCCACGATGGCGCTGCGGCGCGCACCGATGGCTGCCAGCGCTTCCTGCGGACCGCGCTCGGACTCCTCCATCGCCTCGGCGAAGAAGCGGCCGCAGAAGCCGAGCTTGTCGACGATGATCGCCAGCGTGCCGGCGAAGGGGCCGAGGCCGACCGAGACCACGAACAGCAGCGCCCAGACGAGGTCCGGCACGGTGCGGAAGAAGGCGATGAGGGTGCGCGCGGCGTGGTAGATCGCCGGGTGCGGCGAGAGATGGGGCGTGGCCAGCACGGCAAGCGGAACGCTGAGCAGCACGCCGATGGCCGTGCCGACAAAGGCCATCTGGAAGGTTTCGAGCAGCGCCCAGGCGACCGGGCCGAGCCGGGCGGTGGAGGGCGGCAGCATCTCGCCGACCAGGCGCGCCATCTGGGGCAGGCCGGAGGCGAGGTCGCCGAGCGAAGCCTGGGTGCCCGACAGCGCCACCACGAAGAAGACGACCACCGCGAGATAGGCGGCAAACGCCAGCAGGCCCGGTTGCTCGAAACGCGGCGGCGGGCGGGGTGTGTCAGTCATAGAGCGTCCGCAGCCCGGCCACCGTCAGCCCCGCGGCCGGCGCGTCGAGCACGATGGCGCCGCCGCGCAGCGCGATGACGCGGTCGGCGAAGGCGATGGCGTGGGCGAGGTCGTGCGAGGTGAACAGCAGGGTCAGGCCCTGGCGGCGGATGAGGTCGAGGAACAGCGCCATCACTTCCTCCCCGGCAGCGGGGTCGAGGCTGGCGACCGGCTCGTCGGCGAAGATCATGCGCGGCCGCTGCATCAGCGCGCGGGCGATGGCGACGCGCTGGGACTGGCCGCCTGACAGGCGATCGGCGCGGCGGGCGGCGATGGCGTCCAGGCCGACGCGGGCGAGGCATTCCATCGCCTCGGCGCGCAGGGCGGCAGGTGCGAAGGACTGGAACCAGGCACGGCCGAGCGGGGCGCGGCCAAGCGCGCCATGCAGCACGTTGCTCAGGGCGGAAAGGCGGCCGACGAGGTTGTGCTTCTGGAACACGAAGCCGATCTCGGTGCGCAATCCGCGCAGGCCGGCGGCGTCGAGCGCGCGGACGTCGCGGCCGAGCAGGCGGACCGTGCCCGAGTCGGGTTCGATCAGGCGCAGGCAACAGCGCAGCAGGGTGGACTTGCCGGCGCCGTTGGCGCCGATCAGCGCCACGGCCTGGCCGGCGGGCACGGCGAAGGAGACGCCGCCGAGCACCTGGGTGGTGCCGAAGCTCTTGGCCACGCCGCCGACGGCGAGATCGATACCCGCCATGGTGGCGGGCAGTGCATCCATCCTCTAGTTGCCCACGAAATCGGCGAACTGCGGCTGGCCGATCGTGGCGTACATCGTGCGGACGTAGTTGTAGTCGCGGTCGGTGATGCCCGGGACGAAGCGCATGCCCTGGAATTTCTGGTTCTCGTCCGGGCCGAGCAGGATGGCGGCGATTAGGGCATCGGAGTTCCCGGCGAACACGGCGCGCAGCTTCGCCACCGTGTCGTCCGGAACATGGGCGCCGGCCAGGATCATGTCGTTGGGCAGGTCGCGGCCGCGGGCGATGACCTTGAACACCGCGTCGGGAAAGCGGCGCTGCAGGCCGGCCATGTCGGAGCGGTTGACGCCGATCGCCGCCACGTCGCCGCGGCGCATCGCCTCGACACCGACATTGCGGTTGATGTGCAGGGCCTGGATGTCCTTGCGCGGGTCGAGGCCGAGATCGGCCAGGAGTTGCATCGGCGCGAGATGGCGCGAGGTGGAGCCGACATCGCCGAAGGCCACCTTGCGGCCCTTGAGGTCCTGGACGCTGTCGATGCCGGCGCCGGCGAGGGTGACGATGGTGCCGAAATACTCGTTGCGCGCGAGGCCGACGACCAGCTTGGCGTTGGTGCGCTTCTTGAACACCACGTATTCGGCCGGCCCGGTCAGGACGAGGTCCACCTTCCTGGCATTCAGCGCCTCGACCGCGGCGGTGCGGTTGGGGACGGGGAAGAGCTCGAACCGGATACCGGCCTTGTCCGACAGCAGCTTCTGGAACGGCGCGTATTCGCGCTGGAGGTTTTCCAGCCCGACGACGTCGGTGACGGCAAGCTTCAGGTCCTGCGCCTGCGCCTGGGCGCGCGATGCCGCAGCCAGGGTCATGGCGAAGGCCGCGGCAATGGCCGGGCGACGGGACAACAGCATTGGGGGGCTCCAGTTCGGGCAGGCCCGGCAGGGCGATGGCGAGCGGCCCGGCTTTGGTTCTGCGAACCGGACCAGAAGGTTTTCCATAGCCAGGGAAGCGTGACACTTGATCGACCGTTTCCGCGACAATTCGGTGACACCGTCGCGGCGGCAACCGCGGCCGCGGATGGCGCGCGGCATGGCGCAGCTTCATGCCACGGTCATGGAACTGAAATCCCCCTGTCGCCGACCGCCGATAGGTTTCGCCGCATGGAGTCCTCCCCCGACGCGGTGTGCCTGACGGGCGTCGCGAAGTCCTTCGGCAGCACGGCAGCCCTTGCCGATCTGTGCCTGTCCGCACGGCCCGGGACCTTCCTTGTCCTGCTCGGCCCCTCGGGCTGCGGCAAGTCCACGCTGCTGCGCGTCATCGCCGGGCTGGAACGCGCCGATGCCGGCCGCGTCGAGATCGCCGGGCGCGACGTCTCGGAACTCCCGCCGGCCGCCCGCGGCATCGCGATGGTGTTCCAGTCCTACGCGCTGTTCCCGCATCTCAGCGTGGCCGAGAACATCGTCTTCGGCCTGCGCGCCCGCAGCGTGGCCCGCGCGGAGCGGGAGAAGCGGCTGGCGGACACCGCATCGATGCTCGGGCTGGCGGGGTTGCTGGCCCGCCGCCCGTCGCAGCTTTCCGGCGGCCAGCAGCAGCGCGTCGCCCTGGCCCGCGCCGTCGTGGCGCAGGCGCCGGTGTGCCTGATGGACGAGCCGCTGTCGAACCTCGACGCGAAGCTGCGCGCCGAGATGCGCCGCGAAATCCGCACGCTGCAGCAGCGGCTCGGCATCACCATGGTCTACGTCACCCACGACCAGTCCGAGGCGATGAGCATGGCCGACCAGGTCGTGCTGATGCGGGACGGCCGCATCGAGCAGGACGCGACCCCGGCCGACCTCTACGCGCGACCGGCCTCCGTGTTCGCCGCCGGGTTCATCGGCACGCCGCCGATGTCGCTGCTGCATCTGGTCACCGGCGAGGGCGGCGCGGTGGTGGCCGGCACCGACGGGCCCGTGGTGGCATCTTCCGCCGCGTCCGGCGCGATCCTCGGCATCCGGCCGGAAGAGGTCGTGCCGACCGACGGCGCGGGGCTGCCGCTGCGCGTGATCTCGGCCGAGTTCCTCGGTGCGGAAACCGTGCTCACCGGCCTTGCCGGCACCGAGACGATCCAGGCGCGCATTCCCGGCCACCACCTGCTCGCCCCGGGCGCCACCCTGCGCCTGCGGCTGCCGCCGGCCCTGCATCTGTTCGACGCCGCCACCGGCCGCCGCCTGCCCGAACCCGCGCCGTGCCGCACGGCAATCCACGCCTGACGATCCTCCAGGGAGACCCCGCATGACCCTTTCGCGACGCGCCACCATCGGCGCCCTTGCCGCAGCCCCGCTGCTCGCCGCCCCCGCCGTGCGCGCCCAGGCGCCGGTGACGATCCGCTTCAACTACCCGATCGCGGTGGGCGGACCGATCACCAAGATCATCGACGGCTATTGCGCGGACTTCGCCCGCGAGAATCCCGGCCTGCGCGTGGAGCCGATCTATGCCGGCTCCTACCAGGACACCCTGACCAAAACCCTGACCGCCCTGCGCGGCGGCGACGCGCCGGAACTCGCCTGCCTGCTCTCGGTGGATATCTTCACCCTCATCGGCGAAAACGCCATCGTCGCGTGGGACGACCTGCCCGGCGTCGACCGCCCCTGGCTCGACGGCTTCTATCCCGGCTTCCTCGAGAACAGCCGCACCGGGGGCAAGACCTGGGGCGTGCCGTTCCAGCGCTCCACCGTGGTGCTCTACTGGAACAAGGAGGCCTTCCGCGAGGCCGGCCTCAACCCCGAAACCCCGCCCGCCACCTGGGCCGAGCAGGTCGATTTCGCGCAAAAGCTCACCCGCCAGGATGGCGGCCAGACCGCGCGCTGGGGCCTGCAGATCCCCTCCTCCGGCTTCCCCTACTGGCTGTTCCAGGGCCTCACCACCCAGGCCGATGTCCGCCTGATGAACCCCGAGGGCAACCAGACCTTCTTCGCCGACCCGAAGGTGGCCGAGGCGCTGCAATACTGGATGGACCTGTCCACCCGCCACCGCGTCCACCCCGCCGGCATCGTCGAATGGGGCACCACCCCGCGCGACTTCTTCGAGCGCAAGACGGCGATGATGTGGACCACCACCGGCAACCTGACCAACGTGCGCCGCAACGCGCCCTTCCCCTTCGGCGTGGCGATGCTCCCCGCCGGCCGCCGCCGCGGCAGCCCGACCGGCGGCGGCAACCTCTATGTCATGCGCAGCGCCAATCCCGCCCAGCGCGAGGCCGCGGTGAAGTTCGCCCGCTTCCTCACCACGCCGGAGCGCGCCGCGCAGTGGGGCATCGACACCGGCTACGTCGCCGTCACCCCGGCGGCCTTCGACACGCCGGCGATGCGCGCCTATGTCGCCGAGTTCCCCGCCGCCGCGGTTGCGCGCGACCAGCTGCCGCATGCGGTCGCCGAGCTGTCGACGCATGAGAACCAGCGCGTCACCAAGGCGCTGAACGACAACCTCCAGGCGGCACTCACCGGCCGCAAGCCGGCCGCCCCCGCCATGGCCGACGCCCAGGCCGAGGCCGAGCGCATCCTGCGCCCCTATCGCTGATCCGCACCCCAGGAGCATCCCCATGAAGACCACTCGACGTGCCCTGTTGGCCGGTGGCACCGCGCTGCTGGCAGCCCCGGCGATCGCGCAGACAAGCGCGGTGCGCGAACTCAGCTTCTACTACCCGATCGCCATCGGCGGCCCGGTGCCGCGCATCATCGACGGCTACTGCGAGGCCTTCCTGCGCGAGACCGGCATCAAGGTGAACCCGGTCTATGCCGGCAGCTACGGCGAGACGCTGACCAAGGCGGTCACCGCCATCCGCGGCGGCAGCGGGCCGCATTTCTCCGTACTGCTCGCCGCCGAACTGCACAGCCTGCGCGACATGGACATCCTGGCCCCGGTCGAGGACATCGCGGCCGATGCCGAGACCAAGGCCTGGCTCGCCGGCTTCTACCCCGCCTTCATGGCCAACAGCCTGGCGGACCAGAAGACCTGGTCGGTGCCGTTCCAGCGCTCGACCTCGGTGTACTACTATAACAAGGACGCCTTTCGCAGCGCCGGACTCGACCCGGAAGCGCCGCCCGCCACCTGGGCGCAGCTGGTCGAGGCCGGCAAGAAGCTGACGCGCACCGGTGCGGACGCGCGCTGGGGCGTACAGCTGGCCACCAACGCCGGCACCGCGCAGTGGACCTTCGGCGCGCTGGCCAACCAGGTCGGCCACCTGCTGATGAACCCCGCCGGCACCGAGGTCGCCTTCAACCACCCGCGCGCCATCGAGGCCGCCGAGTTCTGGCGCGCCCTGGCCTACGAGCACCGCATCACGCCGCAGGGCGTCACCGAATGGTCCACCCTGGCGCCGAACTTCATGCAGGGTTCGGCCGCGATGATCTGGAACACCACCGGCAACCTCACCAACATCCGCACCAACGCCCGCTTCCCGTTCGGCGTCGCCGGCCTGCCGGGCAAGGACGGCCCGCGCACCGTCGTCGGCGGCGGCAACCTCTACATCTTCAAGAACGCCAACCCCGACGAGCGCGCCGCCGCCCTGCGCTTCGCACGCTTCCTCACCACCGCCGAGCGCGCCGCGGACTGGTGCGTGGCCACCGGCTACCTCGCCGTGCGCCCCGATGCGTGGGAAACCGAGGCGCTGCGCCGCTACACCGCCGAGTTCCCCGCCGCCCTGGTCGCCCGCGACCAGCTCCCGGTCGCCACTGGCGAACTCTCCACCTACGAGAACCAGCGCGTCTACAAGGCGCTGAACGACAACCTCCAGGCGCTGCTCACCGGCGCCAAGACGGCGCCGCAAGCGATGGCCGACGCGCAAGCCGAAGCCGAACGCGTGCTGCGCCCGTTCCGCCGGGCTTGATTGAGACGAAAGGCAAGGCTGGGCTCTGCCCAGACCCGCCTGGTCCGGCGCGCGCCTTCGCGCGACGGGCCGAGCCCCTAGACCTCCCACTTAAGGAATGGGGATCCAAGGGCCGCCGGCCCTTGGTGGGTCCAGGGCAAAGCCCTGGCCTTGCCTTTTCGCACCGACCAGGAGATTGCATGAACCGATCCACCCTGCATTCCTGGCTGATGCTGATGCCGGCGATGGTGTTGCTGGTTGCCTTCACCCACTACCCGGCGATCGCAACGCTCTGGCACTCGCTATTCTCCACGCCCCGGGCCAACCGGCCCGCGCGCTTCGTCGGCATGGACAACTACCAGGCACTGGTCGAAGACCCGGTGTTCTGGCAGGCGCTGACCAACAACGCGATCTATGCCGCGGCGACCATTCCGCTCTCGATCGGGTTGGCGCTGGCCATGGCGCTGTGGGTGAACGGCCGCATTGCCGGGCGCACCGCGCTGCGCATGGCCTATTTCACGCCGACGGTGCTGCCGATGATTGCGGTGGCGAATTTGTGGCTGTTCTTCTACACGCCCGATTACGGCCTGATCGACCGCATCACCGCGGCCCTGTTCGGCTGGGGGCCGACCAACTGGATCGGCTCGCGCGAGACCGCCCTTGGCGCGATGATCGTGGTCGCGGTATGGAAAGAGGCTGGATTCTTCATGATCTTCTACCTCGCAGCGCTGCAGGCGATCCCGCCATCGCTGCACGAGGCCGCGTCTGTCGAGGGCGCCTCGCGCCTGCGCACCTTCCTGCGCGTCACGCTGCCGCTGCTCGGCCCGACCACGCTGTTCATCCTGGTCAACGCCGTCATCAACGGCTTCCGCCTGGTCGACCACATCATCGTCATGACCCGCGGCGGCCCGGACAACGCGACGGCCCTGCTGCTCACCTACATCTACGAGGTCGGCTTCCGCTTCTGGGACACCGCGACGGCCTCGGCGCTGACGATGGTGCTGCTGGCGATTCTCGCCGTGCTGGCCGCGGTGCAGTTCCTGGTGCTCGAGAAGCGGACCCACTACCGATGAGTGCGGCATCCATGTTCGGGCGCTGGCTGGAGACCGCCGCCGCCTGGCTGCTCGGCCTGGTCTGGATCGCCCCGCTGCTCTACGCCGTCTGGGCCGCCTTCCACCCCACCGGCTACGCCACGCGGTTCGAACTGTTCGCGCCGCTCACGCTGGAGAACTTCGCCGCCGCCTGGGAGGCCGCACCCTTCGCGCGCTACTTCCTCAACACCTTCGCCCTGGTGACGATGACGCTCGCGGCCCAGCTCGTGCTGTGCACCCTGGCCGCCTTCGCCTTCGCCCGCGCCGCCTTCCCGGGATCAACGGTGCTGTTCGCGCTGGTGCTGATGCAGCTGATGATCATGCCCGACATCCTGATCGTCGAGAACTACCGCACCATGCGCACGCTTGGGCTGGTCGATACCATCCTGGCGATCGGCCTGCCCTACATGGCGTCCGGCTTCGGCATCTTCCTGCTGCGCCAGGCCTTCCGCCAGGTGCCGCGCGAGCTGGAGGAGGCCGCGCGCGTCGAAGGCTGCGGCACGCTGGCCATCCTGTGGCGGGTGTATGTGCCGCTCGCCAAGCCGGTCTATCTCGCCTACGGGCTCACCTCGGTCTCGTATCACTGGAACAACTTCCTCTGGCCGCTGGTCATCACCAACCGCGTCGAGGCGCGCCCGCTGACCGTCGGGCTCTCGGTGTTCGCCTCCACCGACCAGGGCATCGACTGGGCGATCATCTCGGCAGCCACGCTGATGACCTCGGCGCCACTGCTGCTCGGCTTCCTGCTGTTCCAGCGCCAGTTCGTGCAGTCGTTCATGCGCGCCGGCATCCGCTGAACCGGCGGCGGGCAGGATGAACCGACATGGAACCGCAACACAACCGTCACGGCCACGACGCAGACGGGCGTTATTCTGCGCCCGCAACTCACAGGGATTCAGCGCAATGCGTCGCAGCCTCATGCTCGCCGGTCTGGCCATCGGCATCCTCGGCACCGCCACGATGGCCGAGGCGCAGCAGCGCACCCGGCTGACCGTCTACACGGCGCTGGAGAACGAGCAGCTCGCGCCGTTCAAGCAGGCCGCCGAGGCGGCGGTGCCAGGCATCGAAATCGCCTGGGTGCGCGACTCGACCGGCGTGATGACCGCGCGCCTGGTCGCCGAGCGCGCCAACCCGCGCGCCGACATCGTGTGGGGCCTGTCGGTGTTCTCGCTGTTGCAGCTTGAGGCAATGGATATGCTGGAGGCCTACACGCCGGCCGGCGCCGATGCGCTGCGCGCGAACATGCGCAGCGACCGCAGCCCGATGACCTGGACGGGGATGGATGCCTTCGTCTCCGCCGTCTGCTTCAACACCGCCGTCGCAAAGCAGCGCAATCTGCCGCGCCCGACCACCTGGGCCGACCTGCTCGACCCGCGATTCCGCGGCCAGATCGCCATGCCGAACCCCAGCAGCAGCGGCACCGGCTTCCTCACGCTCGCCGGCTGGATCGGCACCCAGGGCGAGGCCAAGGCGTGGGACTACATGACGCGCCTGCACGAGAACATCCAGGTCTACACCCATTCCGGCAGCGCCCCCTGCAACAACGCCGCGCGCGGCGAATACGCGGTGGGCCTGTCGTTCGACATGCGCTCGGTGGCGCTGAAGAACCAGGGCGCGCCGATCGACATCATCGTGCCGACCGACGGCGTCGGCTTCGACCTCGAAGCCACCGCGATCGTCCGTGGCACGCGCAACCTCGATGCCGCCAAGCGCCTGGCCGACTTCGCCGTGTCGCGCCCGGCGATGGAGCTGTATGGCCGCTACTACGCGCTGCTGGCGATGCCGGGCGTGGAGCCGACCGTGAAGGGCTACCCCGCCGACTTCGCCGCCCGCCTGGTGAGCGCCGACTTCCGGGAGATCGCCGGCAACCGCGACCGGATCCTGAAGGAGTGGGCGCAGCGCTTCGACGGCAAGTCTGCGCCGCGCTGAGGTGTCGGTCGCACTGGCGCAAAGCACCGTCGCTGCGCCGGTGCGGCCGCCCTATCTGGAGATCAGCGCCGTCGGCAAGCGCTTCGGCGCCTTCACCGCGCTTGCGGACGTGAACCTCGCCATCGCCGAGGGCGAACTGGTGTCCTTCGTCGGCCCGTCGGGCTGCGGCAAGACCACGCTGCTGCGCGCCATCGCCGGGCTCGATCCGGCGAGTGCGGGGGTGATCCGCCAGGCGGGGCGGGAGATCACCGGCCTGCCGCCGGCCGCGCGCGATTTCGGCATCGTGTTCCAGTCCTACGCGCTGTTCCCGAACCTCACCGTGGCGCGAAACATCGGCTACGGGCTGCGCGGCACGGCGTGGCCGCGCGCGCGGATCGCCGGGCGCGTGGAGGAGCTGGTGCGGCTGGTCGGGCTGGACGAGCATGTCCACAAGTATCCGGCGCAGCTGTCCGGCGGGCAGCAGCAGCGCGTGGCACTGGCCCGGGCGCTGGCGCCGGAGCCCGGATTGCTGCTGCTGGACGAGCCGCTCTCCGCACTCGATGCCATCGTGCGCCTGCATCTGCGCCAGGAGATCCGCGCCCTGCAGCGCCGGCTGGGGGTGACGACGATCCTGGTGACGCACGACCAGGAGGAGGCGATGGCGGTCTCGGACCGGATCGTGGTGATGTCGCGCGGGCGGGTGGAGCAGGTCGGCACGCCGGAGGCGGTGTATCGCCGCCCGGCGAGCGCCTTCGTCGCCGGGTTCGTCGGCCGCTCGGCGGCCTTCGATGCGCAGGTGGAGGCCGGAATGCTGCGTGTGGCGGGGCATGGGCTGCCGGCCGAGCAGGCCCGTGGACTTGCGGACGGCATGGCGGTGCGGGCCTTCGTGCGGCCGGAGGATGTGCGCCTGGGGGCCGCCGCGCTGGCGCTGCCGGGGGCGGTGGAGATGGAGGTGGCGCATCTGGAGTTCCTTGGCGCGACCTGCCGGGTGTCGCTGGAGCATGGCAGGTTGCGGCTGGATGCGGATGCCTCGATGGAGGCGTTGCGTGAGGCGGGCGCATTGCCCGGCGCGCGCGTGCCGGTGGCGGTGCCGGCGGCTTCGGTGATGGTGTTCCCGGCCGATGGCTGAGGCCGTGCTGGCCGGGCCGAGGGTGCCGGTGCGCCTGTCGGCGGATGAGCGGCTGATGCAGGGGGGGCTTTGGCTCGCGCTGGCCTTCCTGCTGGCGGCGCTGGCGTTGCCGATGGCGTTCCTGCTGGTCCGCGCCTTCCAGGATGCCGAGGGCGGCTTCGTCGGGCTGGCGAATTTCGCGACCTACGTCACCACGCCGTCGCTGGTGGCTTCGGTGTGGAACAGCTTCTGGGTTGCCGGCGTGACGACGCTGTTCGTCGTACCGCTGGCGTTCTTCTACGCCTATGCGCTGGCGCGCAGTTGCATCCCGTTCAAGACGCTGTTCCGCGCGGTGATGGTGCTGCCGATCCTGGCACCCTCGCTGCTGCCGGCGCTGTCGCTGATCACGCTGTTCGGCAACCAGGGCCTGCTGCGCGGGCTGCTGTTCGGCGAGAACATCTACGGGCCGTGGGGCATCATCGCCGCCCAGGTGTTCTACTGCTTTCCGTCGGCGGCGATCATCCTGAGCGTGGCGCTGGCGACCGCCGATGCGCGGCTCTACGAGGCGGCCGAGGCCTTGAAGGCGTCGCGCGCGCGGATCTTCGCCAGCGTGACGTTGCCCGGTGCGCGCTATGGGCTGGTGTCGGCCTCGGTGGTGGTGTTCACGCTGGTGGTGACGGATTTCGGCATTCCGAAGGTGATCGGCGGGCAGTTCCAGGTGCTGGCGACCGATGTGTACAAGCAGGTGGTCGGCCTGCAGAACTTCAACATGGGCGCTGTGGTCGGCATGGTGCTGCTGCTGCCCGCGCTTGGCGCGTTCGGGTTGCAGCGCTGGGCGGAGGGCAAGCGGGCGGCGACGCTGAGCGGGCGGGCGGTGCCATATGTGCCGCGGCCGCGGCGGGGGCGGGATGGGCCGCTGCTGGCGTTGTGCATCGCGGTGGCCTTCCTGCTGCTGGGCATCGTGGCCGTGGCGGCGTGGGGCTCGCTGATCCGGTTCTGGCCGTATGACCTGACGCTGACATTGGACAACTACGAATTCGGCCGGTTCGACACGGGCGGCTGGGGGAGTTTCCTGGCCTCGCTGCGGATGGCGCTGTGGGCGGCGACGCTGGGGGTGGTGCTGGTGTTCGTCATCGCCTGGCTGCTGGAGCGGGGGCCGCGCACGACGGCGGTTGCGCGCTGGCTGCGCACCATTGTCGGGCTGTTCGCCACGGCGCCGCTGGCGATTCCCGGGCTGGTGCTGGGCCTGGCCTACATCCTGTTCTTCAACCACCCGGCCAATCCGCTGGGCTTCTTCTATGGCACGCTGGCAATCCTGGTGCTGAACAGCCTGGTGCATTTCTACACCGTGGCGCACCTGACGGCGGCGACCGCCATTCGCCAGCTCGATCCCGAGTTCGAGGCGGTGGGGGCGAGCCTGAAGGTGCCGGCCTGGCTGACCTTCGGGCGGGTGACGGTGCCGATCTGCCTGCCGGCGCTGCTGGAGATCTGGGTGTTCCTGTTCGTCAATGCGATGACGACGGTGAGTGCCGTGATCTTCCTGTATGGCCCGGACACCAAGCCGGCCTCCGTGGCGGTGGTGCACATGGACGAGGCCGGGCAATCGAGTGCGGCCGCCGCGATGGCCTGCGTGCTGCTGGCCGCGACGACGGCGGCGAAGCTGGCGCAGCTTGGCGTCGGCGTGGCGGTGGACCGGCTGACGCAGGCCTGGCGGCGGCGCTGAGCCCTGCTGTCGAGCGGCGCGCTGTGGCCTGTATCAATTCAATAAATATTCGGAAGGATAGAGGGCGTGAGTCGACGCTCCCCTGGGGGAGGGATTCGCGACGGATGGGGCGCATGGCGGGGCGGGCGGGGCGCGCGCGATGCGGGGGCGGGGGACGGGGAGGGCGCGCGGGCGCGGGCGCAGGCCGCGGTTGGGACCGGGGCCGATGACATAGAGGAGCGGGGACTCGCAGACGAGATGGGTGCCGTCGTGGGGGCCGCGCAGGTCGGGCGTGGTGGGGGCGGGTGCATTGTGCGACGGGAGGGAGAGGGGGTGCCAGGCGCCGTCGTGGCGCACCTGCCGGGGGAGGAGGGCAGCGAGGAGGCAGAGGAGCAGGGCCTCGATGGCGCGGTGCAGGCGCGCATGCGCAGCCTCGCCCCGGGGGGCGGGGCGCGCGGCGGCGGGGTCCCTGGCAGGGGATGGGATAAAAAATAACATTTAGGAGAATATAACTAACTGCCGCAGCGGATGCAAGTGTTTTCCGCATGCATCGGCCGCGCATGGCGGCGCCGCGACGGCAGCATCCATGACGGGGCGGAGAGGCAGGGAGACGGCTTGCTCCCTGCCTCGTGCCGACATGCGGCAAGCCGTGGCGTGCGGTCGATGCCGGTCGTGCGGTCAGCCCGCGGCCGGGTAGGTCAGGGGGCGGATGTCGTGGATGTAGGGCATCTCCATGCCCTCCGGCGACAGCAGCACCGTTTCCACATGGTCTTCGTGCAGGTGGTGGAGCAGCGCGCCGGTGCAGCGGGCCCCGGGCAGGCCGACCTGCTCCTCCGGCCGCACCACGAAGGAGAGCGGCGGCGCCCAGGCATAGGCGACCTGGCCGCGCATGGCGTGGTGGTGCACATGCAGGTGGCCGGAGGCGACCAGCCGCAGGGCGGGGTGGTGCAGCAGCGGGGCGAGCGAGGCGCGGGCGTGCGGCGGGACCGACCAGTAGTCGAAGGTCGGGTCGTTCGGTTCGGTGACGAAGACCGGCTTGTGCAGGAACAGGGCGATGCGGCGCGCGCCGGCTTGCGCGGCGGCCTCGGCGATGAAGGCGGCCTGGGCCGCTTCCTCGGGGTGGCCGGTGCCCATCACTTCGGTGTTCAGCCCGACCACGAGCCAGCCGGGCAGCTCGACGAGGCCGCGGCCGGCGCCCAGATGGGTGCGGAAGCGGTCCAGCCGCGCGGTGTCGAAGGGCTGGCGCGGCATGGTGTGGGCGTGGCTGCCGACATCGTGGTTGCCGGGCAGGGCGAGCAGCGGGGCGGGGAACTCGCGGTGCATGGCGGCGGCGAGGGCGAGGTCCTCGTCGCGGTCCGCGCCGTCGAGCGAGAGGTCGCCGCTGGCCACCACGAGGTCGAGGGGGGTTGCGGTGGCGGCCTGGCGGATGAGCGCGAAATTGGCGCGGAACAGCTCGTTTCGCGGCGAGAGATGGGCGTCGGAGAGTTGCAGGATCGTCGGCATGTCGTTCAGCTCCGGCGGGGCAGCATGCGCCGCACTTCGGTGGCCATGTCGGCCAGGACGGCTTCGGGGGTGGCGCGCTGTTCGGCGATGCGCGCGAGGTTGTTCACCATGGCCTGGGTGACGCGCACGCTGTTGGCGCCGGGGAAGGCATACCAGGGCACCGAGATCGGCAGCTGGCGGACGGCGGCGAGGAAGAGGGGATTGTCGCGGTAGAAGGCGCCGAGCCAGCGCGGGTCGTCGATGGCGATCTGGTTCATCGGCACGTAGCCGGTGTTGATGACCATGAGCGCCTGGCCCTCGGCGCTGGTGGAGAAGCGCAGGAATTTCCAGGCGGCCTCGGCGCGGGCGGGGTCGCGCGCGGTGATCATGCCGGCGGCACCCCCGGTGGGCAGGCGGCCCTTCGCCGCGTCGATGACCGGCATGGCGGTGGTGCGCAGGACGAAGCTGTTGCCGGTGCCGTTGATGACGTTGCGCAGCGTGGCGGTGGAGCGGAAGGTCATGCCGAGCTTGCCGGCGACGAAGGCCTGCTGGCTGGAGGCGGCGTTGAAGTTGGGCATGCCGCCCTCCTTCACCATGCGGTCGAACAGCTGCAGGGCGGCGAGGCCCTCGGGGCCGGCGAAGGCGATGTCGCTCTCGTCCGCGTTCAGCATGGTGCCGCCATGGCCGAACAGCAGGGCGGAGAACATCCAGTCGTCGCCGCCCCAGTTGTAGTAGAGGCCCTCGGTGCCGTCGCCCAGGGCGCGGATGGCGCGGGCGGCGGCGATCACGCCGTTCCAGTCGGTGGGGAAGGCATCGGGGTTCAGGCCGGCGCGGCGGAACAGGTCGGCGTTGTAGAAGCTGATCGGGTTCGAGGCGGCATATGGCATGCCGGCCTGGATGCCGCCGAAGCGGCCCAGCGCCAGGATGTTGGGGGTGTAGCCGGCGGCTGCGGGGTTGCCGTCGCGCGTGAGGTACGGGGCGAGGTCGCGGGCGGTGCCGCGCTCGGCGAAGATGCGCAGGCGGTTGAAGCCCTGGTAGGAGAGGTCGGGCAGCTGGTTGGTGGCGGCCTGGCGCAGGAGGAGCTGCGCGCCTTCCTCGTAGTTCGGCGTGGTGACGACGGTGACGCGGATCGCCGGTTCGAGCTGGGCGAAGCGGGCGATGATGGCGTCGTAGGAGGCCTTGAAGATGGCGGGCTGGGCGTAGTGGACGGTGATCTCGACCGGCGCCTGGGCACGGGCCAGGGAGGGCAGGGCGAGGGCGGCGGGGAGCGCCAGGGCGGCGCGGCGGGTGAGGCTTGTCATGCTTCGTCTCCGGGAGTGGGCGCGGTCAGCCGCGGCGCGGCAGCAGGCGGCGGACTTCGCCGGCCATGTCGGCCAGGGCGAGTTCGGGGGTGGCGCGGCGCTCGATGACGCGCGAGGTGTTGTTGTTGATCGCCTCGGTGATGCGCACGCCGTTGGCGCCGGGGAAGGCGAACCAGGGGGCCATGGCCGGCATCTGGGCGACCGCGGCCTGGAAGCGGGGGTTCTCGCGGTAGAAGTCGGCGAGCCAGCGCGGCTCGTCGATGGCGAGCTGGTTGCAGGGGACGTAGCCGCTGTTCATGGCCATCAGCGCCTGGCCCTGGGCTGAGGTGGCGAAGCGGAGGAACTTCCAGGCGGCCTCGCGCTTGGCGGGGTCGCGCGCGGTGATCATGCCGGCGGCGCCGCCGGTGGCCAGGGTTCCGTTCGGCACGCCGGCGACGACGGGGAGCGGGTAGGTGCGGAAATCGAAGTTCTGGCCGACGCTGTTGATGAAGTTCCGCACCACGGCGGTGGTCCAGTAGAAGGCGCCGAGGCGGCCGGCGGCGAAGGCCTGGGAGGCGGTGTTGGCGTTCAGCGCGGGCATGGCGGTTTCGGACACCATGCGCTCGTGCAGTTTCAGGGTGGCGAGGCCTTCGCGGCCGTCGAAGGCGATGTCGCTTTCGTCGGGCTTCATCATGGCGCCGCCGTGGCCGAGCACGAGGGTCTGGAACATCCACTCGCTCCAGGCGAACCACATGCCGTCCGGCCCGTCGGTGCGGGCCTTGACGGCGGCGGCGAGGCGGAGATGGCCGTCCCAGTCCTTCGGCAGGTTGTCGGGATCGAAGCCGGCGCGGCGGACGAGGTCGGCGTTGATGAAGCTGATGGCCGTCGAGGCGGCGAAGGGCAGGCCGGCCTGGTAGTTGTTGTGGCGGGCGAGGCCGAGCAGGGACGGGGTGTAGCCGTGCGCCTTGGGGTCGCCGTCGCGGGCGAGCAGGGGGCCGAGATCCTGGGCGATGCCGCGCTCGGCGAAGACGCGCAGCAGGTTGAGGCCCTGGAAGGAAAGGTCGGGGAGCTGGTTGGTGGCGGCCTGGCGCAGGAGGAGCTGGGTGCCTTCCTGGTAGTTCGGCGTGGTGACGTAATTGATGCGGATGGCGGGTTCGGCGCGGGCGAAGGCTTCGGTGATGGCGTCGTAGGAGGGTTTGAAGATGAAGGGCTGGGCGTAGTGGACGGTGATCTCCGTCGACCCTTGCGCGCGCGGAATGCTTGGCGCGGCCAAGGCGAGGGGCAGGGCGAGGGCGGCGCGGCGGGTGAGGCGCGGCATGGGCGGGAGTTCCTTTGGCTCGGGGTCAGCCCTTGAGGCCGGTGGTGGCGATGCCTTCGACGAAGCGGCGCTGGGCGACGAGGAAGGCGAGGACGAGGGGGGTGGTCATCACCACGGAGGCGGCCATCAGCGCGCCGAAATCGTCGCCGGCTTCCTCGGTGCGGAAGTAGAGGACGCCCAGCGCGGGGGTGGCGCGGTCGGGACCGCTGATGACGATCAGCGGCCAGAACAGGTCGTTCCAGTGGGCGACGACGGAGAAGATGGCGAAGGCGGTGGCGGCGGGCATGGCGTTCGGCAGGATGACGCGCCAGACCACCGAGAGTTCGCCCATGCCGTCGAGCCTGGCCGCGTGGATCAGCTCGTCCGGCAGCGCCTTGAAGAACTGGCGGAACAGGAAGATGGCGAAGACGGAGATGACGAAGGGCAGGATGAGGGCGGCGTAGGTGTTCAGCAGGCCGAGCGCGCTGAAGCCGACATAGAGCGGCAGGGCCGGGACGTGGTAGGGCACCAGCAGGCCGAGCATGATGGCGCCGAACACCCAGTCGCGGCCGGGGAAGTTCAGCTTGGCGATGGCGTAGCCGGCGGGCACGGCGAAGAGGAGCTGGAAGAACAGGATGCCGGCGCAGACCACGGCGCCGTTCCACAGGTAGCGGCCGACCGGGACTTCGGACAGCACGCGGGCGTAGTTCGAGATGGTGCCGCCGCCTTCGGGGATGAGCGACAGCGAGGCGCGGAAGATCTCGTCGAGCGGCTTCAGCGAGGCCGAGACCATCCAGATGTAGGGCATCAGGAACAGCAGCCCGAGGGCGGCGAGGACCAGCCAGCGGGCGGCCTGCCAGGCGTGGTCGCGGGGCTCAGCCATAGTGCACCCGCCTGTCGAGAATGCGTGTCTGCAGCAGCATCAGGGCGAGCACGATCAGCAGGAACACCAGCGTGATCGCGGCGGAATAGCCGAGGCGGAAGTAGGTGAAGCCCTCGGTGTACATCGTGTAGAGCAGGACCTCCGAGGCGCGGTTCGGGCCGCCCTGGGTGAGCACGGCCACGCTGTCGAAGGTGCGCACGCCGCGGATCATGGTGATGGTGACCACGAACAGCGTGGTGGGTCCGAGCAGCGGCCAGGTGACGAGGCGGAAGCGCTCCCAGGAAGAGGCGACGCCGTCGGTCTCGGCGGCCTGGTGCAGTTCGCGCGGAATGGCGGTGAGGCCGGCGAGGAACAGGACGAGGTTGAAGCCGATCGCCTCCCACACGCCGATCACCGCGAGCGAGACCAGCACCGTGTCCGACGAGGTGAGCCAGGCGGGGCCGTTGACGCCGGCTTCGCGCAGCATGGCGTTCAGCGGGCCGATGGTGGGGTGGAGCAGGTATTGCCAGGCGGTCGCCATGGCCACTGGGAGCGAGACCACCGGCAGGAAGAACACGGCGCGGTAGAGGGCGCGGCCCTTGGTCAGGGCCTCGATCAGCAGGGCCAATCCGAGGGCGCCGCCGATGGAGGCGGGGACGACGATGGCGGTGTAGACGAGGGTGTTGCGCAGGGATTGGCGGAAGCCGCGGTCGTCCCAGAGTTCCGCGAAGTTGCCGAGGCCGATCCAGGCCAGGGAAGGCGCGCCGAGTTCGTAGTCGGTGAAGGCGAGCACGATGGCGGCCAATGTCGGCAGCAGCAGGAGCAGCAGGAAGGCGATGGCGGCGGGCAGGGTGAGCATGAGGCCCGCCAGCGCCTCGCCGACCGGGGCGCGGCGCCGGGCAGGTGCCATGGCGAGGGCTTCAGACAAGGGCGTGCTCCGGCACCTGGGCGATGGCGGTGCGGGACAGGCGGCGGCCGGCGGCGTCGAACAGCAGGGCGCGGGAGGGGTCGAAGGCGATGTGCAGGGCTTCCCCGGGGCGTGGGCGCGGCGCGTCCGGGGCGAGGCGGAGGATCGCGGCACTGTCGCTTGGCGCGTGGTGGGCGTGCAGCAGGAGGCTTTCGCCGAGGAATTCGGCACCCTGGGCCTGGACGGGGATGCCGGCGGCGGCGATGCGGCAATCCTCCGGGCGGATCGCGAAGGTGAAGCGGCCCGGCGCGGCGTGCAGGCCGATCGGTGTGGCCCCGATGCGCACCAGGCCGTCGGGGCCGGCTTCGGCCGGGAAGGTGTTGATGCGCGGGCTGCCGATGAAGGTGGCGACGCGCAGGTCGGCGGGGTCGGCGTAGATCTCCTCGGGCGTGCCGACCTGGAGGATCTGGCCGGCCTGCATCACCGCGACGCGGTCGGCCATGGTGAGTGCCTCGGCCTGGTCGTGGGTGACGTAGAGGGTGGCCGCACCGCTCTGGCGGTGGATGTCGACGATCTCGCGCCTTGTTTGCACGCGCAGGGCGGCGTCGAGGTTGGAGAGCGGTTCGTCCATCAGGAAGGCGGCGGGGCGACGGACGATGGCGCGGGCGAGGGCGACGCGCTGGCGCTGGCCGCCGGAGAGCTGGCCGGGGCGGCGGTCGAGCAGGGCGGCGAGGCCGAGCGATTCGGCAACCTTGGCCACGTCGGCGGCGATGCCGCGATGGGCGTCCTGCGCGCCGGGCCAGAAGCGGCCGAACAGCGGCAGGCGCTGGGCCGCGGACAGCCGCTTCATCGAGAGCGGCACGGCGATGTTCTGGCGCGCAGTGAGGTGGGGGTAGAGCGCGTAGGACTGGAACACCATGGCGACGTTGCGTTCGGCGGCGCGCAGGCGGGTGACGTCGCGGTCGTTGATGACGATGGTTCCGGCATCGGCGGTTTCGATGCCGGCGACGATGCGCATCAGGGTGGTCTTGCCGCAGCCGGAGGGGCCGACGAGGGCGACGAACTCGCCGGCGGCGACCTGGAGCGAGACGCCGTCCAGCGCCGTGACGGTGCCGAAACGGCGCGTGGCTCCCTCGATGGTGATTCCGGCCACTGTCAAAGACTCCAGTACAATGGCCGCCTGTATCGTCGCTCTCGATGACGTCGTGATGTGAGGGGTGTGACAGATCGATGATTGTCGCCCGGGGCGTGGCCCGGGCCGGTTGGCAGGTCAGGACTGGAGCGGGCGGCCGTCCATGCCATGGCCGGGGAGGCCGAGATGGGCCAGCACGGTGGGGGCGATGTCGACCGCGCTGGTTGGCGCGGTGCTGGTGGCGCCGGGGGCGAAGCCGGGGCCGGCGGCGAGCAGGAAGGGCATCTGCTCATAGGTGCCGAGGCCGCCATGCTGGCCGCAGCCGAGGCGGTCCGGCTTGCCGGCGCGCGGCAGGGCGGCGAAGGCGGTGCCCGGGAAGCCGTGGGCGTTCGGTGCATCGGTGCAGCGCATGGCCACGGCATAGGCCAGCGCGTTGGCGTGGGACTGGCCGACAGCGGCCAGGCTGTCGCCTTCCAGCACCTCGCCGGCCCAGGGCTGGGCGCGCAGGAACGCCCCCAGTGCGGCGCGGCGCGCGACCTGGCTGGGGTGGAGGTAGACGAGCACGGAGGTACCGTTCGAGACGGTGACGACGTCGCCGCTGTCGCGTGTGTCCTTCAGGCCGGCCGCGACCAGGGCGGCATCGATGTCGATCACTTCGGTGACGGTCTGGTGGCCGTGGTCGGAGGCGAGCAGCAGGAGGATTTCCGGGTCGTCGCCGATGGCGTCGATGACCATGCCGGCGTTGCGGTCGGCCTCGGCGAGGACGTGCAGCATGTCGGGGTGGCCGACGCCGGCCTCGTGCTGGATGTGGTCGGGCTCGCCCAGCCACAACACCGCGAGGGCGGGCTTGCGGGGGAGGACCTCGGCGACGAAGCGCTGGGTCATGGCGCGGTCGCCGGCGGCGTCGAGCGAGACCTGCAGCGGGTCGGCCACCGGAACGCGGCCGGGGCCGAAGGAGCCGGCGCGGTGGTAGACGTGGCCCCAGCCGTCGGGGTCGTGGGCGTAGGCGGCGCCGGGGGAGACGTTGCTGAACACCCAGGCGCCGCCATGCGGTGCCAGGCGCTGGGCCATGGTGGGCATGGCCAGGGAGGCGCCGGTGACTTCGCGCTTGTGCTGCAGGAAGTCGGGCAGGCCGGCGTCGTGGGCGACCAGCGCGCCTGCTTCCATCAGGGCGAACGAGTTGCCCTGCATGCCGTGGCGGTTAGGGTAGCAGCCGGTGGCGAGCGAGGAGGACACGACGCGGGTGGCCGAGGGGAAGACCGAGCGGTGCGCGCCGAAGCGCTGCGCCCGGGCGGCGAAGTCGTGCAGGCGGGGGGTGAGCCCGGCGGTGACGAAGTCGCGGCGGAGACCGTCGAGCACGACGAGAACGGCGCGGCGCATGGCGGTTTTCCTTCAGCCTTGGGGGGAGGTGGCGTTCAGCCGGGCGGCGAGGCCGGCGACGCGGGCGAGGGTGGACTCCAGCTCGGTTTCGTGGCGGCTGGCGAGTTCGAGGATGGCGGCACAGCCGGGGCGGATGGGCAAGTCCGCGAGCAGGGTGTCGTAGGGGACGCTGCCCCAGCCGATCGGCAGATGCAGGTCGCCCATCCCGTAGGCCACGTGTTCCTCGTCGGTGGCGTCGACATAGGTGATCGGCACGCCGCAATTGTCGGTGACGTGCAGGTGGCCGACGACGGGGGCGAAGGCGCGGATGGCGGCTGCGTAGTCGAAGCCGAGGCGGCCGGCGGCGAGCCAGCCATGGCCGAAATCGAGCGTGCCGCAGACGGCGGGGTGGGCGATGGCGGCGATCTGGTCGGCCAGGGCGCGCGGGTCGAGCGCGTAGCTGGTCATGGTGCCGGCCATCATGTTGCGGTTGGGGTTGAGGTTCTCCATGGCGATCATCTGGCCCCCTGCCCCGGCCTGGTCGGCGGCGCGCAGCACGGCGTCGCGCTCCACGGAAAGCAGGCGGGTTCGGGCAGCGAGGTCGGCCTGCGGGTGGACGCGGCCAGGATGGATCACGACGGCGCGGGCGCCGATGCGGGCGGCGAAGCGCAGGGAGCTGGCGAGCACCGCGCGGTGCAGGTCGAGATGGGTTTCGTCCATGAGGTTGATGGCGATGGGCGCGTGGACGGAATAGCGCAGCGCGTGGCGGGCGCAGATCTCGGCGAGGGCGGCGACGCGGGGGGCGTTGTCCTGGCCGGCGATGGTGACGAACAGGGCGGTGGCGGAGAGTTCGGCGTGGGTGCAGCCGGCGGCGACGAGGCGGGCGAGATTGCGGTCCAGCGTGGCGAAGTTGCCGCCGGCGGCGGCGCCATGGCCGGCGACCTTCGGGTGGGTGGCTTGGGTCTGGATCATGGATGGGTTCCTCAGTGGTCGGCCAGGGTGGGGTCGAGGCGGTCGCGCAGCCAGTCGCCGAACAGGCTCATGGACAGGGTGGTCAGGAAGATCACCACGCCGGGCAGGACGGCGATCCACCAGGCGTTCAGCAGCAACGCACGGCCGCTGCCGAGCAGGAGGCCGAGGCTGGTAAGTGGGGGTTGGATGCCGAGGCCGAGGAAGGAGAGCGAGGTTTCCAGCAGGATGGTGCCGGGGAAGTTCAGCGTCATCTGCACGACCAGGGCGCTGGCGATGTTGGGCAGGATGTGGCCGCCATAGGTGCGCAGCGGGCCGGCGCTGAGGGTGCGGATGGCGACCGCGTAGCCGCTTTCCTGCGCCGACAGCACGAGGCCGCGGGCGAGCCGGGCGTAGCGTTCCCAGCCGTCGAGGCCGACGATGATGACGAACAGGACGAAGGAGTTGCCGAAGAAGGCGAGCACGGCCAGCGCCAGGATGACGAAGGGGAGGGCGGCCTGCACATCGACCAGCATCATGATCGCCTCCTCGACGAGGCCGCGGCGCCAGGCGGCGAGGATGCCCAGCAGGGTGCCGAGCACGGCGCCGATCAGAGTGCCGATGACGGCGATCATGATCGAGAAGCGGATGCCGTAGATCAGGCGGGAGAGCATGTCGCGGCCGATCGCGTCGGTGCCGAGCGGATAGGCCCAGGTGCCGCCCCAGAACACCGGCGGCTGGAGGCGCGCGCGCAGGTTCTGGGTGGCGTAGTGGGTGGGGGCGATCAGGTCGGCGAGGATGGCGACCAGCACCATCAGCGCGATCCAGCCGATGGCAAGCAGGATCGCCGGCGGGATGGGGGCGCGGCGGCGGCCGGTGGGGAAAGTCGTGGCGCTCATCTTCTTGCGTCGCGGATGCGCGGGTCGAGCAGGCCGTAGGCGAGGTCGACCAGGTAGTTGGCGGTGACCATGGTGGCGGCGACCAGCAGGACGATGGCCTGCACCACCGCGAGGTCCCGCCCCGAGACCGCCGAGACCAGCAACCGGCCGACGCCGGGCCAGGCGAACACCGTCTCGGTGACGAGCGCGCCGCCGATCAGGCCGCCAAGCTGGAAGCCGACCACCGTGACGACGGGGATGGCGGCGTTGGGCAAGGCGTGGCGGCGGATGGCGATCGCCTCGGTGGCGCCCTTGCCGCGCGCGGTGCGCAGGAAGGGCTGGCCCATCACTTCGAGCATCGCGGTGCGGGTGAAGCGCGCCAGCGTGCCGGCCGCGGCGGTGCCGAGGGTGAAGACGGGCATCACCATGTGCTGCCAGGTCTCGCTGCCGGAGGAGGGCAGCCAGCGCAGCTGCATGGTGAACAGCAGGATCAGCAGGATGCCGAGGAAGAAATTGGGCGTGGAGAAGCCGAATACGGCGAAGCCCATCACCGCGCGGTCGACGGCGGTGTTGCGGCGGATGGCGGCGAGGATGCCGAGCGGGATGCCGATGGCGAGTGCGAGCAGGAAGGTGGCGCCGCCGAGCAGCAGGGTGGCCGGCACGCGTTCCAGCACCACCTCCAGCGCGTCGCGGTTGTCGCCGAAGGAGCGGCCGAAATCGCCGCGGGCGACGGCGGCGAGGTAGAGCACGTATTGCTCCGGCAACGGCCGGTCGAGGCCCCAGCGGGCGCGGTATTCGTCGACCGTGGCCGGCGGCGTGTTGTCGGGCAGCAGGGTTTCGGCTGGGTCGCCGGACAGGCGCAGCACGACGAAGACGAAGGTGACGCAGAGCAGCACCGTGAGCAGGGCGCGGCCGGTTTTGAGCAGGAGGAGGACGAGCATCGCGGTCAGGCCGCCACGTGGCAGGCGACGCGGTGGCCCGGTGCCACGGTGCGCGGGCTTGGTGCCTCGGTGCGGCAGCGGGGCTCGACCAGGGCGCAGCGCGGGTGGAAGGCGCAGCCGGGCGGCGGGGCGATCGGGCTGGGCGGTTCGCCGGCCAGCAGGGTGCGCGTGCGGCGGTGGCGGGGGTCGTCCACCGGCACGGCGGCGATCAGCGCCTGGGTGTAGGGGTGGCGCGGGGTGGCGAACAGCGCCTCGGCGGGCGCTTCCTCGACGAGGCGGCCGAGATACATCACCGCGATGCGGTCGCAGACCTGGCGGACGACGCGCAGGTCGTGGGAGATGAACAGGTAGGCGATGGCGCGTTCGCGCTGCAGGGCGCGCAGCACCTGAACCACCTGGGCCTGGACCGAGACGTCGAGTGCGGAGACCGGTTCGTCGCAGACCAGCAGGTCGGGCCCGGTGGCGAGCGCGCGGGCGATCACCACGCGCTGGCGCTGGCCGCCACTGATCTCGTGCGGGTAGCGGTGGAACAGCTCCGAGGACAGCCCGACCTGGGCGAGGGCGGCGATGGCGTGGGCGGGGCGGTCGGCGGGGGCGGCGATGGCGTGGATGTCGAGCACCTCGGCCACCTGGTGGCCGATGGTCAGGCGGGGGTTGAGCGCGCCGAGCGCGTCCTGGAACACCAGTTGCAGGCGGCGGGCCTGGGCGCGGCGCGCCCGGGTGTCGCGCGGGTCGGCGAGGGGGTGGCCGGCGAAGCGCACCTGGCCTTCGCTGGGCGGCAGGATGCCGGCGACCATGCGGCCGAGGGTGGACTTGCCGGAACCGGATTCGCCGACGAGGCCGAGGGTTTCGCCGGCGGCCAGGGTGAGGTCGACGCCGGTGACGGCGCGAAGGTGGCGGCGGGGCTGCCACGGGAGGTGGCGGCGCACGGGGAAGCTGCGGCCGAGCGCCTCGGCTTCAAGCAGCGGCGTCGGTCCGGTCATGCCGCGAGCGGGTGGTGGCAGGCGACGCGGCGCCCGTCGGACAGGGTGTGGGGGTTGGGTCGGGCTTCGGTGCAGCGCGCGGTGGCGGCGTGGCAGCGCGGGGCGAAGGCGCAGCCGGGCGGCAGGTTGGCCAGGCTGGGGACGGTGCCTTCGATGGCGTGCAGCGCGGTGCGGCCGGAGATGCGCGGCAGGCAGGCGAGCAGGCCGGCGGTGTAGGGATGGGCGGGGGCGGCGAACAGCGCGGCGGCGTCGCCCTGTTCCACCACGCGGCCGGCGTACATCACCGCCACATCGTCGGCCATCTCGGCCACCACGCCGAGGTCGTGGGTGACCAGCAGCAGCGCCATGCCGAGCTCGGCCTGCACCTCGCGCAGCAAAGCGAGGATCTGCGCCTGGATGGTGACGTCCAGCGCCGTGGTGGGTTCGTCGGCGATCAGCAGGCGGGGGCGGCAGGCCAGCGCCATGGCGATGACGGCGCGCTGGTTCATGCCGCCGGAGAGCTGGTGCGGATAGTCGCGCAGGCGCTGGCCGGCGGCGGGCATGCCGACGCGGTCGAGCAGGCGGCGGGCCTCGACCCAGGCGGCGTCACGGTGATGGCCGTGCAGGGTCAGGCTTTCGGCGATCTGGGCGCCGATGGTCATCACCGGGTTCAGGGCCGCGTGCGGGTCCTGGTAGACCATCGCCACCTGGCGGCCGCGCAGGCGGACCAGGTCGTGCTGCGGCAGGCCGGCGATCTCGCGGCCGTCGAGGCGGACCGAGCCTGAGAGGATGCGCCCGCCGGGCGGCAGCAGGCCGGTGATGGCGAAGCAGGTGAGGCTTTTGCCGCAGCCGGATTCGCCGACCAGGCACAGTGTGCGGCCGGCGCCGATGGCGAGGTCCACGCCATCGACCGGCACGACATGGCCGAGCGGCCCGTCGATGCCCACGCGCAGCGCGCTGACGGCGAGCAGCGCATCGGTGCTTCCGGCGACGCGGGGCGATGCGACGGACGGGGGATTGAGATCGAGTGGCACGGGCACCCCTTGGCGGTCGGGCGCGACGATGACGCGGCGGCGCGGCGGCAAACAGCACGGGGGCAAGACACTGGCGTGACAGTTCTGTTTCATGCCGACAACATTGCCGAATGTTCGGATGACCTTTCCCACGGTTGGCGAGATTGCTGTTGCCAGCGCAAACTTCACTGAACGGCAACAGGTTGGTCATCGGCGTGCCCCGGTGCGGCGCGCATGTTCCACGCCGAAGGCCCGCCGGGGCCGGAGCCAGGAATCCGCCATGACCGTATCCATCCGACCCATCGGCCGCCGCGCCCTGCTGGCCGCCGCCGCCCTGCCGCCGCTGGCCGCCGCCCTGCCGCGCGCCGGTTTCGCCCAGGCGGCGCGGCCGAAGCTGACCGTGGCGGTGGCCGACCTGCCGCCCGGGCTTGAGCCGGCGCGCGACATGGGCAATGTCGGCACGCGCATCTCCTACACGCTGTATGACACGCTGATCCGCCGCGACTTCCTGTCGATGCCGGGCGGCGGCGGCTCGAAGCTGGAGCCGGGGCTGGCGGCGTCCTGGAAGCGGGAATCGCCGTCGGAGCTGGTGGTGACGCTGCGCGAGGGCGTGCGCTTCCACAACGGCGACAGGCTGCATGCGGACGACGTGGCTTTCACCTTCTCCGCCGAGCGGATGTGGGGCGAGAAGCCGATGATCCCGGATGCGCGCAACTATTTCGGCGTGCTGACCCACGTGGAGGCGCTGGACGACAAGACGGTGCGCTTCCGCACCCGCGGGCCGGACGTGCTGCTGGAGATGCGGCTGGCCTCGTGGGCGTCGTGGATCGTGAACAAGCGCCACTACCAGGCGGTGGGCATCGACGGCTTCGCGCGCAACCCGGTCGGCACCGGGCCGATGAAGTTCCGCAGCTTCACCCGCGACACGTCGGCGCAGTTCGAGGCGTTCGACGAGTATTGGATGGGCCGGCCGAATTTCTCCGCGGTCGAGTTCCGCAAGGTGCCGGAAGTGGCGACGCGGGTGGCCGGGCTGGTGGCGGGCGAGTTCGACATCGTGACCAACCTGCCGCCCGACCAGATCGCCACGCTGAACCGCTACGCGAATGTCGAGGCGCGCTCGGTGGTGCTCGCCAACGCGCACCTGCTGGTGTTCGACATGCGCGACCCGGTGATGGCCGACAAGCGCGTCCGCCAGGCGCTGGGGTTGGCGATCGACCGCACGTTGCTGGTGGAGACGCTGTGGAACGGCCAGGCGGTGGTGCCGCCGGGCCACAACTATCCTGAATACGGACCGATGTTCCTGGAGGGAAGGGCGCTCGCCTTCGACCCCGAGCGGGCGAAGAAGCTGCTGCGCGAGGCCGGCTATCGCGGGCAGAAGATCACCTATCGCACCATGCCGAACTACTACACCAACGCGCTGGCGGCGGCGGAAATCCTGGTCGAGATGTGGAAGGCCGTGGGCATCAACGCCGAGTTGCAGGTGGTGGAGAGCTTTGCCCAGATGCAGGGGCAGGGGCAGCAGATCGGCAACACCTCCAACTCCACCCGCCTGCCGGATCCGCTGGGCGCGATCTGGACCTCCTGGGGGCCGAACACCTCGTTCCAGGTGCGCGGCATGTGGGCCAAGGAGAGTGCGGCGGCGTTCAACGCGGCCGGCCGCGCGCTGGAGGTCGAGTCCGACCCGGCCAAGCGCAAGGCGCTGTTCGCGCGCATGCTCGACGAATGGGAGACGGAGGCGCCGGCCACCATCCTCTATTTGCCGCTTGAGACGTATGGCGTGCGCAAGTCCCTGAAATGGCAGCCGTATTCGTTCTTCTACATGGACCTGCGGGCCTACAACCTCAGCTTCGGCTGAGCGCCGTCCATCCATCGCGACAACCGGCGGACCGGCCCGCGCGCCGGCCGCCCCTCCAGGAGCGACCGCCAATGTCCAGCCCCTTCCACGCCTCGCGCCGCACCCTGCTCGGCGGCGCCGCCGCGATGGCCGGCCTCGGCCTGCTCGACCATTTGCCCGGCAGCGGCGCCCGCGCCCAGGGCGCGCGCAGCGGCACGGTGAAGATCGCGGTGCTCGGGCTCGACACCGCCGACCCGCATCGCCACACCGGCTCGATCGCGGTGCAGCAGGTCTATGTCGAGACGCTGACCTCGATCGCCGATGACGGCACGGTGAAGCCGTTCCTGGCGACGGCGTGGGAGGTGAGCCCGGACGGGCGGCGCTACAGCTTCACCATCCGCGAGGGCGTGCGCTTCCACAACGGCCGGGTGATGACCGCGGAGGATGTGCGCGCCAATGCCGTGCGGGTGCGCGACCAGGTGCGCGGCGGCTGGCTGTCGGCGCCGATGAAGCTGGTGGAGAGCTTGGAGGCGCCGGACGCGCGCACCTTCGTGATGACGATGAAGGAGCCGTATGGCCCGCTGCTGAACCTGCTGTCGGAGCTGTGGATCGTCGCCCCCGAGAGCGAGGGCTGGGCGCAGACCATCCGCACGCCGATCGGCACCGGCCCGTTCCGCTTCGGCCGCTGGACGCCGAATGTCAGCTTCCACGCCCCGGCCTTCGAGCAGTACTGGCAGGACGGGCTGCCGCGCGCCGAGGCGGTGGAGTTCTCGCTGCGCGATGACAGCGACCTGTCGCTGCCGCTGCGGGCGGGGGACCTGCACATCGCCCGCATCGGCTACGACAAGCTCGCCTCGGTGAAGGCGGACCCGAACCTCGAGGTGCAGTTCATGAAGGACACCACGTGGTGGTTCTGGTCCTTCAACAACCGCGCGCCGCGCAAGCCGTTCGACGATCTGCGGGTGCGCCGCGCGGTGGCCTACATGCTCGACAAGACTGCCTTCATGCGCTTCGTCGCCGGCGACGCGGGCGTGGTGACCAACCAGATGGCCGCCCCCGGCCAGTTCTTCTGGGACAAGGCGATGCATGACGCCGACAAGCATGCCGGGCCGAACGAGGCGCGCGCCCGCGCCCTGCTGGCCGAGGCCGGGGTGGACCCGGCGCGCACGCCCTGCCGCATCGTGTCGTGGCAGAGCACCTATCCCGAGATCGCGGTGCAGGCGATGCGCACGCTCGGCTTCCAGGTGGAGCACCTAGCGCTCGACGACATCGGCGCGCAGCGGCGGCTGGGCCAGTATGACTGGGACCTGGCCCCCTTCGCTTCCGGCCCGCGCGCCGACATCTTCCTGCGCTTCATCCGGCTGATTTCGGACGGCCCGAATGTCGGCCTGTGGGGCGGCACGCGCGATGCCGAGTTCGACGCGCTGGTGAAGCAGGCGGTGGCGGCGGTGGACCTGGCCGCGCGGCGCCGCTTCTACCTGGCTGCGTGGCAGCGGGCGATCGACAACTACTACACCGTGGTGATCGGCCATGCGCCGGAGCCGATCGCCAACCGCCGCGCGGTGAGCGGGTATTCGCCCGGCTTCACCTGGGGGCAGCACCGCGTGGATGGCGGCCTGGCGCACGCGACGTTCGCGGCGCGCAGCTAGGACCGCGTCGTGTCGGCCACTGTTGCCGGCAGTCTCGGCGCGGGGCGGGGCTCCGCAGGCTTCAGCGTCGGGATCGCCATCCTGACGGTGGCGGTGCTGGTGGCGGTGCTAGGGCCGTCGCTGGTGCCGCACGACCCGCTGGCGCAGGCGCTGGCCGCGCGCAACGCCTCGCCCGACGCGGCGCACTGGCTCGGGCGCGACCATCTCGGCCGCGACATCGCGGCACGGCTGGCGGCGGGCACGCGCATCTCGCTGCTGGTGGCGCTTGGGGCCACGGGGCTGTCGGTGGTGCTGGGGGCCGGGCTGGGGCTGGTGGCGGAGGCGACGGGCCGCTGGGCCTCCCTCGCGGTGTTCGGCGTCTTCGACATGGTGCGCGCCCTGCCGTCGATCCTGCTGGCGCTGACGCTGATGGTGGCGCTGGGCGTGGGAACGGCGCCGCTGGTGCTGGCGCTCGGCATCGCCTTCGCACCGCACATGGCGATGGTGGCGCGCGCGGCGTGGCGGCGCGAGACGGCGTCCGGTTACGTGGCGGCGGCGCGCGTGATGGGGGCACCGCCGCTGGCCACGCTGGGACGCCACATCCTGCCGAACATCGCCGGCGCGCTGGTGACGCAGGCGGCGATCGTGGTGCCACGGGCGATCACCACCGAGAGCGTGCTGTCGTTCTTCGGCCTCGGCCTGGCGCCGGAAACACCGAGCTGGGGGCGGATGATCTCGGGCGCGGCGCGGTTTGCCGAGACGGCGCCGCATGCGGTGCTGGCGCCGGTGGCTGCACTGTGCCTGGTGACACTGGGTTTCGCGCTGGTGGGCGACCGGCTGCGGCTGGCGCTGGACCCGCTGCGGGAGCGCGGACGATGAGCGGACGGATGGCCGATGCCGGGTTGGCGGTGCTGCGCCAGCTGCTGCTGCTGGCCGCGATCACGGTGGCGGTGTTCGCGCTGATGCGCGTGGTGCCGGGCGACGTGGTGGATGCGATGGCGATGGAAGGCAGCCTGGACGAGGATGCGGTGGCCGCATTGCGCGCCGATCTCGGCCTCGATGCCGGTGTGCTGGAGCAGTTGCGCATCTGGGTTGTGCGCGCGCTCGGCGGCGACCTCGGCCTGTCGCTGCGATTCGACCGGCCGGTGGCGGAGTTGATCCTGGCGGCGCTGCCGACCACGCTGGCGCTCGGGGCGATGGCCCTGGCGGTGGGGCTGGCGATCGGAATCGCGCTGCCGACGGCCGCCGTGCTGTGGCCGCGCTCGGTGTTTCCCGCACTGGTGGAGGGGGTGAACCTGTGGTCGATCGCACTGCCGACCTTCTGCGTCGGGCTGGCGGGGATCCTGGTGTTCTCGGTCTGGCTCGGCTGGCTGCCGGTGATCGGGCAGATGCTGCTGCCGGTGCTGATCCTGGGCATCGACAATGCCGGGCAGATCGCCAAGCCGCTGCACGAGGACCTGAAGGAGGCGGCGACGGCCGCGCATATCCGCACGGCGCGGGCCAAGGGGCTGTCGCCGGCGCGCATCGTGCTGCGCCACCTGCTGCCGAACGCCATGACCACGGTGGTGGCGCTGGGCGGGATGATGCTCGCCGGGCTGGTCGGCGGGGCGCTGACCATGGAGGTGCTGTTTGGCCTGCCGGGCCTGGGGACGCTGGCCTACCAGGCGGTGTCGGGCCGCGACTATCCGGTGATCCAGGCGGTGGTGATGGTGTTCGCGACCGGGGTCGTGGCGATGAACCTGGTGGCCGACCAGGCGCAGCGGCTGCTCGATCCGCGGTTGCGGCGATGACGGCGCTGGTGGAACTGCGCGACCTCACGGTGCGCTTCGGCGCGGCCGTGGCGGTGGACGGCGTGTCGCTGTCGTTGCACCGGGGCCGCACGCTGGCGCTGGTGGGCGAGAGCGGCTCGGGCAAGTCGCTGACCGCGCTGGGCATCGCCGGGCTGTTCCCGCCGGCGGCGCGTCTGTCGGGCAGCCTGCGCATCGGCGGGCGGGAGATGCTGGGCGCGCCGGAGCGGGACTGGCGGGCGCTGCGCGGCGGGCGCATCGGCGTGGTGTTCCAGGAGGCGCTGGGTAGCCTGAACCCGTCCATGCGCATTGGCGACCAGATCGCCGAGACGGTCCGCACGCATCTGCCGCTCGGCCACGCGGCGGTGATGGCGAAGGTGCTGGGGGCGCTGGCGGAGGTCGGGCTGCCCGATCCCGCGGGCAAGGCCGCCGCCTTTCCGCACCAGCTTTCGGGCGGCCAGCAGCAGCGCGCGATGATCGCCATGGCGCTGGCCGCCGACCCCGACCTGCTGATCGCCGACGAGCCGACCACGGCGCTGGACACCACGGTGCAGGCGCAGATCCTGGCGCTGCTGGCCGAGCTTCAGGCGCGGCGCGGGCTGGCGATGCTGTTCGTGTCGCACGATCTCGCGGTGGTGGCCGGGCTCGCTCACGACGTTGCGGTGATGCGCGCCGGCCGGATCGTGGAGGCGGGGCCGACCGCGCGCGTGTTCGCGGCCCCCGCCCATCCCTACACCGCGGCGCTGCTGGCCAGCCGGCCGGTGGCCCGCCCCGCCGCCCCCGTCCTGGCCGCCGGCCCGGCCGCTCTGGAGGTGCGCGACCTGGAGGTGACGTTCCGTCCGCATCGCCGCGGCGGCCCGGGCATTCGCGCGGTGGGCGGCGTCTCGTTCATGCTGGCGCCGGGCGCGGCGCTGGGGCTGGTGGGCGAGAGCGGCTCGGGCAAGAGCACCCTGGCGCGCGCGGCCGTCGGCCTGGTGCGGCCGGATGCCGGCCGTCTGCGCGTGTTCGGCCTCGATCCCGTGATGGCGGGCGGCAGCAAGGCGATGGCACGGCAGGTGCAGATGGTGTTCCAGGACGCGGCGGGCAGCCTGAACCCGCGCCTGAAAGTCGCCGCCATCCTCGCCGAGCCGCTGGCGGTGCACGCGCTTTGCCCGCCGGGTGAGCGGCGCGATCGCGCGGCGGGCCTGCTGGCGGAGGTGGGGCTGGTGCCGGCGCATCTGGACCGCTACCCGCACCAGCTCTCCGGCGGCCAGCGCCAGCGCGTGGCGATCGCCCGGGCGCTGGCGGTCGATCCGCAGCTGCTGGTGTGCGACGAGCCGGTGTCGGCGCTGGATCGCACCGTCGCCGCGCAGGTGCTGGACCTGCTTGGCCGGATCCGGCACGAGCGGGGCCTGGCGTTGCTGTTCATCGGCCACGACCTGGAGGCCGTGGGCGCGGTGGCGGAGCAGGTGGCGGTGATGAAGGATGGGCGGATCGTCGAAAGCGGGCTGGCGGAACAGGTGCTTCAGGCGCCGGCGACACCCTATGCGCAGGCGCTGGTGTCCGCGATACCGCGTCGTTTGGCGAGGCCGGAGCCGGTGCCGGCCTGATCCAAACGTCAGCCGCGTGGTGGGCTTGTGCGCCACCGTGCCGCATCAATCCCAGGGCCGGAACGCGTGGTTGACCGGGTTGCGCGGCGGCAGATCCTTCGGCCAGGCCAACCCGCTGGCAGCCAGTGCTCAGCATATCCGTCACGCCGTCGACCCCCGCGAACGTTCACCGTCCGCTTGTTGCCGTCGCGACTCGCTGGCGGAATTATCGGCCCGATCTGCGCCTATGCCTCATCAAAGCAGTGTTTCATGCCTTCGCGCCTTGCTCGATCTCCCATTGCAGCCTGGGTCGTCATCGAGAGACGACGCACTTCTCATGTTGTCCGCCCCCTCGAGCGGCACAGCATCAGGCCCACCGCGCCCGTGAGACGATCCCGCTCATCTCCACCCAACGTCGTTCGGCAAAGCGGTGTCCATGCCCCTGGACCTCGTTCTCTTGAGAATGATGGGGGGTCTGGGGCCTCAGGCCCCAGCGGGTCGAGGGCAGAGCCCTCGCCTTTTCTTTCTGTCCAAAGGCTCGATCGCGCCAGGGGTTGGCATCATGCCAGGGTCAGGCGCGGGACGGCGGCCAGGAGGCGGCGCGTGGTTTCGGAGCGCGGGTGGGCGAAGATTTCGGCGACCGGGCCGTGTTCGGCGATGCGGCCGGCCTCCATGATGGCGACGGTGCGGGCGATGGCGCGGACCACGGCGAGGTCGTGGGAGATCAGGAGGTAGGCGACGCCGGTGCGGTCCTGCAGGTCTTGCAGCAGGTTCAGCACGGC
>CAMDGX010000040.1 GCA_945897825.1 Asaia bogorensis | reverse complement strand
CATCAAGCGCGAACTGCTGCGCGACAACCCGGCGGGCATCTCCGACATCGTCGACTGGCGCGACGTGCTGCGCCGGCAGTTCGGGACGGATACCGCGCCGATCGAGGCGGACCTGCGGCGGGTTTTGAAGAACAAAAGTCCTTAGGGGGAGGGAAGAGTCTTCTTTTTGTGAACAAAAAGAAGCAAAAAAACTTTGTCCATTTGCCGGGGAGTGGCGGTTATCTCGGGTGCAATGGGGAAAGTTTTTTGGTTCTTTTTTTCAAAAAAGAACGTTCTTGCTAGACGTGGAAGCTTTCCCCGCAGCCACAGCGGCCTTTTTCGTTGGGGTTGGTGAAGGTGAAGCCGGAGGACAGGGCCTTCACTTCGTAGTCCATCGTGGTGCCGATGAGGAAGAGGCTGGCCTTGCGGTCGACCAGGACGGTGACGTCGTTGCTGGTGACGACTTCGTCGCCGGGGCCGGGGGCATCGACCCAGGACATGTCGTAGGCCAGGCCGGAGCAGCCCTTGGTGTTGACGGAGATGCGCAGGAGCTTGCCTTCCTGGCCGCTTGCATAGAGCGCGCGCAGGCGGGTGGCGGCGGCGTCGGACACCTGCATCAGGGGCGGGAGCGGGCGACGGGCGGGGCGGGTGGGCTGGGCGGTCTGTTCGGACATGGGACGGCTCCTCAGAACATGTTGAGGGCGAGGCGGGCGTCTTCGCTCATGCGGCTTTGGTCCCAGGGCGGGTCCCAGACGACGTCGACGTCGCAGGCGGAGACGCCGGGGACGGCGAGGACGGCGTCGCGGACCTGCTCGGGGAGTTCCTGGGCGCTGGGGCAGGCCGGGGCGGTGAGGGTCATCTCGACCTTCACGGCGCCGGCCTCGTCGATGTCGATGGCGTAGATGAGGCCGAGTTCGTAGATGTTGACCGGTATTTCCGGGTCGAAGACGCTGGCGCAGGCGGCGATCAGGGCGTCCTCGGAGGGGCGGGGGGGAACCTCGCCTTCCGGAGTCCATGTGCCGACGGCGGAGTTGATTGGGCCTTCGTTCACTGCCTGCCCCCGTTCATGTTTCGCTGGTGGTGGTGGTGGCGCCGTCGAGTGCCGCGACGAGGGCGTGCCAGGGAAGGGTCGCGCATTTGATGCGCGAGGGATAGGCGTGGACGGCGGCGAGCGGCTTGAGCGGCTCGAAGGCGGCGCAGGCGGGGCATTCGCCGGATTGGGCCATGGTGCGGAAGCGCTCGAACATGGCTTTCGTGTCGGCCGGCGCGTGGCCCTGGACGGCTTCGACCATGAGGTCGGCGGAGGCCTTGCTGATCTCGCAGCCGCGGGCGTCGAATCCGGTTTCGTCGATGGTGCCGTTCGGGGCGAACTTGACCCAGACGGTGACGCGGTCGCCGCACATGGGGTTGTCGCCCTTGGCGGTGGCGTCGAACGACTCGAGCTTCTTCATGTGGTGGGGGCGGCGGCCCCGTTCCAGGATGGCGGCGTTGTAGAGGTCGCGGACGTCCTCGAACATTAGGCCCCCTCCTTCACGCGAAAAACTCCCTGATGCGGGTCAGGGTGTCGGCGAGGGCGTCGATTTCCTCGTGGGTGGTGTAGATGCCGAAGCTGGCGCGCGCCGTGCTGTCGAGGTTGAGGCGGCGCATCAGGGGTTCGGCGCAGTGCTGGCCGGCGCGCACGGCGATGCCCTGGCGATCGAGCAACGTGGCGACGTCGTGGGCGTGGGCGCGGTCGAGCGTGAAGGAGATGACGCCGCCGCGGTCCTGGGCGCGGCCGATGACGGTGATGCCTTCGATCGCGGACATTTTTGCCAGCGCGTGGTCGGTCAGGGCGGCTTCGTGGGCGGCGATGGCGGGGTAGCCGATGCCTTCCATGAACTCGATGGCGGCGTTGAGGCCGATGCCTTCGATGATGGCGGGGGTGCCGGCTTCGAATTTGTGCGGGGTGTCGGCCCAGGTGCTGCGTTCGTAGCTGACGGTGGAGATCATGTCGCCGCCGCCGAGGAAGGGGGGCATGGCGTCCAGCAGTTCGCGTCGCCCCCAGAGGATGCCGATGCCGGTGGGGCCGTAGAGCTTGTGGCCGGTGAAGCAGTAGAAATCGGCGCCGATGGCCTGGACGTCGATGCGGCGGTGGACGATGGCCTGGCTGCCGTCGAAGAAGACCTTGGCGCCATGCTGGTGGGCGAGCGTGGCGATGCGCTCGGCGGGGGTGTAGGTGCCGAGCACGTTGGACATGTGGGTGATCGCGACGAGGCCGACCTTGCCGTCCGCCAGCAGGGCCTCGAAGGCTTCCATGTCGAGTTCGCCGGCATCGGTGATCGGGGCGACGCGGAGTTCTATGCCGTGGGAGTCGCGCAGCATCTGCCAGGGGACGATGTTGGAGTGGTGCTCCATGGCGGAGATGATGACGGCCTGGCCGGGCTTCATGATGGCGCGGCCGTAGGAGTGGGCGAGGAGGTTGATCGCCTCGGTGCTGTTGCGGACGAAGACGATCTCGCTGCGGTCGTACGCGTTGAGCAGGCGGGCGGCGGCGTCGCGGGCGAGTTCGTAGGCTTCGGTGGTGCGCTCGCTCATCCAGTGCAGGCCGCGGTGGATGTTGGCGTATTGGCGCTCCATGGCGTGGACCATGGCGTCGATGACGGCGCGGGGCTTCTGGGCGGAGGCGGCGCTGTCGAGGAAGACCAGGTCCTTGCCGCGGATCTTCTCCGAGAGGATCGGGAATTGGGCGCGGATGGCGGCGACATCAAAGGCCTGGATGGTGTCGTTCATGTGTTGACCCGCTCCCTCTTGGCCCACCACGCCTCGATGGCGGCTTCCATGGCGGCGCGGCCCTGCTCATGGGCGATCGGGTCCAGCGCCTCGGAGAGGAAAGCACGCACGAGGATGGAGCGGGCCTGCTCGTGCGGCACACCACGACTGCGCAGGTAGAAGAGCTGGTCGGCATCCAGCGCGCCGACGGTGGCGCCGTGGCTGCACTTGACGTCGTCGGCGTAGATCTCGAGCTGGGGCTTGCTGTCCATCTCGGCCTGGGGGGAGAGGAGCAGGGCCTGGTTCATCTGGTAGCCGTCGGTTTTCTGGGCGATGCGGGCGACCTCGATCTTGCCCTGGAAGACGCCGCGGCTGCGGCCGGTCAGCACGTTCTTGACGGTCTGGCGGCTGGCGGTGTTCGGGGCGTCGTGGCGGACGACGGTGGTGAAGTCGGCGTGCTGGTTTCCGTCGAGGAGTTGGGCGGCGTTGAGGTGGGCCGCGGCGCGCTCGCCGGCGAGGCGGGCGTGGACCTCCATGCGGGCGAGCCTGGCGCCGAGGGTCAGCGCGAAGCTGTCGTAGGTGGCGCCCTCGGCCACGTCGGCATAGACGGTGGAGAGGTGGAAGGCCCCTGCCCCTTCGTCCTGCAGGCGCAGATGGGTGACGGTGGCGCCGGCGGCGACGTCGAAGGTGAGGACGGGGTTGTTCAGGTAGTCGCCGTCGCCGAGCGAGAGGTCGATCAGGGTGAGGGTGGCGCCTTCCTCCAGCACGATGTGATGGCGGGGGTGGAAGCCGACCGACTGGCCGGTGGCGAGGCTGGCCAGGATGACGGTGCCGGCGTTCGTGTTGGCGGGCACGTGGATGGCGGCGCCGTCCTCGGCGAGCATGGTGTTCAGGGCCACGAGTTTCTCGTCAGCCGGGCGGGCGATGGTGCCGAAGGCGGGCTCGCCGGTGGTGACGCGGAAGCCCTTGGGAACGCCGGACAGCTCGGAGTGGAAGCGGCCGTCAACAAACACGAGGCGGGTGCCGTCGATGGCGGGCAGGCGCGCGAGCAGGGCGGCGGAGGGCTCCGCTTTCGTGGTCGGCTGGAACTGGGCCTCGGCGAAGGGGCGCAGCGGGGTGTAGCGCCAGGCTTCCTCGCGCGGGCCGGGCAGGCCTTGGGCGGCGACCAGGGCGGCGGCTTCGGCGCGGATGTGGCTGTCGCCTGGCAGCGTGGTCTTGCGGGCGTGGTAGTCGGCGACGAAGGCGTCGGACGCTGCCTTCAGCGCCGCGAGCGGGCCCGATGGAGCGGTGGTGCTCATGCGGCCGCCCCCACTCCCTCGGGAACCACCGACGCGTAGCCGCCGGCTTCCAGCGCGTGGGCCAGCTCGGGGCCGCCGGACTTCACGATGCGGCCATTGGCCAGCACGTGGACGCGGTCGGGCACGATGTGGTCGAGCAGGCGCTGGTAGTGGGTGATGACCAGGGCGGAGAAATCGGGGCCGCGCAGCGCGTTGACGCCGTCGGCGACGATCTTCAGGGCGTCGATGTCCAGGCCCGAGTCCGTCTCGTCGAGGATGGCGAGTTTGGGGCGCAGGACGGCCATCTGGAGGACCTCGTTGCGCTTCTTCTCGCCGCCGGAGAAGCCGACATTGACGTTGCGCTTGAGCATGTCGTCGGGCATCGACAGCGACTTGGCCTGGGCGCGGGCGAGCTTGAGGAACTGGACGGCATCCAGCTCCGCCTCGCCGCGGGCGCGGCGCTGGGCGTTGAGCGCGGTGCGCAGGAAGTTGGCGTTGTTCACGCCGGGGAGTTCCACGGGGTACTGGAAGGCGAGGAAGACGCCGACGGCGGCGCGCTCCTCGGGCTCCATGGCCAGGAGGTCATGGCCGGCGAAGGTGGCGGTGCCTTCGATGGCCTCGTAGCCCTCGCGGCCGGACAGGACGTAGGACAGCGTCGATTTGCCGGAGCCGTTCGGGCCCATGATGGCGTGGACCTCGCCCTGGGGAATGACGAGGTCGATCCCGTTGAGGATCATCTTGCCGTCGATGCCGGCCTTGAGGTTCTTGATTTCAAGCATCAGTTTCGTCCTTTAACCCACGGAACCTTCAAGAGAAACGGCGAGAAGCTTCTGGGCTTCCACGGCGAATTCCATCGGCAGTTCCTTGAGAACATCCTTGCAGAAGCCGTTGACGATGAGGCCGACGGCGTCCTCCTCGCTGAGGCCGCGCTGGCGGCAGTAGAACAGCTGGTCCTCGGCGATCTTTGACGTGGTCGCCTCGTGCTCCAGCTTGGCCGTCGGGTTGCGGCTTTCGATGTAGGGCACGGTGTGGGCGCCGCACTGGTCGCCGATCAGCAGGCTGTCGCACTGGGTGAAGTTGCGCGCGCCATCGGCCCGGCGATCGATGCGGACCAGGCCGCGATAGGTGTTGTTGGAGCGGCCGGCGCTGATGCCCTTGGAGACGATGGTGCTTTTGGTGCGCTTGCCGATGTGGATCATCTTGGTGCCGGTGTCGGCCTGCTGGAAGTTGTTGGTGACGGCGACGGAGTAGAACTCGCCGACGCTGTCGTCGCCCTGCAGGACGCAGGAGGGGTATTTCCAGGTGATGGCCGAGCCGGTCTCGACCTGGGTCCAGCTGATCTTGCTGCGGGCGCCGCGGCAATGGCCGCGCTTGGTGACGAAGTTGTAGATGCCGCCCTTGCCGTCGCTGTCGCCGGGGTACCAGTTCTGCACGGTGCTGTACTTGATCTGGGCGTCGTCGAAGGCGACCAGCTCGACCACGGCGGCGTGGAGCTGGTTCTCGTCGCGCTGCGGGGCGGTGCAGCCTTCCAGGTAGGAGACGTAGCTGGAATCCTCGGCGATGATCAGCGTGCGCTCGAACTGGCCGGTGTTGCGGGCGTTGATGCGGAAATAGGTGGACAGCTCCATCGGGCAGCGGACGCCCTTGGGGATGTAGACGAAGCTGCCATCGGTGAAGACGGCGGAGTTCAGGGCGGCGAAGTAGTTGTCGCTGACCGGGACGACGCTGCCGAGGTATTTGCGCACCAGCTCCGGGTGCTCCTGCACGGCCTCGGAGATCGGGCAGAAGATGACGCCGGCCTTGGCGAGCGTCGACTTGAAGGTGGTGGCGACGGAGACGCTGTCGAACACCGCGTCCATGGCGACCTGCGGGCGGTCTCCATCCGCGGGGGCACCGTCGGCGCCCTCGACGCCGGCGAGGATGGCGCGCTCCTTCAGCGGGATGCCGAGCTTCTCGTAGGTGCGCAGCAGCTCGGGGTCGACCTCGTCCAGGCTCTTGGGGCCGGGCTTCTTCTTGGGGGCCGCGTAGTAGTGGAGGTCCTGGTAGTCGATGGGGGGGTGGTTGACCATCGCCCAGTTCGGCTCGTCCATCTTGAGCCAGGTGGCGAAGGCGGCCAGGCGCCAGTCGAGCAGCCATTGCGGCTCGTTCTTGCGCGCGGAGATGAGGCGGATGATGTCCTCGTTGAGGCCCTTGGGGGCCATGTCCATCTCGATATCGGTCGAGAAGCCCCATTTGTAGCCGCCTTCGGTGGCGGCCTGGACGGTGTCGAGGGTTTCGGCGACGGCGGGCATGGTGGGTTCCCTTCTACTCTGCGGCGCGGGAGAGGAGCGGCGCGGCGGCCGGGATGCGGAAGGCGGGCGGGACCGAGGCGTCGCGCATGTCCGCCAGGGTAATGCCGGACAGGGCGTTCTGGATCGCGTCGTTCACCAGGTCCCAACGGCCCTTGACGGCGCAGACGGAGGAGACCTCGCAGCCGGCGGTGGAGCCGTCGACGCAGGCGGTCAGCGCGATCGGGCCGTCGACGGCGGTGATGACGTCGGCCACCGAGATGGTGGCCAGCGGGCGCAGGAGCCGGTAGCCGCCGCGGGCGCCGCGCTGGGACGAGACGAGGCCGGCGGTGGCCAGCGACTTCAGCACCTTGGCGACGGTCGGCTCCGGGACGCCGGTGCCGGCGGAGAGGCCGGGCGAGGTCTGGACGCAGTCGGGCGAGATCCGATCCCCCTCGCCCAGGCGGATCAGCACGACAACTGCGTAGTCGGTGAGCTTGGACAGGCGGAGCATCGGGGTTTCCCGGGTGCGGGGGCTGGGGGGTCGAGGATAATCGGACAAGCGTGGTCCTGATTGCTCGGAAATGGCCCAGGCCCCGCCCGCCGTCAAGGCCATGACGGCGGATTTCCGCGCTTCGGCGGCGCGGGGGACGGTTGCGCGATGCGTGGGGTCAGGCGGTGGGGCGGATCATCTCGAACAGGCTGGTGACCTCGGCGTAGTCGCCGCGGTAGCCGCAGCGGGCGACCGGGCGGGCGCCGGCGGTGTCGAAGATGCCGTCCTTGAGCCAGCGGTCGTCGATGTGGACGCCGACGACCTCGCCGAGGACCATCCAGGAATCGAGCTTCTCGCCGTTCACGTCGGTGAGCTGGATGATCTGGGTGACCTTGCATTCCAGCGCGGCGATGGCCTCGGCGACGCGCGGCGGCTTCACGCGGGTGCTGGGGGCCATGGCGAGGCCGGCCAGGGTGAATTCGTTCACGCCGGGGGCGACGGGGGCGGAGGTGGCGTTCATGGCGCGGGCGAGGTCGGCGCCGACCAGGGAGCAGGTGAACTCGCGGGTGGCCTCGGCGTTGTTGATGCTGTCCTTGCGGCCCTCGGAGTTGAAATAGACCATGGGCGGGAAGGACGAGATGGCGTTGAAGAAGCTGTAGGGGGCGAGGTTCGGGCGGCCCTGCTCGTCGACGGTGGCGACCCAGCCGATCGGGCGCGGGGCGACGATGGCCTTGAACGGGTCGTGCGGCAGGCCGTGGCCCTTGCGGGGTTCGTAGAAATAGTCGCTCACCGGTGGAGCCTCCTTGCGTTTGGGCGGACCATACCGGGGCGGGGCGAGGGCGGGAAGGTCCAGGGAAGGAAGCGGTTCTTTTTTGAAAAAAAGAACCAAAAAACTTTCATCTGCTTGGACCGGGAGTCAACGGCGCAATGGAGGAAAGTCTTTTTGCTTCTTTTTCTTCAGAAAAAGAAGACTACTTGTCGACGCAGAGACTCAATGGCCAGATCTGCTGCGACATGCGGTTGATGTGCATCTCGGCATAGACGTGGCGGCCGTGGAACAGGACCAGCACGGCGAGCATGGCGGCGGGCACGCCGATCCAGCCGCGGCGCAGTGGTGGGCGAGGGCCGGCGAGCAGGGCGAGGGCGACGGCGCCGGCGATGCCGATCAGGGCACCGGCGATGACGTCGGCGGTGGTGTGGACGTCCAGCGCGAGGCGGGTGAAGCCGACCACGGCACCGGCGGCGGCGGCGCTGAAGGCAGCGGCCAGCGGGCCGCCGAGGACGAGGGCGAGGACCCCGCCATAGACGATGGCCGCCGAGGCGGTATGGCCGCTCGGGCTGAGCAAGCCGATTGGGGGCAGCAGGCCCTGGCAGGCCATGGTGGACAGCTTGGCCACCAGCACGACGCCGAGCGTGGCCGGCACCGCCACGAACCAGGCGAGCGCACCGCGCCACCAGCCGGCGAGCAGGAGCACGAGGCCGGTCGCGGCCACCAGGGGCAGGATCACCGCCTGGTCGCCCAGGTCGGTCACGAAATGCAGGTCCATCGCGTCGCAATCGCCAGGGGAGGATGAAATTCGGGCGTCGGGATACAGTAACGGTGAAAGATCAAGCTTTCCTTAGCATGGGCGACGGAGTGCGCGGCACGCCCATTGCGCAACGCGGCCGCTTGCTGGCATGTGCGGCGGACCCCTCCGCAGAAGGACGCCGGCCCATGACCGTGCGAAGGATTGGCGACACCACCGTGACCCGTGTGTACGAGCAGATGGGCCCCGGGTTTCCGGCGCAGCACCTCCTGCCGGACTGGGATCCGGCGGTGCTGGAGGAGCATGGGGGGTGGCTTTCGCCCAACTACTACGAGAAGGCGACGGGCAGGTTCATCTCCTCCATCCATTCCTGGGTGATCCGTACCAGGCACCACACCATTCTGGTCGATACCTGCTGCGGCAATGGCAAGGACCGGCCGGGGGCGGAGCGGTTCCATATGCTCGACACGCCCTATCTTGAGCGGCTGCGCGCGGCCGGGGTGGAGCCGGAGGCAGTGGATTTCGTGCTGTGCACGCATCTGCATGTGGACCACGTGGGCTGGAACACCAGGCTGCTGGACGGGCGCTGGGTGCCGACGTTTCCGAACGCCAAGTATGTGTTCAGCAAGGTGGAGCGGGACCACTGGGATCCGTCGCGGAACAGCTCGCTTGCGCCCGGGCCGGCGGCGATCTTTGTCGACTCGGTGCTGCCGGTGATCGAGTCCGGGCAGGCGATGGAGGTCGGGATGACCGACCAGATCGGCGACGGGCTGCTGATCGAGCCGGCGCCGGGGCATGCGCCGGGGCATGTGATCCTGCGGCTGCTGTCGGGCGGGGAGCAGGGGGTTTTCCTGGGCGACGTGATGCACCATCCGGTGCAGGTGGTGCGCCCGGAATGGAGCAGCCGGTTCTGCAGCGATCCGCGCCTGGCCGAGGCGTCGCGCCGGCGGGTGCTGGAGTTGTGCTGCGAAACCGGGGCACGGGTGTTCCCGGCACATTTCGGGGTGCCGCATGTTGGCTGGGTGCGGCGCGCGGGGGACGGCTATCGGTTCGAGTTCGATCACGGGGAAAGCGCCTGATGTCACGCATTGTCGACCTGCCGCACCACATCCCGCTGGAGGGCGTCAGCAACCTGCGCGACCTCGGCGGCTGGCCGACGCGGGATGGCGGGCGGGTGCGGCGCGGGCAGGTGTTCCGGTCGGCGGCGCTGCATGGGCTGACGGCGGCGGATATCGCCGCACTGCGGGCGCTGGGCGTTTCGCACGTGGTGGATTTCCGCGGCGACGGCGAGCGGGCGCGCTGGCCGACGCGGATGACGGACGGGGTGACGATCCATGAACTGACGATCCAGCCGACGATCGGGGCGTCGCTGAAGGATCTGGTGGAGGACCCGAATTCGACCGCCGAGGATGTGGTGCGGGTGATGCGGGCGGCCTACGGGTCGTACATCAACGACTGGCACCACCGCTACCGGGCGATGTTCGACCTGCTGCTGCATGAGACGCCGGCGCCGCTGCTGTTCCACTGCACCGCGGGGAAGGACCGCACCGGGGTGGCGGCGATGCTGCTGCTGTCGGCGCTGGGGGTGGAGGACGAGGTGATCCACGACGACTACCTGGCGACCAACCGTCTGTGGCGGCGGGATGCCGAGGTGGCGGCGGGGCTGCCGCCGGTGGTGGCGGATACGCTGCTGTCGGTGCAGCCGGCGTTCCTGGAGGCGGCGTACGAGGCGATCCACCAGGGCTATGGCAGCATCGATGCCTACCTGCACCAGCGGCTGGGCCTGGATGATGCAAGGCTCGGGGTGTTGCGGGCAAGGCTGGTAGAGTAAGGAAGAAAGCGGTTCTTTTTTGAAAAAAAGAACCAAAAAACTTTTCTACGTTTGCGCCGTGCGAAATGGTTAGGCGCGGTGCAAATGGATGAAAAGTCTTTTTGCTTCTTTTTTTTCAGATAAAGAAGGCCTTGCTATACCAACCCCAGCCCCTGCCACACCGCCAGCCGCTCGCGCACCACGCGGGCAAGCAGGCTGGCGAGTTCGTGGCACAGGGTTTCGTCCCCATCCGGCAGCAGCGCGGCGGCGAGCGCCACGGGATCAGGTATCGTGCCGTCCGCGCCGGCATGGGCGACCAGCAGGGCTTCGGCGGCGCGGCTGGGCTGGCCGGTGCCGGCGCGCACGCAGGCCAGGACGGTGGCGGCGTTGAGATCGTCGAGGCGCACGTCGCGCCGTGCCAGAGCGGCGTTGGCGCGACGCTGGCGCGGGCTTGAGCCGGCGGCGGCGTCGCGCAGCACGTGGGCCTGGTGGGTGCCGACCAGGACCATCGCCATCTCGGCGAAGTTGGCGCGGGAACCGCCGAGCGGGGCGAGTTCGGCCAGGGTTCTGGGGCCCTCGGCCAGGGCGGCGACGCGGGCGCGGTAGCCTTCGCCGACGGTGGCCTCGCCGGCGGGCATCTTGAGCGCGTAGTGGAAGCTGTCGGGGTCGGTCGCCAGGACAATGGGCACGCGCGCGAGGATGGCGTCGCGGTCGGCGTTGGCCAGGCGGCGGGCGCCGCGGACGTAGACGTCGTGGCGCAGGGTGCGGTTGACGCAGGTGTCGATGATCAGTTCGCGCAGCAGCGGGTCGTCGAAGCGGTCATGGATGGCGCGCTGTTCCGGCGTCAGGACGAGTTCGACGAAGTTGTCGACGAGGCGGGCGTTCGCGGCGAAGTCGAGCCGGGCGGCGGAGAGCGCGGTGGCGACGTCGGCGTGGTAGCAGGGGCGCCAGTGCTCGTTCATGTATTCGTGGGCGAGGTAGGGCACCGGCAGGTCGTCGAGCCTGGCGATGAGCTCGCGGGCGGTTTCGGTGGCGGCGAAGTGGTGGGCCCCGGCCGCGGCCAGGGCCTTGACGACGTCGCGCCCGGCTTCGGCCTGGCGGTTGCTGCGCCCGGCGAGGCGGCGGCCGGATTCGCGCAGCAGGCGCTGGACGGCGAGCAGGGCCTGCTGCGCCGGCAGGGCGTTGTAGCTGACATGGAAGATGCCGCCGGCGCGCAGCCTTGTGGCGAGCAGGCGGACGATGCCAGCCCGCACCGGGTCGCCGACCCAGCTCCAGACGCCGTGCGCGGTGGCAACGTCGGCCATCGGCAGGGCGGCGGCCGCTTGGGATTCGGCGAAAGTGCCGAGATCGGCCTCGATGAAGGTGACGTTGTCGAGCCCCGCTTCGGCCGCGAGGCTGCGGGCGTCGGCGATGGCGCCGGGCATGAAGTCGATGCCGGTGACCTGCCAGCCCGGGTTGGCGGCGGCGACCACGCAGGCGTTCTTGCCGCGGCCGCAGCCGAGCTCGAGGTAGTGCAGGTGCTCCGCCGCCCAGGGCGGGTCGACGGCGATGCCGTTGATCAGGCAGGCGAGGGCGAGCATCTGCGGCGATTGGCTGGGAAAGTAGTTGCTGGTGTAGTCGATGTCGGTGACGTAGCCGCCACCCCAATCCGCGGTCATGCTGCGGTTCCTTCGCGGTGCGGTTCCGCCTCCACCACCTCGGCCTCGAACAGGGCGTCGGCGGCCGGCGCGTGGCGGCCGAGGCCGGGGGCGGGGAGCCAGGTATTCCAGCCGAGCCGCGCCGGGGCGTCGCCCCCGCCGAGCGCGAGGGCGGGCACCGCGTCGGCGGCCAACACGGGGTTGACGGCGAAGCCGGTCTCGAAGCCGAGATAGGCGCGCACCAGGGCGACGAGGCGGCGCAGCGCGGGGCGGTCCGGCAGCAGGGCGTTGAAGCCGGGGCGGTCGAGCGGGCCGATGCGCAGGATCACGCGGGCCTGCACGTCCCAGGCGCGCACGCCGATCGCGGCATCGATGCCGAGGCGGTTGAAGGCGCCGGGGCGGCGGCCGACCGGCATGCTTGTGCGCTGGTCGGGCGGCAGGGCGAGCCAGGCACCGGCGAACTGGCGGACCTCCACGGCGCGGCCGAGCCAGTCCGACGCCAGCGCCGCAAGACGGTCGGCGGAGCGCGGGCGCATGGCCATCAGGCCGGCGTAGTGCAGCAGGGCCTCGGCGCCCGCTGCCATGCGCGGCACGAGGTGGGGGGTGCCGTAGCCGGTCAGCGCCAGCAGGGCGCCGGCCATCGGGTCGGCGTCGAGCGCCTCGCGGCCGGGGCGCGGCGGGGCGAGGCGGGCGGCCTCGCTGGCGCGATGCAGGCGATACTTGATGCCGGCGCGGGCGAAATGCAGCACGAAGCGGTGCGAGAGCATGTCCAGGAAGTCGTGCATGGCGCGGGAGCGGTTGCGCAGGGTGCTGGCCAGCACCTCGCTGTAGTAGCGCGGCAGCACGCCGGTGGCGCCGGTCAGCGCCATGACGGGGGTGGTGACGGAGGGGGGCGCGGCGCCATCTCCAAGCTGGAGGGCGGTGATTTCGGCCGGGGCGAAGCCCAGCCCGGGCGGGGTGCGGAAGCGGACCGCGCCCTCGAGGTCCGGCGCGCGGGCGCGGTGGGCGAGGATACGCATCGCGGCGTCGAAGGCGAAGCGCTGCGGTTCGCGCTGCAGCCGGGCGAAGGCGGAGCCGGGGGATGTCACAGCAGCGTCCGCATGCCGGCGCGGGCGGGCCAGGCGGCGGCATGGCCGGGACGGCCGCGCAGCACCGTGCGGGTGCGCACGAAGGCATTGACGGTGGCATGCAGGGCGAGGAACCGGTCGAGCACGGACGCCAGCAGATACAGGCCGCCGACCTGCCAGGCGCGCGGCTCGAATTCCAGCGTCACGTCCAGGCCGCGGCAGAACGCGCCGGCGCGGGCACCCGGGACGCGGGCGGCCCCGGGGCGGGCCGAGACGGACAGCAGCGCCTCGATCGCTGCCCGGGTTTCGGCGGAATCGCGCAGGTCGTAGAGGCGCAGCACCTCCTTCAACGCAGCGGCGCCCTCCGCCCCGCCGACCACCGAGAGATGGCCGAGCGAGAGATGGGAGACCAGGCGCCAGAAGCCGCGCTCGCGCAGCGGCAGGCGCATGGTGTGGCTGGGCGCGGTGAGGCAGGTGACGCGGGTGATGGCCGCCACCCCCTCGACGACGCGCAGCACCGGGCGGCCGCCGCCGAACTGCAGCTCGCCGGGAAGGTCGCGGTTGGTGCAGAGCGCGTCGATCGACAACACCGCGTCGGTGGCGGCGTCGGGGTCGAAATGCGGGTCGTCGGGGGCGAGGAACACCTCGAAGCCGCGCTGGGGCGGGGCGGCGTCGCGGCGGACGACGTGGAAGAAGCCGCCCGGCGTGCCAGGCTCAGTGTCGCCATGGGTCAGGCGGTAGAACGGGCGCCAGGGGCGGAAGCTGCCGTCGGGGCGGGTTTCGCGCACACGGTCCACACTCCAGACCTCGATCGCGCCGGGGCGGCGCACATCCGGCACGATACGGTATTCGGTGGCGGCGTGGCTGATCGGGATGGGCTCGCAGCGCTGCGGGAACAGGTTGACGACAGGGGTGCAGCCCAGCGCCAGGCTCTCGGCGGCGACCACGCGTTCCAGTTCCGGCAGGGCGCGGTCGAGATAGACGAAGATCTCCATGCGGTTGCCGCCGGAGGCCAGCGCCTTGCCGTCCATCCGGGTGAGGTCCACGAACATGAACTTCTCGGGGAAGGCGAAGTATTCGGTCAGCAGGCGGAAGCCGGAAAAACTGCGCGCCGGCCAGGGCAGCAACGCCTCCTCCGGCGCGAAGCCGACTGGCACGATGCTGTCGGCCGGCACGATCACCGGGTTGGGGTCGGCCGGGCCGTCGGCATAGGCGATCGACAGCGTGTGGCCGCAGAGCAGCTCATAGAGCGGCAGCGATATGTTGGGGGCGGCGCGCAGGAAGAAACGCAGCCGGTCGAGCCCGAGCTGGGCGAAGGTCGCTTCCGGGTTGGCGCAGCGCAGCACGATGCGCAGCACCGAGACGGCGCCGGCGGCCAGCGGGTTGGCGGGGGCGGCGAGCGGCAGGCCGGAGAGACGGACGCTCTCGATCTCCACCGGCCAGAGCGTGGTGGGATAGGCGGTGCGGAAGCGGCAGGTTTCGCCGCGCACCGGCTCGCTGTCCAGCGCCAGGCCCGGGGCGAGCTCGACCGGGGCCATCAGGTCGGGCTGGCTGTGGAGCTGCACCACCGTGCAGGAGGGGACGGGGGCGAGGTAGTGCGGATAGAGCACGCCGAGCAGCGCGTCGGTCAGCTCCGGGAACTCGTCGTCCAGCCGGTGATGCACGCGGGCTGCCAGGAAGGCGGCGCCGTCGAGCAGGCGGGCGACGTGCGGGTCGTCCACCGTGTCCGCGGCGATGCGCAGGCGGCCGGCGATCTTGGGGTGGGCCTCGGCGAACTGGGCGGCGAGGCGGCGTATGGCGTTCAGCTCGCGGTCGAAATAGGGCAGCAGCGCGTCGGACATCCCCCCTGCCCTCCTCAGCCGTTCTCGGGCGTGGCGGCAGCGACGAACACGTCGGCGGTGGTGGCGTCCACCGTGGTGTCGAAGGCGACCGGCTCCGGCGCCGGGTCGGCATGCAGCAGGCCGTCGATGCGCAGGCGCAGCGTGGAGTCGAGCTTGTTGCCGCTGTCGATCAGCGAGACGCGCACGCTGACCAGACGCGGCTCGAAGCGGCGGATGGTGGCTTCCACCTCGGCGCGCAGCGCGTCCTTGCGGCCGGGCTCGTTCATGGCGCCGGCGGTGAAGTCCGGGATGCCGTAGCCGACCGGGGAGGCGGCCAGCTCGGTCAGCGCCTCGGGCCAGGAGGACCAGCGGCGGCGCGCGTTCAGCAGCGCCTCCAGGTCGCGGCGGACCGAGGCGCGCAGGGCCTCCATCGCCTCGCCGGCCGAGAGCGGCGGGTCCTGCGCCTGGGTGGGGGCGTCGTCGATCAGGCGGTCGAGCAGCGGCAGCTGGGCGCGCGGGCCGGCGCGGCGAGCGACCTCGCCGCGGCCGGTATCGAGGATGCGCCCGCTCATCGCGCCGCGCGCCCCGTCATCCCGCGAATTCCACGGTGGCGAGGTCCATGATGCCGATCGCTTCCTCGCCCACCAGGAACAGGCGCTGGCCGACGCCGCGCACTGGGCCGCCATCCTCGATCCAGTCTGTCTCGCGGCCCAGCTTCAGCGCGTCGGCCAGGGCTGCGTCCTCGCTGCCGTAGATGGCGGGGAGATACACGTCGCCGTCCGGCCCGCCGCGGACGGACATGGTGGCGCGGCGCCACATCAGGTCGCGGGCGCGCTTGGGCGGGTGGAACACGATGCTCTCCACCCGCTCGGTCGGGATCCAGAAGAACTTGCCGGTGGTGCTCAGCACCTCGAAGCTGCCGGAAGCGAGGTCGTCGGCGTCGCGGAAATCGTCGAAGGCGGCGCCCTCGGCGGTGCCGGGAACGCGGGGCCGGGCGGCCTCGGTCTCGGCGGCGAGGCGCGCGGCCTCGGCCATGTCGCCGGCGCGCAGGGCCACCAGGGCGGCGAGCTGGCGGCGCTGGACCTCGGTCGGCTCGCCGAGGAAGTCCGGCACGCGGCCGTCGCGGCGCAGCTGGCGGCGGGCCATGTCGGCGCGCAGCAGCTGGCGGAACTCGGCCACCACCATCGCCGCCTCCGGCTCCACCTGGCTGGCCGCATCCAGGATCACGTCGGCGCGCTCCAGGTTGCCGGCGAACACCAGCAGTTCGGCCAGCAGCACGCGCGCCGCGATGTCGGTGGGCGACTTGCGCACCGCCTGGTTCGCCGCATCGACCGCCTCGGCCAGCTTGCCCGCGCGGAACAGGGCCCCCACCGTCTCACCCGTGCCCGACATCGTGTGCTCCCTTGCGCATCCGTTCGCGTTCCCCGCCGGCTTATCCCGCCGTTCCCGGCGCGGCAATGTCGGTGACCAGCCGGAACTGGGCGGCGACGTCGTCGAGCTGGAAATGCGGCTGCATCTGGATGACGCAGCCGAACACGCCGGGGCGGCCCGGACGTTCGGTGACGGTGACCTGGCCCGAGACCAGCGGGTAGCGGGCGCGGGATTCGCTGCCCACGTTGATGTTGGTGTTCACGTAGCGGGTCAGCCAGTGCTGCAGCTGGTCCTCGATCTCCTCGGCGGTGCGGAAGGCACCGACCATGTCGCGGCCCAGCATCTTGAGGTAGTGGGCGAAGCGGGAGACGCAGAGCAGCGTGTTGACCTGGGCCGACAGCCGCGCATTGGCGCCGGCGGCCTGGGCGTTCGGCCCGCTGTAGTGCTGCGGCATCTGCAGGCTGCGCACCGCGCCGAACACCGCCTCCTGGCTGAAGGCGATGGCCGAGAGCGGCATCAGCCCCGCATCGACCAGCAGGCGCTCCTGCCGGTCGGTCAGCACCACATCCAGCGACGGGCGCACCCAGGCGCCGGTGCGGTCGGTGGCGAAGGGTTCCAGCACCAGGCCATCGACCAGCCCGCCGGCGCGGCGATCCAGTTCCACGCCGCGCACATCGGCCGGCCAGGTGAAGGCGGCGAAGGCGCGCACGACGGTGGCGGCGAAGGCGTAGCCGGCGGTGGACCAGATGCGGCTGGCGGCGTCCGGGGCGTGTTCGACATAGCGCCAGGCGCTGTCGGCCGGGATGGCGCGCACCATGGTTTGCGGTCGGTCGGCAGAGATGGTGCCCTCGGCCAGCACCCGGTCGCCGCCGGACAGCCCGCCCTCGATCACCCAGGTGTTGCCGAGCTGCGGGCCGAGGCGAACGCGGCGGGGCACGGGCTGGCCGTCCTCGTCGGCCACCAGCACGAACGGCCCGGTGCGGTCGCGCTGCACGGCGGCGAGCGGCACGCTGAAGCGGCGGCCACGCAGGCGCTGGTTGTCCTCGTTCCAGGGCGGCCGGGCGAGCATGCGCGGCAGGGCGACGGCGAGGAAGCGGATGTCCTCCTGGGTGAACAGGCCGCGCCAGGACTGGTATTCCACACTGCGCATCGCGGCCACGGGGTCCTGGATGCCGGTCAGGTCGGCGAAGCTGTCCAGTTCCAGCAGTTCGGGCGCGGCCGAGAGGATGGTGGGCGCGAAGGCGGCGGCGGCGACGGCGGCCAGCAGCTTCAGCACCGGCACATCGTCGATCGGCGCGCCGGCGGAGGGGCGGTGGCGGACCTCGTGGTCGATCACCAGCAGGCCGAAGGGCTCGCCGCCGGGGCTGCCGAACTCGTCCTCGTAGATCTTGCGGAACAGCTGGCTCTGGTCGAACTCGGCGGCGCGCTCGAGGTCGCGGGCGATCTCGGCCCAACCGAGGTTCAGCACCTTTACCTTGATGCGGTTGCCGGGGTCGATCGGCTCCACCAGCCAGGCGAGGCCGCGCCAGGACCCCTCCAGCCGGCGCAGGCGCGGCGCGTGCAGGATGGCATCGACCTGCGCGGACAGCAGCGCATCGATGGCGGCGATGTCGCGGTCGAGGGCACCGCGCAGGGCATCGGGATCGGCGGCCAGCGCGATCGCCCGTCCGCGCCCGAACCATGCGGCCAACGCGGCGGGTGCGCCGGCGAGGACGTCGGCCAGCGCCTCAGCCACGTCGCGATGCGCGGCGGTGAAGAAGCGCCCGGCCAACACGCTGTCGCGCAGGGGCGGGGCCTCGGCACGCTCCGGATCGGACGGAGGGGCAGGCAGGGCAACCGCGGGGTCCGCCGGAGGCTTGCCTCCCGCGGACCCGCTTGCCGGCGGGATGATGATCGTGCGGTCGTCCTCCGGCACGGCGCCCCGCTCCCGCGCCGCGGCCGGGGTCAGGCCTTGGGCGGCAGGCGGGCGACCATGCGCAGGCTGGTCGTCAGCTCCTCCATCTGCAGCCAGGGGCGCAGATAGGCCACCGCGTTGTAGGAGCCCGGCTTGCCCGGGATTTCCTTCACCTCGACCGACGCCTCGCGCAGCGGATACTTGGCCTTGGCTTCCTGGCCCGCGTTCTCGTTGGCATTGACGTAGTTGCCGATCCAGCGGTTCAGGTCGGCCTCGATCTCGTTGGCCTCCTTGAAGCTGCCGATGGTGTCGCGCGCCATCACCTTGAGGTAGTGGGCGAAGCGGCTGCTGGCCATGATGTAGGGCAGGCGCGCGGAGATGGCGGCGTTGGCCGTGGCTTCCGGCCGGTCGTATTTCTTGGGCTTCTGCACCGTCTGGGCGCCGAAGAACACCGCATAGTCGGTGTTCTTATAGTGGCAGAGCGGCAGGAAGCCCTGGTTGGACAGCTCGAACTCGCGCCGGTCGGGGATCAGCACCTCGGTCGGGCACTTGGCGTCCATGTCGCCGTCGTCGGAGGTGAAGACGTGGTTGGGCAGGCCCTCCACCTTGCCGCCGCCCTCGGCGCCGCGGATGGCGACGCAGAAGCCGGAGGTGGCGAAGGCGGCCGTCATGCGCGTGCCCATGGTGTAGGCGGCGTTCATCCAGCAATAGGCCTTGTGGTCCATGGCAATCGCGGTGCCGTTCTCGTCATACGGCGCCTCCTCGAAGCCGAACTCGTCGATCGGCTTGGTCGCGGCGCCATAGGGCAGGCGGGCAAGCACGCGGGGCATCACCAGCGAGACAAAGCGAGCGTCCTCGCTGTCGCGGAAGCTGCGCCAGCTGGCATATTCCTGGGTCTCGAAGATCTTGGCGATGTCGCGCGGCTTGTTCAGCCCGGTCCAGTCGGAGAAGCCGAACATCTGCGGCGCCACGGCCGAGACGAAGGGCGCGAAGGCCCCGGCGGCAACGTTGGAGATCAGGCCCAGCGTCTGCACGTCGTCGGGGTGGTTCGACCACTCGTAGTCGCCGATCAGCGTTCCGTAGGGCTCGCCGCCCGGGGAGCCGAACTCGTTCTCGTAGATCTTCTTGAACAGCTGGCTCTGGTCGAACTCCGACGCCTTGGTGAGGTCGCGGGTCAGGTCGCGCTTGGTGGCGTTCAGCACCTTGATCTTGAGCGAATTGCCGGTCTCGGAATTCATCACCAGGTAGTGCAGGCCGCGCCAGGAGCCCTCGAGCTTGAGGAACTTCTCGTTGTGCATCACCTCGTTCAGCTGCGAGGAGATCTTGCGGTCGATCGCGGCGATGGCGCGCTCGAAGGTGCGCGAGAGGTTCTTGTCGAAGGTGACGGTCCCGGCCAGGGCCTGTTCCATCAGCGTCTTGACGAGGTCCTGCGCGCGATCGGGCGCTGTCTGCTTCGTGGCGGCGACGACCTGGTCGAGGAAGCTCAGGCCGTCCTCGGTGGTGGCGGCGGCGCCGGAGGGTGCCGACTGTGATTCGGACATCGCTCAGCCCTCCTTGCGGTCGACGCCGACCTGGCCGGACAGCTTCTTGAGGTCGTCCTCGCTTTTCAGCACCTGCTCCAGCAGGTCCTCAAGCTCAGGCGAATTGTCCACCTTGCTCATCAGGTCGCGCAGCTTGTTGCGCGTCTCCATCAGGGCCTTGAGCGCCGGCACCTGCTCCGCCACGCGCGCGGGCTCGAAATCCTCGATCGAGTTGAACTTCAGGTCCACGGCCATCTGGCTGCCGTCGTCGGCCAGCTTGTTGTCCACCCGCATCTTCACGCCCGGCGTCATGCGCTGCATCACGTCGTTGAAGTTGTCGCGGTCGATCTGGATGAACTTGCGCTCGGTCATCGGGCGCAGCGGTTGGGTCGGGTCGCCGGAGAAATCGCCCATCACGCCCACGACGAACGGAAGCTCCTTCACGACCTTGGCACCCTCGGTCTCCACATCGTAGGTGATGTGGACACGAGGCTTGCGCACCCGCTTCAGCTTGTCGTGCACGCTGCCACTCATGGCTCTTCCCCCAAAACGTTTCGCGATACCGGGGCCGTTCCGGCCGGTTCCGGGCGTGCGGACATGCACCGCGCCATGCCTTGCCGCGCAAAAACCTGTGGAAGCTTAGAGGCCGCCTTGCGTTGCGGTCAATCAAGCATCCATGCCGCGCTTCAATCTTCCGTGAAGCGCAACAAATGCATACGAATGGGCACCGACGGCACTACCAGGTAGTGCCGGAGCTGCCCCCCTCCTCGGCCTCGCCCTCCGCCGGCTGCGGCGGGCGGATGCCAAGCTGCATCAGGATATTGTCCCGCACCGAGGTGTCGGACACGATCTCGGCCAGCAGTTCGGGCCACGTCATGCGGCCGCGGCGGATCGCCTCCTCCAGCGTGTAGGCGAGCGGCGACTGCGGCTCGGTGAGGCGGAAGAACTCCGCTATGCGTGCCAACTCGCCCAGCATGGTCTCGCGGTCCACGGCCCCCACCAGCGGCCCGGCCAGAACCGCGCCACCCGGCGCCGCGCCGGCGCCCGGAACCGCGGCACCCGGGCTGTCGCCCCCCGCGGCGGACGGAGAGGCTGCCGCGGCCGCCGGCGGCTCGGCGGCCTCCGGCGGGGCGAAGCGGCTGACCGCCGTCAGCATTTCGTCCAGCAGGTCGCGCACCGCCGAGGTGGAGGGCGCATCGGGCGCTGCCTTCTCATCGAGCACGGCGGCCATCGCCACCCAGCCGTCGCGCGCAGCGCGCAGGTCGCGGCGCAGGGCGGCGAAATGCTTCCCGCCCGCCGCGCGCGCCTCGGTCTCCACAGTCTCGAGCGGGACGGCCCCGCCCTGGATGCGCTGCGCGGCGCGGGCGGTATCGAGTGTCTTGAGGTCCTGGGACTGCTTGTATTGCCAGAAGGCGAAGGGCGCGCCGTCCGGCCGGTCGAACAGCACCAGCTTGCGCAGCGGCTGCGCCAGCGTGCCGTCGCGCCCGCCGGACCCGTTGAGGCCCGAGACGAGGTTCACGCGCGTGGCGATGCCGTCCTCGTCCGGCAGCGGGTAGAGGTTCTGGTCCCAGAACGTCTCCGCAAGGCCGCCGATCAGGCGCGCGCCGGCAGCCAGCCCGGCCGGGCCGTCGCTGCGCAGCAGGGCCTCCAGCAGCCAGGCGGCAACATCGAGATCCTTGCTCTCGCCCAGCGCCTCGATCGCCAGCGCCCGCACCTCGCGCCACAGCACCGAGAGCGGTTCGGCGGCGGGGTCGCGCGAGCCCTGCTCCTCCATCCTCTCCGCGGCCCCGGCTTCCTGGCGGGCATTCTTCAGGCGGCGATACAGCGAGTTGGACGACGGGTCCTCGCGCAGGTCCGGCCCCGCGGGCGCATCCTCGGCGATCGGGGCCAGCAGCGCGTCCATGTCGATCCCGTCGGGCCAGTCGGCCATCGTCCCCTCCGTTCGGGCCAGGCACCGCCTGCCCTTCGCCCTGCGATGGCGGTTTATCGACCCAAACTATTTGCCGACGCAACGGCCGCGTCTATGGACTTCCAGCCTTCGCCGATCCTATCGTCGTATGATGCCAACAGCACGAGCCACGGCGCGGGGTTCGGTGGCCATTCGGCAACGATATCCCCATGCGCGGGGACGGGGGAAACCATGGCGGCGATCGACCTCAAGGCGCTAGTCGGCCGACTGAACGACCATTGCCGCCGCGCCCTGGAATCAGCCGCCGGCCTGACGTTGTCGCGCAGCCACTACAACGTCGAGATCGAGCACTGGCTGCTCAAGCTCGCCGATCCCTCCAACACCGACATCGCCGCCATCCTGCGCCACTACGACGCCGACCACGGCCGCCTGCTCAGCGACCTCACCCGCGCGCTCGACAAGCTGAAAACCGGCAATGCCCGCGCCCCCACCCTCTCGCCCGAGATCGTCGAGGCGGCGAAGCAGGCCTGGCTGCTGGCCTCCGTCGAACACGGGCTGACCCGGCTGCGCTCCGGCCACCTGCTCTGGGCGATGCTCGCCGACGAAACGCTCAGCCGCCACACCCGCGAGTGCAGCCCCCAGTTCGGCAAGATCAACGCCGATGCCCTCAAGCGCGACCTGCCCACCATCACCCGCGACAGCGCCGAGGCCGCCAGCGCCACCACCTCCGTCGAGGGCGCGCCGGCCACCGGCGGCGAGGGCGGCGACGGCTCGCCCCGCCCGGGCGGCAGCGGCGCGCTCGACCAGTTCACCATCGATCTCACCGCCAAGGCCCGCGCCGGCAAGATCGACCCGATCCTCGGCCGCGACACCGAGATCCGCCAGGTGGTCGACATCCTCACCCGCCGCCGCCAGAACAACCCGATCCTCACCGGCGAGGCCGGCGTCGGCAAAACCGCCGTGGTCGAGGGCTTCGCCCTGCGCATCGCCGCCGGCGACGTGCCGCCCGCGCTGAAGGATGTCGTCATCCGCACGCTCGACCTCGGCCTGCTCCAGGCCGGCGCCGGCGTGAAGGGCGAGTTCGAGAACCGCCTGAAGAACGTGATCGAGGAGGTGAAGGCCTCGCCCAAGCCGATCATCCTGTTCATCGACGAGGCGCACCAGATGATCGGCGCCGGCGGCACCGCCGGCCAGGGCGATGCCGCCAACCTGCTCAAGCCCGCACTCGCCCGCGGCGAGCTGCGCACGATGGCCGCGACCACCTGGGCCGAATACAAGAAGTATTTCGAGAAGGACGCGGCGCTGACCCGCCGCTTCCAGGTGGTGAAGGTCGAGGAGCCCAGCGAGCCGATCGCGATCGCCATGGTGCGCGGCATCGTCGCCACGCTGGAGCGCCACCACGGCATCCGCATCCTGGACGAAGCCGTCGAGGCGGCCGTGAAGCTCTCCGCCCGCTTCATCCCCAGCCGCCAGTTGCCGGACAAGGCGGTCTCGCTGATCGACACCGCCTGCGCGCGCGTCGCCATGAGCCAGGCGGCGATGCCGGCCGCGCTGGAGGACCGCATCCGCCGCATCGACCTGATCGACACCGAGACGGCGATCCTCGGCCGCGAAAGTGCCGCCGGCGCCGACCATGCCGCCAAGCTGGCCGAACTCGCCGAGGAACGCGCGGTCCTGGACGCCGACCGCATCGCGCTCGAAGCCCGCTGGGAACAGGAACGCGCACTCGCCACCGAGATCGCCGAAACCCGCACCCACATCGAGAACCCCGACGACGGCCAGGACAAGGATGGGCTGCGCGCCAAGCTCGCCGCCGCCACCACGAAACTGTCCGCGCTGCAGGGCGAGACGCCGCTGGTCTTCCCCGTGGTCGATGCGCAAGCAGTCGCCGAGATCGTCGAATCCTGGACCGGCATCCCCGCCGGGCGGATGCAGTCCGACGAGATCAACACCGTGCTGAACCTGCAGCAGGCGATGGCCAAGCGCATCGTCGGCCAGGACCACGCGCTGGAAGCCGTTGCCCAGGCGATCCGCACCAGCCGCGCCAAGCTCACCGACCCGCGCAAGCCGATCGGCGTGTTCCTGATGGTCGGCACCTCCGGCACCGGCAAGACCGAAACCGCGCTGACGCTGGCCGACCTGCTCTACGGCGGCGAGCAGAACATGACGACCATCAACATGACCGAGTTCAAGGAGGAGCATAAGGTCAGCCTCCTGATGGGCTCCCCGCCGGGCTACGTGGGCTACGGCGAGGGCGGCATCCTCACCGAGGCCGTCCGCCGCCGCCCCTACTCCGTCGTTCTGCTTGACGAGATGGAGAAAGCCCATCCCGGCGTGCAGGACGTGTTCTTCCAGGTGTTCGACAAGGGCAACATGAAGGACGGCGAAGGCCGGGACATCGACTTCAAGAACACCGTCGTCATCATGACGTCCAACGCCGGCACCGACCTCATCGCCAAGCTGTTCGCCGACCCCGAAACGGCGCCCGACGCCGCCGGCCTGCGCGAGGCGCTGCTGCCGGAGCTGATGAAATACTTCAAGCCCGCCTTCCTCGGCCGCGTGAACCTGGTGCCCTACTTCCCGCTGTCGGAAGCCATCATCCGCCAAATCGTGGTGTTGCAGCTCGCCCGCATCGCGCGCCGGGTGCGCGAGGCCTACAAGGCATCCTTCGAATACGATCACGAACTTGTTGAAACGATTGCACGCCGCTGCACGGAAAGTTCATCAGGGGCGCGCAACGTTGAGAATATACTGTCGCGGACCCTGCTACCGGAGCTCTCTGCCGAGGTTCTGGGGCGGCTGGCCGGAGGCGACGCCATCAACCGCATCGCCGTCGGCATCGATCCCTCGGGATCGTTCACCTACACGCTTGGCTGAGAACCGACGGCAGCAACAGGAGAGCACCAATGCCGATCTACATGAAATACGGCGACATCAAAGGGGATGTGACGGCCGAGGGCCACAAGGACTGGATCGAGCTGAACTCGTTCCAGTGGGGCGTGGGCCGCGGCATCTCCTCGCCCACCGGCGCCAGCGCCGATCGCGAATCCTCCGCGCCGAGCATCAGCGAGATCACGGTCTCCAAGATGCAGGACGTCGCCACCACCAAGCTGCTCGACGAGGCGCTGCAGGGCGACGGCACGGAAGTCACGATCAACTTCCTCAAGACCGACGGCAAGAAGCTCGAGGTCTACATGTCCTACAAGCTCGAGAACACCATGGTCAGCGGCTACTCGATCAGCGCCGGTGGCGACCGGCCGGCCGAGACGCTGTCGCTGAACTTCACCAAGATCGAGTTCAAGAGCGTCCAGATGGACAAGTCCAACAAGGGCTCCACCTCCTCCTCCGTCATCTACGATCTCGCGGGCGCCAAGGTCGGCTGATCGGCCGAACCTTGCATCGCCTACGCCGTTGCGCGGCCCGCTCCCTGCCCGGGGGCGGGCCGTTGCGCGTACCGGCCCCTGCCTACCGCACCCGCACCACCGCGCGCGCGGCACTTCCCTCGGCATCCAGCACCGTCAGCCGATAGAAGCCCGGCCCCGCCGGCTGCCAAGCCGCCTCCCGCCGCGCCGGATCGGCCGCGAGCCGGGCCCCATCGACCAGGAAGGTCAGCGGCCGGCGCCCGCCCATCACTCGCACCACCACCGTCCCTTCGCCGCTGAGCACTGCGCCCGGCGGCGGGAACAGCAGCCGCAGCGCATCCTCTGCGCCCGCCCCGTCCCGCCGGGCCATTGCGCGCGGCTCCATCCTCGGCTCTGGCCGCGGTGCCGCCGGCAGCATGTCGAACACCCGCGCCAGCAGCGGCAGCGCCAGGTTGCGCCCCGTCGCCCCCGGCAGCGGCGTCCCGTCCGGCCGCCCCACCCAGACCCCGGCCACATGCGCCCCGTCGAACCCCAGCGCCCAGGCATCCCGCCCACCCCAGCTGGTGCCGGTCTTCCACGCCACCCCCGCCGGTCCGCCCTCGGGAAAGCGCTGCGTCAACACCTCGGCGATCACCGCCGATGCACGGGACTGGAGGAACGGGCGCGCCTCCGAAACCCCGGGCTGCAACCGCATCGCCGCCGCGCCGCCGTCGGTGCCGAGCGCCGCATACAGCCCCGCCATCTCGCGCAGCGTCGTCCCCGCCCCCCCGAGCGCCAGCGGCAACGAAGGGTCCGCCCCCGGCGGCAGCCGCAGCGACACCCCTGCCCCGTTCACTGCCGCCGCGAACCGCAGCGGCCCCACCCGGTCCAGCAACGCCACCGCCGGCAGGTTCAGCGACCGCCGCAACGCTTCCGCCGCCGTCACGCTGCCCTGGAACGTCCGGTCGAAATCCTCCGGCGCATAGGCCCCGAACCGCCGCGGCAGGTCGTCGATGCGCGTCTGCGGCGCGGCGATCCCGTCCTGGAACGCCATCGCATAGATGAACGGCTTCATCGCCGAGCCCGGCGAGCGCACCGCGCGCGTCAGGTCCATCGCCCCCGCCCTGCCCGCCTGCTTCCCCTCGCCGCCCGACACCAGCGCGCGCCACTCCCGCCCCGCCAGATCCCCCACCACGATCGCCAGCGACGCCCGCTCCGGCAGCACCGCCAGCCGCTCGGCCGCGAACCGCTCCAGCGCGCGCTGCAACGCGAGATCCAGCGTCGTCTCCACCCGCCCGCCTTGCGGCAATGCCGCCACCGCCTGCCTCGCATGGCGTGGCAGCGCCACCCGCCGCGTCGGCACCTCGCCGCCATCCTCCCCCAAAATCCGGTCGCGCAACGCCCGCGCCCGCTCCGGATGGCGATCCGGCCGCAGCGCCTCCGGCCGACGCGGAATCGCCACCAGCAGCGCCGCCTGCGCCGCATCCAGGTTGCGCGGCCCCACCCCGAACCACGCCAGGGACCCCGCACGCACCCCCTCCAGATTTCCGCCATACGGCGCCAGCGACAGCCATATCCCCAGGATCTCGCGCTTGGAGAAATGCCACTCCAACTGCACCGCGCGCGCCATCTCGATCAGCTTCGAGCGCACCGTCCGCGGACGCGGCTCCAGCAACCGCGCCGCCTGCATCGTCAGCGTCGACCCGCCCGACACGATCCGCCCCGCCCGCACATCCTGCCAGGCCGCCCGCGCCAGTGCGATCGGATCAACCCCGGGATGCCACCAGAACCGCCGATCCTCGATCGCCACCAGCGTCTCGACCAACACCGGCGCCACCTCGTCCGCGCCGACGCGAAACCGCCACACGCCGCCCGGGGCGGGCAACAGCGCCAGCGTTCGCCCGTCGCGGGCGACCACCTCGGTGCCCGTGACCGACAGGCGATCGAGGGCGGGGGGGAAGGCGCGGTCCAGCGTCCACAACAAAGGAAGCAGCAAAAAAACAAGCAAGAACTTCTTTTTTTGTAAAAAAAGAAGCAAAAAAACTTTCATCCATTCGCGCGCGGAGCGGCCGGAGCTTACACCCCTGAGCAAATGGACGAAGTTTTTTTGCTTCTTTTTGTTCACAAAAAGAAGCCTTCCTTTCTACCTATTCCGCCGGCAACACCCTGATCTTCGCCACCGCCTGCCGCGCGAACACCCCCGGCCGATACATGTCGGCCACATCCGCGCCCGGCAGTTCGAAGAACCCCGGCGTCACCGCCCGCACCCGCGCCGCCACGCGAAACGCCGGCCGTGCCTCGGTCAGCGCGACGGCTGCCACGAACCGGTCATCGGCCGCCGGCTGCGCCTCGGTGGTCGTCAGTTCGCCCAGCCAGGGCATCCCGGCAATCGCGCCCGACGGCAGCCGCGCGGTGATTTCCCACCCCGCCGGCAGCCCCTGCATCGCCAACACCCGGTGCTCCTGCCGCGTCTCGGCCTGGCCTTCCAGCAGCAGCACGAACTCGGTGTTCTGCCGCAGCTGGTCGAGGTTCAGCGCCGTGCCGTCCAGCGCCAGGAAACGCCGAGTCATCCGCATCCCCGCCCGCTCGGCCGGCAACGCCTCCACCGGCACGCCCGACACCGACACCGACTGCCACACCGCCCGCTCGGTGAGGTTCCGCGCCACCACCGGCCCGTCGAGCCGCGCCGCGACCACGGTGCCGGACAGCGTCCGACCCGCCAGTTCCACCCGCACCGGCCGCCCGTCGCGCCCCAGCACCGCCGCCGCGGCCGCCATCCAACCTTGCTCCTGCGTCGAAAGCGCCCCCGGCAGCAGATCCGCCCCCGGCAGCCCGGCCACCAGCCGCACCAGGCGATCCGGCAGCAACCCGCTCTCCTTCAGCAGCACCGCGATGGCCGCGAGGTCGCGCAGCCCCGTGCCGTAGTCCACCGCCCACCAGCGCCGCACCGGCGCATCCAGGGCCGCGCGGAACATCGCCTCGGCGCGCGGCGTGTCGTGCGCCAGCGCCAGCGCGGCGGCGACATGGGCGCGCGCCAACGGCGTCGGCAGGCTGTCCGGCCGTTCCGCGATCACCCGCGCCGCCCCGGGCCGCCCCTGCCCCGCCAGTGCCAGCACGTAGAGCCGGTAGGCATGCGCCACCATGCCCTCGGGCCGGTCGGAGACGTATTCGCTCTGCTCCGCCAGGTGCTTGATCGCCTCGCCCAGCGCCACCTCCGGCACCGTCGCGCCCGAGGCCTTCGCCCGCAGCAGGAACTCGGCCGCATAGGCCGAGAGCCACGCCTCCGCCTCGCCGCCGGCGCTCCACAGCCCGAACCCGCCATCGTAGCGCTGCCGGTCGAGCACCGAGGCCACCGCCCCGCCCAGCCGCGCCGCGCGCTGCTCGCCCGCCAACGGCCCGTCGGGCAGCAAGGCAAGCGGCAAGCCGCGGCTGATCGTCTGCTCCAGGCAGGCGACGGGATAGGCATCCAGCGCCCGCACCAGCGCCGCCGCGTCGTAGCGCACCGGCGCGCCGAACGTCGCCTCGGCGGTCCAGCTGCCCGCCAGGAAGCGCGCGATCGGCGGCTCCACGCGGGAGTCCGCCCCGGCTGCCAGCTCCATGCCGCTGACCATGCTCGCTGGCGAGCGCGCCGGGCGAATGGTGATCGCGGTGTCCCGCTGCAGCGTGAAGCCGCCGGCGGTGATTGCCATCTTCACCACCCCGCGCCCCACCCCGGTCGCGCGCAGCAGCGTCGCCGGCAGGCCGCGCTCGCCGGGCGCCAGCGTGGCTCCCAGCACCGCGCCGCCCTCGATCGCCAGCGGCCCCTCGGTCTCCAGCCGCACCGAGACGGGCCCGGCCGGCAGGTCGATATTGTGCAGCATCACCGCCAGCCGCGCCTCGTCGCCCGGCGCCAGGAACCGCGGCAGCAGCGCCTCGGCCACCACCGGGTCGCGCACCACGGCCGGCTTGCCGGCGCTGCCGACCTTTGTCCCCTGCCAGGCCACGGCCATCAGCCGCACCTCGCCGTTGAAATCCGGCATGTCGAGCGACACCATCGCCACGCCGTCCGCCCCGGCCTGCACCGGCGGGGAAAACAGCGTGACGGTGCGGATCGGAATATCCGGCAGCGCGAAGCCGCCCTCGTCGCCGCCCTGCTTCAGCAGCGTGGCCTCCCCCTCCGCCGGCGCAATCAGCCGGCCCCAGTCGTCGCGGATATCCAGCCCCAGCCGCCGCCGCCCGAGATAATGCGCGGCCGGATCGGGTGTCGCGAAGCGCGTCAGCCGCAGGATGCCCTCGTCCACCGCCGCCAACGTCACCCACGCCCCCGGCGCCGTGCGCACCGGCACCTGGCTCACCGCCCGCGGCGGCAGCCGCTCCGGCGTGTCGATCGCGACGGCCAACGTCCGTGCGGCGGGATCGACGCCGACCCAGGTGAGCCCAATCGCCCGCCCCGGCCGATCGCCGCCGCTGCCGGCGCGGAACACATGCACCGCCACATAGGCGCCCGGCCCCCAACTCTCCTCGACCGGTACGTCGATATCGGTGCCTCCGGCCGCTACAGTCACGGTGCGCAAGGACAGCACGCGGTCCGACAGCACCGCCACTGTCGCCTCGCCGGCAAACGGCGGCGCGATGTGGATGCGAACGCTCTCGCCCACCTTCGCACTGCGCGTCGCCGCCGACACATCCACGCGGTCCGGCACATCCGGGCTCTCGGACGCCGCCCACCCGGCGCGGAACCGGTAGGAGGTGATCGCCATGCCGTTCGCCTGCGCCACCTCCAGCCGGTAGCGCCCGAACGGCAGCGCGCGCGCGAAGCGGAACGGCGCGTCCGTCCCGATTGCGATCTCCTGCGTCTCCAGCGGCTCGTCGCGCCACACCGTCTCGTAGCGCGCCAGCGACCCGCGCATCACCATCCGCCAGTCCGGCCGCTCGCGCACCAGGCGCAGCCGGGCCGGCAACGCAATGCGCGCGCCCAGGGGATCGACCGCCGCGATATCGAACCCGGCCTCGGCCTGCGCGTCGATCGCGTTGTCGGCGAACAGCGGCTTCACCCCGATCAGCGGCCCGGCCGGGCGCACCGGGACCGACGCCGTGGCGCGCGAGGCTCGCCCGGCGGGGTCGTTCACCCCGAGCTCGATCTCCGCCTTCAGCGCGAACGTCGTGTCCGGCAGGCGCGGAATGTTCAGCGCCAGCGTGGTGCGCCCCTGCGGATCGGTCTCCGGCAGCTCGATCTGGCTGAAGGACGGTGCATACACCTCGCCCACCTGCCCGATGCGATACCCCGCCAGCGCCGGGAACGGCGCCGGATCGGGAACCAGCCGCAGGCTCGCCTCGCCCGACAGCCCCGCACCGGGCGCGCCATACAGGAACCGCGCGCTCACCGGAACGCTGGCCGGCTCGCCCGCCACCAGGGCCGCCGGCAGCGCGCCGATCTCGACCGCCATGCGGTCCGGCACGAAGGCATCGACGCGGAACTGCGCCCGCCCGATCGCCGGCAGGCCGGGGTCGGCATGCAGTTCGATGCTCCAGGTCCCGGCCGACGCACCCGCCGACAGCGCCACCGGCAGATGGATCGACGCCTCGGCCAACCGCGCCGGCGTCGTCTTGAGGAAGGTCTGCCCGCCCGGCCGCCTGACCGTCACCTGCACCGGCAGGTCGGCCGGCGCCCCCGCGGCATCGCGCACCAGCGCCATCACCTGCACCGTCTCGCCGGGCCGGTAGATGCCGCGATCCAGCCACACGAAGGCATCGAGCGGCCCCGGATGCGGCATCCCCTCCACCCCGCGATCCGAGAGGTCGAACGCCGCGCTGTTCAGGTCGAGCGAGGCGAAATCGGTGTCGGCAAACGCGTGCAACGACCCGGGCTCCAGCGGCCCCTCGCCGCGCAGCAGCGCGCGCGGGAAACGCGCCACGCCGTCACCGTCGGTCGTCGCCTCCGCCAGGATGTCGTTGTTGCGCGCCAGCAGCCGCAGCGAAACGCCGCCGCGCGGCTTGGCGTCGGAATAGCCGCGCACCTGCACCACCAGCCCCTCCGAACCGCGCCACACCGTCGGCGCCAAATCGGTCCGCAGGATCACCTGCACCGCCGAACTGCCGCGCCGCGGCGTGCCGTCGCCCACCTCGGCCGACAGCGCATAGAGCCCCGGCCCGGAACTCGCCAGCGCCTCGGGCAGCGGCAAGGCGGTGCGCGCCGAGCGGTTCGGCTCCCATTTCGGGATCTCGGCGGTGCCCGTCCAGACCTCGCTGCCGGAGCTCTCGGCGATCGACTCGACCGCCCAGCGATCGATCTCCTCGCCCAGCCGGTAGTCGCGCAGGAAGCCGGCCACGTTGCGCTCGGTCATCCGCACCAGCCGCAGCTTCACCGCCGACAGGTTCACCGTCGTGAGCGTGATCGCCGGCGTCTGACCGCGCGGCAGCACGAACATGCGCGTATCGAAGGCGATGCGCGGCTGGCGGTTCGGCATCGCGACATTGCCGAAATTCTCCCGCGCCATCGCCAGCCCGCCCTCCCCCGGCATGCCGGCGCGCACCGTGATGCGCGTGGTGGCGCCGTGCGGCAGGCCGGAGACGCAGATCTGGTCGCCCTCGCGCGTCACCGCCGCTCCTGGCACCGGCGGGGCCAGCGTCACCCAGTCCTGCGCGTTGAAATCGGGCCGGCGGGAGGGCGGCGAGGTGAAGCTGAGGCAGGCGCGCGCCGGCTCGGCCTCCGGCTCGGTGCGCACGCTGCGCACCTGGATGCCGATCTCGCGCCGCGCCGTCTCGAGCTGACGGCGGTACTCGGCGTTGTCCGGCGCCCGGTCCACCACCGCCTGCAGCGCCTGCAGCAGCTGGGCCGGGCGGTTCTGCGCCCGCAGCGCCTCGGCGATCAGCAGCAGCGGGCGGATCTCCGCCTCGCCGGCCTCGGCCATCTGGAAGCCCTGCCAGGCGGCATACAGCGCCTTCTGGTTGTCCGGCGGCGTGCGGCGCAGATGCGCGTTCGCGAGGTCGAGATACAGCGCCACCGTCGTCTCGCCCTGGCCGATCCGCAGCTCCAGCGCCGCGACCGCCGCCGCCCAGTCGCGCTTGCCGATCGCCTCGCGCGCCTGCTGCTCCGCGGCGCGGCGGGCAGCCGGGGGCGCGCCCTGGGGAAAGCGGTTGCTCAGCCCGTCGAAATAGCCGTCGGTCGGCCGCTGCACGCCGGGCAGGTCGAATTCCTGCGCCGGCGCGGGCGCGGCCGCCAGCGCCAGCAGCAGGGCCAGGGCCATCAGGCGGCCGGAACGCAGCATGCGGCGAAGAAACTCGGGCATCGGCCACTCCGGAAGTCGTAGGATCATGAGGCGTCGGTCTCGGCCGCCAGCGCGGCCATCTCGGCATCGACAAGCAATGCAATGCGCTCCACGAACGGACAGTGAATGCCCAGCTCGCGCAGCCCGTCGCGGGTGCGGTAGAGATACTCGGCCGCCGTGCCCATCCGCCCGCGCGCCGTCGCCAGCCGGCGCACGACCACCTCCTCGCAGAGATCGCCGCAATAGCCCGGCCCCTCGGGATCGATGGTGAAGGCGATGCCGTGGCCGATCATCCCCCCCGCCGGATCATGCAGCGGCACCCAGCGCGGGATGTAGCCGCGCGCCACCATCTCGCGCCGCCACAGCAGGTCCAGTTCCGGGCCGAGCAGCGCCTCCTCGATGCGGAACGCCACCCCGGTGCAGCCGCCGCCTTCCCGCAGCCCGAGCATCAGCCCCGGGTTGTCCGGCGTGCCCCGCCCGCCCTTGGTGGCCAGGCAGAAGCTGCGGTGCCAATCCGGCGTGTGCGCCACCTCGCGCTGCACATGATGGACCATCGGGTTCCAGATCAGCGAGCCGTAGGCGAACACCCAAACCCCGTCGGTCACCCGGTCCGGCCGCTCGGCGAGCAGCGCATGCAGCGAGGCATTGCGCTCCTCGTCGGGCAGCACCCGCACCTCGGGCGACCATTTGCGGATTTCCTCGGCCAGCCGGCCGGAGAGCAGGAACTCGCGGTTCAGGACATGGTCGCTCATGCGGCTATTGGCGCGTCTTCAGCAGGTCGCGGATCTCCTCCAGCAACACCTCGCCGCGCGGCGGCGCGGACGGCGCCGCCTCCTCCTTGCGCTGCAGGCGCGACAGCACCTTCACCAGCCAGAACACCGCGAAGGCGACGATCATGAATTGGATCACCGCGTTCAGGAACAGGCCCAGGTTCAGCGTCACCGACCCGGCCTTCTGCGTCGCCTCCAGCGTCGCCAGCCGCTCGCCCTTCAGCACGACGAAGATGTTGCTGAAGTCGATGCCGCCGATCATCAGGCCGATCAGCGGGTTGAAGATGTCCTTCACCAGGCTGCCGACGATCGCCGTGAAGGCGGCGCCGATGATGATGCCGACGGCGAGGTCCACGACATTGCCGCGCATCACGAACTTGCGGAATTCTTCCACCCAGCCGGGGGGACGGATCGGCAGCTGCGCCATTTTGGGATCGTTCCTTGTTTCTTGATTCAGGCGGAAGGCAACTGGCCGGCGATGCACGAAGCCGCTTCGTCGGTGGTGGTGCGCCAGATGGCGCCCTGCCCCAGCACGCGCGACAGCGCGTCGGACAGGTAGCGGATGCGCGAGGCCTGGCCGATGATCCACGGATGCAGCGTGAGGTTCACCACCGTGCCCCCCTCCGCATGCAGCACCGAGAACCCATCCGCCACCAGCCCCGCCCAGGCCGGCGGCTGCACGCGCCGCAGCCACATCGATTCGAGGTCATTCCACTCCGAATGCGCCGGCAGCGCCAGCAGCCCCGGCTTGAGCCGATACGGCCGGTCATCGTTCGACCAGTCGGTGGTATAGGCGAACCCCGCCTCGGCCAGCAGCGCAGGCGTGCGGGTGCTCTCGTTGAAATCCTGCCCGCACCAGCCGGAAGGCGCCGCCCCGGTGGCGCGCAGCACCTCGGCCCGGCTCTCGGCGATATGCGCGCGCTCCTCCGCCTCGCTCATCCGCGCGGTGATGCGCCGCGTGGCGAAGGTGCCATGCGCCATGAAGCAGGCGCCGCGGCGGATGCACTCGTCGACCAGCTCCGGATAGCGCCGCGCCGCCTCGGCCCCCAGCGCCACCGACGGCACCAGCCCGAAGCGGTCCAGCACATCGAGCACGCGGAAGATGCCCACCCGGTTGCCGTATTCCCGCTGCGACCAGGTCAGCCAGTCCGGATGGAATTTTCCCAATGGCGAGAGGATGCGCGGATCGGCGCTGGCATCCGCCGGCGGCAACACCTCCCAGTAGTCCAGCATCACCGTCACGGTGAACGCCGTCCGCGCCCCGCCCGGCCAGGCGATCCGCGGCCCCTCGGCCAGCGTGCGGAACGGATACAGGTCGTGGTCCATCCCCGGCGCGCGAACCTCGCCCACCGGCGGCACATCCCCGGGCTTATGCACCACGCATCGCCTCCCGCGCCGCCAGGTGCGCCTGCATCGCCGGCAAATTCTGCGCCCGGTAGTGGGTCGCGATTTCGCCCGCCGTAGTGCACCACACCCCGGGATGGGACAGCATATAGGCCATCACCTCGCGGAACTGCCGGATGCGGCTCGGCTGGCCGACCCAGAACGGATGGATCGCCACGCACATCACCCGCGGCTGCTCCAGCCCCTCGGCATACACCGTGTCGAAATGGTCGCGGATCTGGCGGCAGAAATCGCCGATCTCCTCGCCGCGGCGCGAGACGATCACGTCGTTCAGCTCCATCGTGTAGGGCACGCACAGCAGCGGCGATCCGTCGGCCCGCGGCGCCTTGGTCACCAGCGGCGTCGGCTGATCGTCGTGATACAGGTCGCAGGTGTAGTCGTACCCCACCTCGGCCAGCAGGTCGAAGGTGTTCAGCGTGTTGGTGACCGCCGGGCTGAACCACCCGGCCTGCTCGCTGCCCACCAGCCGGCGGTGGATCTCGCGCGATTCCTCCATCGCCGCCCGCTCCTCGGCGGCGGAAAAATTCCAGTGGTAGCGGGTGTTGTAGATGCCGTGGCTCATCAGCTCCCAACGGCGCTTCAGCATCCCCTCGAGGATCGCCGGGTAGTGCTGGATCACCGCCATCGACAGGCTGACGGTGCAGGGAATGCCCAGCTCGTCCGTCATGTCGAACAGCCGCCACAGCCCGACCCGGTTGCCGTAGTCGCGCATCGAGTAGCCGAGCACGTCGGGGTGCGGCGAGCGCGGCCAGGGGTCGCGTAGCCGCTGGAAGGCGGGCAACCATTCGTAGTGCTCGATGTTCGGGCACAGCCACAGCGCCACGCGGGCGCCGCCGGGCAGGCCGAGCGTGGGTCGGTGGCGGATCGGCGAGTAGGCGACGAGCTCGGGCTCCACCGCGTGGGTTCCCCTGTGAAACGGTTCGCTACCTTACCAGGGGTCGCGGCATCGCGAAATTCCCCGTGTGGCGCCGCAGTCCTGCCCTACAACAACGCCATATGAGGTGGGCCGGCCGAGTCGCGGCCGCGCGGGCAAGGAGGCATGCGATGCGCAGGATCAATCGGGCGCGGGGCGCCGTGGCGGCCCTGGCCCTCGCCGGGCTGCTGGCCGGCTGCGGGTCGAGCCAGTTCGACCGGGTGAGCACCGGGGCCGGCACGGGTGCCGGCACCGGGGCAGCGATCGGCCTGCTCGGCGGGCCGATCGGGGTCGGGCTGGGGGCGGCGATCGGCGCGGGCGTCGGCGCCGTGACCGGCGGGGTGACCAGCCAGGAGCAGATCGACCTCGGCAAGCCGGTCTGGAAGTAGGCTAGGCGGCGCCGGCGACGTAGGCGCGCAGCCCGTCCACCTCCGCCTCCTGCTGCATCAGCTTCGCCTTCACCACGTCACCGATGCTGACGATGCCGGCCAGCCGGCCATGGTCCAGCACCGGCATGTGGCGGAACCGCCCCTCGGTCATCGCGCGCAGCGCCTCGTTCACCGTGGTGCTCGGGGTCGCGCTGTGCAGCGTGACGGTCATCAGCTGCCGTGCGGTCATCTGCAGCGTCGCCGCCCCATGGCTGGCCAGCGCATACATCACGTCGCGCTCGCTGAGTATGCCGAGGATTCGGTCCTCCGCGTCGCAGACCAGCACGGCGCCGATGCGGCGGCTGGACAGCAGCTTCGCCACCTCGGCGATGCTGCGCGTCGGCCCGACGGTGGCGACGTCGGTTCCCTTGTGCTTCAGGATCGCGGCGACAGTCATGGCCCGTTCCTCCGTGTGGGCGGAGGCGTCTCCCCGTCACGGGGTCGGGCGGCACGGCGTGGCTGGGGAGCGCCCCGCGTCTGGCACGAGTGTGGACCCGCCGGCCCCGCCGTTGCAATGAAATCCGCCACGCCGCCGGCGTGAGGAAATCCGCACGCCACCGGCGTGAGGAAATCCGCCACGCCACCGGCGTGAGGAAATCCGCCACGCCGCCGGCGTGAGGAAATCCGCTACATCGCCGGCGTGAGCTGGGTGGCCACCAGGTCGGCGAACCGGCCGCGCCGGGCCACCAGCTCGGCGAAGCTGCCGCGCTCGACGATCCGGCCATGCTCGAACACCAGAATCAGGTCGGCATCGCGCACGGTCGACAGGCGATGGGCGATGATGAAGGTGGTCCGCCCGGTCATCAGGCGGCGCAGGGCGGCGGCCACGCGCGCCTCGGTCGCGGCATCCAGCGCGCTGGTCGCCTCGTCCAGCACCAGGATCGGCGGGTCCTTCAGCAGGGCGCGGGCGATCGCCAGCCGCTGGCGCTGCCCGCCCGACAGGCTGGCGCCGCGCTCGCCGACCATGGTGTCGTAGCCGTCCTTCTGCCGGGCGATGAACTCGTGAGCGTCGGCCACCACGCAGGCCGCCTCCAGCTCCGCCTGGGAGGCATCCGGCTTGCCGATCAGCAGGTTCTCGCGGATCGTGCGGTTCAGCAGCATCGCCTCCTGGAACACCACGCCGATGTTCTGGCGCAGTGATTCCACGCTGACGTCGCGCAGATCCTGCCCGTCGATCGCGATGCGGCCCTCCTGCGGATCCCACATGCGCTGCAGCAGCGCCATCGCCGTGCTCTTGCCCGCGCCGGTATGGCCGACCAGGGCCACCACGCTGCCGGGGGCGGCAACGAAATCCACATCCGACAGCACCGCCGCGCCGCTGGGGTAGCGGAAGCCGACGCGCTCGAACGCCACCTCGCCCTGTGTGACCGCCAGCGTCGGGGCGTGCGACTTCTCGGGCACGGTCGACTGCGCATCCAGCACGTCGAAGAAGGCGCGCAGGCCGGGCACCTCGGCGAACAGGCGCGCCAGGAACATCATCGCGCTGTCCAGCCGGTTGATCAGCAGGGTGGCGAGGCCCATGAAGCTGACGATCTCGCCCACCGTGGCCTGGCCGCGCACATGCAGCACGGTGCCCAGCACGACGATGGCGATCACCGTGACCGTGCAGGCCGCCCGCGTCATGACGCCGACCACCGCCCACCAGTTCAGCACCGGGAACTGGTGCGCGATCACCTTCTGGATGATCTCGCGGAACAGCGACTGCTCGGCGGCCAGGCGGGTGAAGCTCTGCATGACGACGACGTTGGCCAGCGAGTCCTGCGCGGTGCCGGCCAGTTGGATCTGCCAGCGCTGGGCGCGGGCCTGACCTTCCTCGGTGTGGACGATCACCAGCACGGTGGCGATGCAGAACAGGGTGGTCAGCGCAATCAGCAGCAAGGCGAGCTGCCAGTTCAGGAACACCGTCATCGGCAGCAGCACCAGGGCGGCGACGAAGGTGGAGAGCTGGTCGCGGAAGAAGCTGAGCCAGAGCCAGAACATCGAGTCAGCGCCGCCGATCATGGTTTTCACCAGGCGGCCCGAATGCGCGTCGCCGTGGAATTCGGGCGGCAGGTGCAGCACGTGGCCGAAGTAGCGGTTCATCGCGGCCAGGCGCAGGCGGTGGGCCATGCGTTCGGCGTGCAGGGTGGAGACGATGCTGGCGGCGATGCCGAGCAGGCCGACCACGGCCCAGATGCCGATCAGCGTCGCCCCCTCGCGCCACAGCTCGTCCGCCGCCATGGTCGACGAGCGGGTCAGCAGCTCGACCACGCGGCCGAACAGCAGCGGGTCCATGAACTGCAGCCCCGCCACCAGGAGGTTGGCGAAGACGAGCATGATGGCGACCCACATGCTCTGCCGCAGCGTACCGATGGCGCGCAGATAGACGCGGAGGAAGGTCATGCAGACAATATGGCCGGCGGATGCGGCGAAATCGGGGCGGCTAGATCGGGGTGGCGGCAAAGCGATTGGTGGGAGCGACGAACTCCTCCTGGGCGGCGACGGTCAGGATTTCGCGGGAACCGGCTTCGGCGGTGCGGCGTAGCAGGCCGTGGATCGAGGAGCCGGCTTTCGACAGGGCCTCCGGCGCGCTGCCGGTGGCCAGGCGGTGGAACAGGAACAGGGCGGAGATCGCGTCGCCCGCGCCGTTCACCTGCACGTTCTCCAGCGGCGTGCGCAGCAGGTGGCACTGGCCGGCTTCGCCGACGATCATGTCCATCGCGTCCGCCGGCGTGGCTTCGGTGCGCAGGCTGGTGATCAGGACGGTGCGCGGGCCCATGGCGTGCAGGGCGGCGATGGCGGACTTGGCGTCGGCGAGGGTGCGGATGGCGATGCCGGTGAGGCGTTCGACCTCGTAGCGGTTGGGGGTGATGATGTCGGCGGCGGGGACGGCGTGGGTGCGCATGTAGTCGGCGATGCCCGGGCGGACGTAGTCGCCGGTGTCGTCGTCGCCGATCACCGGGTCACAGCAATAGAGGGCATTCGGGTTGGCGGCCTTCACCCGGGAGGCGGCGCCGAGGATGGCGTCGCCGATCGAGTGGTCGCCCATGTAGCCGGAGAGCACGGCGTCGCAGCGGGCGAAGGCGCCGCGGGCCTCGATGCCTTCGATGATCTTGGCGACCTGGGCGCCGGAGTAGACGTCGCCGGTCCAGTGGCCGTAGCCGGTGTGGTTGGAGAACTGGACGGTGTTGACGGCCCAGACCTCGGCGCCGAGGCGCTGGAGGGGGAAGACGGCGCTGGCGTTGCCGACATGGCCGTAGGCGACCCAGGACTGGATGGAGAGGATGTTCATGGCGCGATGATTACGGGATCGGGGGGGACCTTGCCATAGGGCGGGCGGGAGACTAACCGGGCGGGTCGCCGCAATCCGGGGGTTTTGAGAATGTCCGTGCCGAAGCTGTTCCAGCCGTTCGAGATGCGCTCCGTCACCGCGCGCAACCGGATCTGCGTGGCGCCGATGTGCCAGTATTCCGCGACCGACGGGCTGGGGGATGACTGGCATATCCAGCAGCTCGGCGCCAAGGCGATGGGCGGCGCGGGGATCGTGATGGCGGAGGCGACGCATGTGTCGGCCGTCGGGCGGATCACCGCGCAGTGCCTGGGGGCGTATAATCCGGCGCACCAGCACCTGCTGGGGCGGCTGGCGCGGATCATCGCGCATGGCGGGGCGGTGCCGGCGATCCAGATCGGGCATGCGGGACGCAAGGCGAGCGTGCAGCGGCCGTGGGATGGGGGCAAGCCGGTGCCGGTGGAGGCCGGGGGGTGGGTGCCGGTGGGGCCGAGCGCCATTCCGTTCGCCGAGGGCTACACGACGCCGGTGGCGCTTTCGACCGGCGAGGTTCAGGGGATCGTCGAGCAGTTCGCGGCGTCGGTGCGGATGAGCCGGATCGCCGGGTTCAAGCTGATGGAGATCCATGCGGCGCATGGCTACCTGCTGCATTCGTTCCTGTCGCCGCTGTCGAACACGCGCAACGACCAGTATGGCGGCGACCTCAAGGGGCGGGCGCGGGTGCTGATGGAGATCGTGGAAGCTTCGCGGGCGGAGTGGCCGGAGGAGCTGCCGATGTGGGTGCGGCTTTCGTGCTCCGACTGGGCGGCGGGGGGGCATGGGATTGCCGAGAACATCGAGATCGCGAAGATGCTGAAGGCGACGGGGCAGGTGGATTTGATCGACTGCTCCTCCGGGGGTGTTTCGTCGAAGCAGCATATTCCGTCGATCCATCCGGGGTATCACGTGCCGTTCGCCGATGCGATCCGGCGCGAGGCGGGGATCGCGACCGGGGCGGTGGGGATGATCACGGCGGCCGAGCAGGCGGCGGAGATCGTGGCCAATGAGCGGGCGGATATCGTGCTGGTGGGACGGGCGCTGCTGGCCGATCCGGCCTGGCCGCTGCATGCGGCGAAGAAGCTGGGGGCGCCGCCGCCGCTGGTGCCGCAGTTCCTGCGGGCGACCTTGAGCGGGGCGTGATTTAGTTACGTAAACGTAACAAATTAGGCATGGCTGGGCGCCGCGGCCGGGGCGGGTTTTGAAAAACCGGGCCTGGCCGGGGCGACATGCTGCGCGCGGGGCGCGGGGACGGGGGGGTGCGG
>CAMDGX010000039.1 GCA_945897825.1 Asaia bogorensis | reverse complement strand
CGACTTCGCCACCCGCTACAATGCCGAGTGGCTGATCGAAAAGAACGGCTACCTCAGCCCGCTCGACGCGCGCGCCGCACGCCTCGACACCAGCCTCAGGCGCGCCGCATAGTGCAACCGCGTGTCCAGGAAACCGGGTGCGGTACACGTGCACAAATTCCATCCAGCGGCGACATCGCGACGACTGCACCATCGGAGTGGGGATTTCGGTGACGCCCACGGGCACTGGCGTACCTACGGGGGAGGGAAGCCGGCGAATATGCGGCAGCGGCGTCACGGTATGCGCTGTTCTCCAGGCAAGCCAGGCGGGATTGGGCCGCCGGCCATCCAGTCGAGCAGTTCGACGGTGTGGACGAGGGGGAGCGTGTCGCCGGCGAGCTGGGTCATGCAGCCGATGTTGCCGGCGGCGATGAGGTCGGGCCTGGTGGCCTTGAGGTTGTCGAGCTTGCGGGCGCGCAGGCGGGCGCTGATGTCGGGCTGGAGGATGTTGTAGGTGCCGGCGCTGCCGCAGCAGAGATGGGGCTCGATGGGCTCGACGACCTTGAAGCCGGCTTTTCGCAGGAGATCCTTGGGTTGGGCGGTGATCTTCTGGCCGTGCTGGAGGCTGCAGGCGCTGTGGTAGGCGACGGTTAGGCCCTGGGGTTCGCGGGTGGGGGTGTAGTTGGACTTGGCCAGATATTCGGTGATGTCCATGGCGAGCGCGCTGATCTTCGCGGCTTTTTCGGCGAGGGGGGTGGTGCGGAACATGTGGCCGTAGTCCTTGACCGTGGTGCCGCAGCCGGAGGTGTTGATGATGATGGCGTCGAGGCCGTTTGTGTCGGCTTCGCGGGACCAGGCCTCGATGTTGGCGGCGGCGGAGGCCATGGCGGCGTCGTGGTGGCCCATGTGATGGGTGAGCGCGCCGCAGCACCCTGCCCCCTTGGCGACGACGATTTCGGTGCCCATGCGGGTGAGGAGGCGGATGGTGGCGTTGTTGATCTCGGGGTCGAGGACCTGTTGGGCGCAGCCGGCCAGCAGGGCGACGCGGGCCTTTCGCGGGGTTTCGGCCTGGTGGGTGCGGGGGCCTTCGAGAGGGGAGCGGCCGGGGATGGTTCTGGGGGCGAGGGCCAGCATGGCGCGCAGGCGCTTGGCGAGCATGGTGTCGCCGGGGATGAGGCGGGCGAAGGGGCGGGCCATTGCCGCGGCCATGAGGGCGGCGCGCATGCGGTTCGGGTAGGGGAGGATCTTGGCCAGCGCGGCGCGGAGGAAGCGTTCGGCGGGGGGGCGTTTGTAGGTGTTTTCAATGTAGTGGCGGGCGTGGTCGACGAGATGCATGTAGTTCACGCCGCTCGGACACGTGGTCATGCAGGAGAGGCAGGAAAGGCAGCGATCGACGTGGCGGACGACTTCCTCCGTGGCGGGGCGGGCGGATTCCAGCATGTCCTTGATGAGGTAGATGCGGCCGCGGGGGGAATCGAGCTCGTCGCCGAGGAGGACGAAGGTGGGGCACGTGGCGGTGCAGAAGCCGCAATGGACGCAGGTGCGGAGCTGCTTGTTGGATTCCGCGGTGTCGGGGTCGCGGAGTTGTTCCTGGGTGAAGGTGGTTTGCATCTAGGGGGTGTCCAAGAAAGAATCTTCTTTTTCTGAAGAAAAAGAAGCAAAAAGACTTTTTTCCATTTGGGCCGGGCGCAGGGCGAGCTGCGAAGGGGGAAAAGTTTTTTGGTTCTTTTTTTCAAAAAAGAACATTCTTGCTTACTCCCCTACCCGCATGCGCCCGGGATTGAGGATTCCCCTTGGGTCGAAGGCGGATTTCACGCGGCGTGTGATGGCGGCGAGCGGCGCGGGCTCGGGGGGGATGACGGCGACGGCGGCGCGCAGGGATTCGGGGGCGCGGAACAGGGTGTGGGTGCCGCCGTGCTGGGCGGCGATGGCGGCGACGGCGGTGTGGGCTTCGGTGGTGGCGGGGCCGGCGATCCAGGCGAGGCCGCCGCCCCAGTCGAGGAACCAGGCGGCGCCGAAGGAGTGTTCGAGGGCTTCGGCGACGGCGGGGCCGCGCGAGGGGCGGACGGAGACGCGCCAGATGGCGCCCTGCATGCCGGCGAAGGGGGCGCAGTCGCGGATGGCGGTCCAGGCGCGGCGGGACTGGGTGTCGTCGAGCAGGTCGGCGGGGGCGAATTCGGCGAGGTCGGCGCGCAGGCGTTCGGTGCGGTAGGCGACGGAGGGGGCGAAATCCTCCACGCGGACCAGGGCGACGGGGCCGGGGCCGATGCCGGGGATGAAGCCGGCGAGGGCGGCGGGGAGGTAGGCGGCGGCGGAGACGGCGTAGGGCGAGCCGAGGGCGGCGGAGAGGGCGGCGACGGCCTTTTCCGGCGGGAGGTTGCGCAGGAGGAGGGTGGCGCGCTGTTCGGGGGCGGGGGCGACCTTGAGGGTGATCTCGGTGAGGACGGCCAGCGTGCCGTGGCTGCCGGTGAGGAGCTTGCAGAGGTCGAGGCCGGTGACGTTCTTGAGCACGCGGCCGCCGGAGCGGATGGGCTCGGCGGTGCCGTTGACGGCGCGGACGCCCATGACGTGGTCGCGCATGGCGCCCCAGGCGACGCGGCGGGGGCCGGAGAGGTTGGCGGCCACGATGCCGGCGATGGTCTGGGGTTGGACGCGGCCGAAGAGGGATGTGAAATCAGGGGGTTCGGCGACGAGGTGCTGGCCCTTGGCAACCAAGGTTGCTTCGATTTCGGCCAGCGTGGTGCCGGCGCGGGCGGAGATGATGAGTTCGCTGGGGGAGTAGAGGGTGATGCCGGTGAGGTTGGCCGTGCTGAGGGTGCGGGCGGCCTGGACGGGGCGGAGGAGGCCCGCCTTGCTGTTGCGGCCGGCGATCGCGAGGGGTTCGTTCGCGTCGTGGGCCTGCTGGATGGCTTCGATGACGCCCTGTTCGGTGGTGGGGGTCATGCGGCGGCGAGGCCCTTGAGGGGGAAGACCTTGTTGGCGTTGAGGAGCCAGGCGGGGTCGAAGGCGGATTTGATGCGGCGCTGCTGGTCGAGCTCGGTTTCGGTGAACTGGACGCCCATCAGGTCGCGCTTCTCGACGCCGACGCCGTGTTCGCCGGTGAGGCAGCCGCCGACCTCGACGCAGAGGGTGAGGATGTCGGCGCCGAATTTTTCGGCCTTGGCGAAGCTGGCGGGGTCGTTGGCGTCGAACATGATGAGGGGGTGGAGGTTGCCGTCGCCGGCGTGGAAGATGTTGGCGACCTGGAGGTTGTAGTCGGCGGACATCTCGGCGATGCGGCGCAGGACGTGCGGGAGCTGGGAGGTGGGGATGGTGCCGTCCATGCACATGTAGTCGGGCGAGATGCGGCCGACGGCACCGAAGGCGCCCTTGCGGCCTTTCCAGATGGCCAGCGATTCCTCGGCGGAGGTGGAGACTTTCAGGCTGATCGGGTCGTGCTGGGCGCAGATGGCCTTCAGGCGGTCGAGCAGGAAATCCTGTTCCTCGGTTGAGCCTTCGACCTCGATGATGAGCATGGCTTCGGCATCAAGGGGATAGCCGGCATTGGCGAAGGCTTCGCAGGCGTGGATGGCGGGGCGGTCCATGAATTCGAGGGCGACCGGGATGATGCCTGACGCGATGATGGAGTCGACGCAGGCGCCGGCGACCTCGTTGCTGCGGAAGGCGGCGAGCATGGCCCGCGCACCCTCGGGGGAGCGGAGGATGCGGACGGTGACTTCGGTGACAATGGCGAGCTGGCCTTCGCTGCCGGTGAGGAGGCCGAGCCAGTCGTAGCCGGCGGAATCGAGGTGGGCGCCGCCGATGTCGAGGATCTCGCCGTCGACGGTGACGATTTTCAGGCCGAGGAGGTTGTTGGCGGTGACCCCGTAGCGCAGGCAGTGGGCGCCGCCGGAGTTCATGTTGACGTTGCCGCCGATCATGCAGGCGAGCTGGCTGGAGGGGTCCGGGGCGTAGAAGAAGCCCTGCCCCGCCACCGCCTGGGTGATGCCGATGTTGGTGACGCCAGCCTGCACGACGGCGAGGCGGTCGGCGTAGTCGATGGCGAGGATGCGGTTCATGCGCATGAGGCCGAGGACGACCGAGTCGGCCATGGGGAGCGCGCCGCCGGAGAGCGAGGTGCCGGCGCCGCGGGGGACGACGCGGACGTCGTTCTCGTGGCAGTAGGCCATGATGGCGGCGACCTGCTCGGTGGTTTCGGGCAGGACGACGGCGAGCGGGACCTGGCGGTAGGCGGCGAGGCCGTCGGTTTCGTAGGGCTTGAGGCGGAGCGGCTCGGCGATGACGGCTTCCGCGGGCAGGAGGGCGCGCAGGCCGGCGACGATGTCGTCGCGGCGGGCCAGGGTTTCCTGGTTCGGGGCGGGTTGGGGGAGCATGGCGGCCTCCGGGTGGCGGGCGCACTGTGATGGGGCGGGCGTGGCGCGGCAAGGGTGGGCGTAACGCCGAACGCGCCCCGGAGAGGCCCCGGGGCGCGTTCAGGTCAGGCGAACGGCGCGAGCGGGCCGGCCAGGTTAGCCCTGGCGGGCCTTCATGCGCGGGTTCTTCTTGTTGATGACGTAGACGCGGCCATGGCGGCGCACCACGCGGCAGTTCTTGTCGCGCACCTTGGCGGACTTGAGGCTGTTGCGGACTTTCATGGGAAGCGGCCTTCAGGGCCCGGACGGGCGGTGGGAACAGGAGGCGGGGGAGTAGTCGGGCGGGGGGCTTGTGTCAAGCCGCGGCTAGGCGACGGGGTGGGCCGGGCCGATGGCGTGCCAGCGCATCAGGCGGATCTGGCCGGAATGCATCAGGCGGATGCGGCGCGTCCAGAGCTCGGCCTCGGTGACGACGGCGGCGGCGCGCTCGGGGCCGGGGCGTTCGCGGGCCATCTGGCGGACGACGTGGCGCCAGCCGAGGACGGCCAGGCGCATGTGGCGGGCGGAGAGGTCTTCGGTGACGCGCAGGTCGAAGCCGAGGCGGGTGAGGGCGCGGGTGATGGTGTCGGGGGACGGGAGAAGGGGGGCGCGGTTCTCCAGGCGGAACCAGGCGGCCATGGCGGGGTCGGCGGGGTCGACGGGGGCGGGGGCGACGGTCTCGACGATGACGATCTGGCCGTGCGGCTTCAGGGCGGTGGCGATGGCGGCCAGGACGGGCTCGGCGGTGGCGTCGCGGATGGCGTCGATCGCGAGGGCGTGGTGGGCGGAGCGGGGGCGGAAATCGGGGTCGTGGCGGTCCCACTGGGCGACGGAGGCGCGCTTGGCCAGGGCGGCGCCGGCGCGCTGGATGCGGCGGGCGGCGATGGCGGCGAGGTCGGGGTCGGATTCGTGGGCGGCGACCCAGACGCCGAGCTCGGTGGCGAGGATCTGGGCCGGGCCGCCGGTGCCGGTGCCGAGCAGCAGCAGGGTGGCGGCGGCTGACAGGCCGATCGGGTTGGCATAGCGCAGCACTTCGGGCCCGCCGCCGGGGGTCATGAAGCCGGTGCCCCACAGCTCTTCCTCGATGGCGAGGCGGGAGGCGGGCCAGATTGGGCTGCGGGGTGGCGGCGCGGCGTCGGGCGCTGCGGGAAGGTCCAACTCCAGGAGGTCGCCCCCTTGGGTCGGATCCGCCCCGCCCGGACCCGGACGGCCGCGCAGAAGCCAGTTGCGCAGCGCGGCGAAAGCCATGCGAGGGGACCTGTGCAGAACGGGCGCAGACTGGCAGGCATCGGTGAACGAAGCATTGACCGGGCCGGGCCGCGGCTTGACGGAAGGGAATGGAGGGCCGATGTCGCGCGGAGTGATTCGCCCGCTTCTCGGGCGGCTGCGGAAGGCGGGACAATGCAGGGCGGTGGGCGGGATTCAGGTGGCGGGCCGGGTGCGGGTCGGCTCGGGTTCCTGGCGATGGCGTTCGCGGTGGTGGGGCTGACCGGGCTGCTGGCGGCGCATGTCGGGCGGTTGCCGCTGGAGCGGGCGCTGGCGCGCGAGGCGGTGCTGGATCAGGCGCTGGCGGCCGGGCGGGCGGGTGACGCCGCGGCGCTGGAGGCGCTGCGGGTGCGGCTGGGGGAGAGTGCGGCGCCGATCCTGCCGTTGGGCGAGGGGTTCGAGGCGCGGGTGGCGGCGGAGCGGGTCGCAATGCGGGCGCGGCGGATGGCGGAGGCGCGGTCGGTCGGGCTGCGGCTGCAGGTGATGGTGGTGGTGGTGACGCTGCTGGCGGGCGGGTTCGGGGCGATGATGATGCTGGCCGGGCGGCGCCAGGGGCCACCGGGCTAGGCGCCGGGTTGCACGCGGCCGCAAGGTGGGTTACGAGGATTCGCATGTTCAGCTTGGCGACCCTCACCACGCGCAAGACTAAAAAGACCCCCGACAGGGTGTCCTTGGTGCGCGCGCGCTGAACTTTCATACCGCGACGTTTCACAGGCCCCGCCGACCAGGACGGGGCCTTTTTCATGTCTGGCCCCCTCCTCCACCGGCACCACGAGGAGAACGACCATGAGCCCGGACGACCAGCAACGTATCGATCAACACGCCCTGCCCCGCGCCACCGGCGCGGCGCGCCCGCCCACGGTGGCGGTGGTGGGGGCGACCGGTGCCGTGGGCACCGAGATGCTGCGAGTGCTGGAGGCGCGCGGGTTTCCGGTGGGCGAGCTGCGGCTGCTGGCCTCGGCCCGGTCCGCCGGGACGACGATGGCGTTCCGCGGCGAACAGGTGGCGGTTTCGGAGCTGACCGAGGCGGCGTTCGCCGGGGTGGACGTGGCGCTGTTCTCCGCGGGTGGGGAGCGGTCCCGCCAGTTCGCGCCGGCGGCGGTGGCGGCGGGGGCGGTGGTGATCGACAATTCCTCGGCGTTCCGCATGGCGCCGGACGTGCCGCTGGTGGTACCGGAGATCAACGGCGGGGCGCTGGCCGGGCATGGCGGGATCATCGCCAACCCGAACTGTGCTGCGATCATCGCGGGGATGGCGCTGTGGCCGCTGCACCGGGCGAACCCGATCCGGCGGGTGGTGGCGACGACCTACCAGGCGGCCTCGGGCGCCGGGGCGGCGGCGATGCAGGAGCTGGTCGATTCGACGCGGGCGTATCTCGACGGGCGGGAGTTCGCGCCGAGCGTCATGCCGCATCCCTATGCGTTCAACCTGTTCAGCCACAACACGGCGATCGATCCCGCGACCGGCTACAACGACGAGGAGACGAAGGTGATCCGCGAACTGCGGAAGATCTTCGCCGAGCCGGAGCTGCGGGTGACGGCGACGTGCGTGCGGGTGCCGGTGCTGCGGGCGCATGCGATCGCGCTGAACGTGACGTTCGACCGGCCGATGGCGCCTGGGGCGGCGCGGGAGATCCTGGCGGGGTTCCCGGGGCTGGCGGTGGTGGACGACGCGGCGGGCAACCATTTTCCGATGCCGAACGAGGCGACCGGGCGCGACGAGGTGCTGGTGGGGCGGATCCGGGAGGATTTCTCGGACAGTTCCGGGCGGTCGCTGGCGCTGTTCGTGGCGGGGGACCAGCTGCTGAAGGGGGCGGCGCTGAACGCGGTGCAGATCGCGGAGATGGTGCGCCGATAGCGCGGCGGCTGGCGGGGCGGCTGGGGGACCGGATTTGTCCGGCGCCAGCCGCCGGTTGGTTCGCGAGGGGCGCCTTGGCTGTCGCCAGTGGCGTCAGGGCGTGCGCAGCGCGTAGAGGACGCTCGTGTCGCGGCGCCAGACCGGTGTCCAGCCGGCGGCGATGGTGGCGTCGTAGGCGGGGGGGCGGACCAGCCAGACGAGGTCGAAATCCTGCTGCGGCAGTTCGGCCAGCGCCTCGTCCAGCGTGTGCCAGAGGCGGTTGCTGCACTTCACCTCGGTGACGAAGTGGGTCGGGTCGACATAGCGGGTCCAGGGCGGGTTCACGCGCAGCAGGTGGCTGCCCGCCACGGTCCACTGGTCGTTCGAGAAGGCCTCGCGCCGCACCACCGCCAGGCCCGGCAAGTGGTCGAGCCGGGTCACGCCCCAATGCGGGGTGCAGTCGTTGCCGACGAAGGCGACGAGGCGGGCGCCGCGCGGCACGTGGTCCAGCGCCTGGAGCTCCGCCTGGAAATCCTGGTGGTAGAGCCACAGGCTGGCGGTGTTGCCGCCGAGGCGGACGACGAGGAAGGCCAGGCCGGCGATGGCAAAGGCCTGGGCGAAGCGCGGCGAGCCGCCGGGTGCCAGGCCGATCCCCAGCAGGGCGGCGGCCAGGAAGTAGGGGACGAGGCGGACATCGGTGCGCGCGCTGCCGAACAGGATCTGCGGCAGGATGACGAAGGCCGCGAACACCAGCACGGCGCCGATCGCCAGGCCGCGCGCCATGCGCAGGCGGGCGCTGACCGCTCCCAGGCCGATGACGCCCAGCAGGAAGATCACCGAGACCAGGTCGAAGGTCATCCAGCGGTCGCGCAGGGCGGCCACCAGGGAGGCGAGCTTCCACGGCACGTTGAACCAGTCGCCCGTCGGCATGTTGCCGCCGCCCCAGATCAGGGTCAGCAGGACCGGCCCGGCCAGCGGCAGGCAGTGCAGCCCGGCGAGGACCAGCGCGATCGACCAGGGGCGGCCGCGCTCCTGCTGCCTGGCGAGTTCGAAGCCGTAGAAGAGCAGCCCCATCACCCCCCAGCCGATGCCGTGCGCCAGCCAGAGCAGAAAGCCGATCGGCAGGAACAGCGCGGCGCGCCGGCGCATCCAGCCCAGGCGGCCGAGGCGCAGCCATAGCCCGAGCGCCAGGAAGCCGAGCGCCATGGCGAGGAGGAAGTTCAGGAAGCCGTAGTGAAACGGGTAGCCGAGGATCAGGGGGGCTGCGAACATCCAGCTTGGCGGAATGCTGCCATGGGCCTCGTGCGCGACCCAGAGGAAGCCGGCCAGGGTGAGCACGACGGACAGGATCACGATGGTCTTGCCGGCCGCCTCGATGCCGAGCAGCCAGGCGAACGGCACGATGGCGAGGTCGACGCCGAGATTGGGCAGGACCGCCCACTGGAAGCCGTAGAAGCGCTGCAGGTGCTCGGAGTGCGGCAGGTCGATGGCGATCTTGTAGCGCCCGAGATGGCCGGGCATGTCGGTCAGCGGCGGGACGTCCGGCAGGGCGAGCGGCAGGGCGACCAGCACGAGGCCGAACAGCAGGAACCACGGCGCCTGCCACCAGGGCCGGGCGCTGTTGCTGGGTGGGGTCATGGCACGGGCGCGGACGATGTCATCCTGCCATTGTACCCGACCGTATCACGAATCGGAAAGCGGGCGTGGCCGGAGGCGCGGGGTCTTCGCCACCTCCGGCGGTTGGATCAGGCGTTGGGGATCAGGCGGCCGGCATACGGTGCAGGGCGCAGAGCTTGTTGCCGTCGGGGTCGCGCAGGTAGGCGAGGTAGAGCGGCATCGCGCCGCCGGAGCGCACGCCCGGGGGATCCTCGATCGCGGTGCCGCCGTTCTCCACGCCGGCCTTGTGCCAGGCATCGGCCATGGCGGGGCTGGTCATGGCGAAGCCGATGGTGCCGCCGTTGGAGACGGTGGCGGGCTTGCCGTCGATCGGCTTGGTGACGAGGAAGATGGCGCCGTTGTGGACGTAGATCACGCGACCCTTGGCGTCGATCGAGCCGGGCTTGCCGCCGACGGCGGCGAACAGGGCGTCGTAGAATTTCTTGGAGCGCGGGATGTCGTTGCTCCCGACCATCATGTGGCTGAACATTTTCTCTGTGTCTCCTCGCGTCAGGGGGCCCGGCCAGCGGGCGGCGGAGCAGACCATGTTCGGCGCGCGGGGGGAAGGGGGCGGTGGGCGGCCGCGCCTTGCCTGGGCTTCACGCGGCGGCGCGGTGGGCCGGACCTTCATCGGGCCTTAACCCGGCGGCCGCACAACGGGAGGAACGCTTCAGCAGGGACTCCGATGCTCGGCAGGCTGGTCCGACGGGCTGTATCCAGGAAGGATGACCGCGCCGACGCCCCCGCGGCGCCGGCGCCCGCGTTGCCGGAGCAATCCGAGGCGAGCGCGGGCGGAGCGGTGGAGGCCGCCGAGGCACAGGCGCGCGAGCGGTTGCGGGCCTTCGCCTTCGCGGCGGCGGACATGCTGGTGGAGACGACGCCCACCGGCGCGATCACCTTCGCCAGCGGCAAGTTCGGCGCCTTCGGGGTGCCGGCGCAAACGATGATCGGGCGCTCGATCGCCGGATTGCTCTCGCCCGGGGACCAGGCGGCGTTCGCGATGGCGCTGGCGCTGGTGCCGACGCGCGGGCGGCTGGCGCCGATCGTGCTGCACCTGGCCGATCCGGCGCGCAGCCCGGCGGTGGTGGCGGCACGGATGGTCGGCGGGGCGGAGCCGCGGCTGTGCTTCGTGATCGGGCCGGTGCCGCAGCCGGCGGCCGAGCGCGGCGACGTGGCGGCGGCGATCCAGTCCCCGGGCGATTTCGCGCGCGAGGCCGAGGAGCTGATGCGCACCGGGGGCACCGGGCCGTTGGGGCTGGTGGAGGTGCAGGGCTGGTCCGACGTCAAGAACCGGCTGTCGGCGGCCGAGCAGGCGCGGCTGCGCCAGGGGCTGGGCGCGCTGATGGGCGAATGCGGCCCCGGCGCGCGCGGCAGCGAACTGGCCGAGGGGCGGTTCGGCGTGCTGGGGCTGCCGCACAACGGCATGGAAGGGCTGGTGCGGCGGCTGGAGCAGTTCCTGTCGCGCTCGGCGGCGCGCAACATCGCCAAGGTGAACGGAACCGAGATGTCGCTGGAATGTGTCGGTATGGGGCACGCGACCGCGCACCGGGTGCTACGCTATGCCGTCTCCCGGTTCACCGCCGAAGGGACGGCCGGGGTGACGGCGGTGGGGGCGGCGGGCGGTCTGTCGGGCATCCTGGCGCAGGCGGAGATGCGCACGCAGGCGGTGCGCTCGGCGTTGGCGGGGCACCGGTTCCGACTGGCGTTCCAGCCGGTGGTGTCGCTGAAGACGCGGGCGGTGCACCACTATGAGGCGCTGCTGCGGCCGATCGCCACGCCGGGGATGCCGATGGGCTCGATCCAGGAGTTCGTGACCTTCGCCGAAGCGGTGGGGCTGGCGGAGGTGATGGACCTCGCGGTGATGGAGCAGGCGCTGATGGCGCTGCGGGCGGCACCCGGGGTTTCGGTGGCGGTGAACCTGTCGGGGCTTTCGGTGCAGAGCGCTGATTTCTGCGCGCGGCTGTTCGGGCTGCTGGAGGAGATGAAGCCCAGCCTGGGGCCGCAGGGCCTCGGGCGGTTGCTGGTGGAGCTGACCGAGACGGCGGAGATCGATGACCTGCCGGCCGCGACGGCGACGCTGGCGCGGCTGAAGGCGATGGGGGTCGGGCTGTGCCTCGACGATTTCGGCGCCGGGGCGGCGGCGTTTCGCTACCTGCAGCAGTTCCGCGTGGACTACGTGAAGATCGACGGCAGCTTCGTGCAGGCCGCACAGCAGGGCGCGCGGGAGCGGGCGATGGTGGCCTCCATGGTGGAGCTGGCCGCCAGTTCCGGGGCGCAGACGGTGGCCGAGATGATCGAGACCGACGAGCAGGCGGCGCTGATGCGCGACCTGGGGGTGGACCAGGGCCAGGGCTGGCTGTTCGGCCGGCCGGGCGGGCTGCCGGGGGCGATGCGGTGAGCTTGCGCCGCGGCGCGGATGATCCGCACATGCAGACTTGATGCATCGGGCAGGTGATCTGAGATAAGCCGGCGGAAGCCCGCCGGCCGATCCTCGCGCGCGGCCCCGAAGGAGTTCGCGATGCGCGGCCTGACTGCCCTGCTTGCCGACGTGTGGCGGCTTGCCCGCCCATACTACTGGTCCGAGGAACGCTGGTCGGCCCGCCTGCTGCTGGCGGCGATCATCGCGCTCGACCTCAGCCGCGTGGGCATGACCGTGCTGCTCAGCTTCTGGAGCCGGGCATTCTACAACGCGCTGGAAACCAAGAACTGGGACGATTTCATCGGGCTGCTGCTGTTCTGGCGGCAGACCTCGGAGGGGTGGTTCCCGGGCTTCGTGATCGTGGCGATCGTGTACATCGTGGTGGCGATCTACCGCACCTATCTCAGCCAGTGGCTGGAGATCCGCTGGCGGCGGTGGATGACCGAGCGGCTGGTGGATGACTGGCTTTCGCACCGGGCGTATTTCCGGCTCAGCCTGCAACTGCCGCAGGAGGGCGGCGGCGAGGCCGATCCGATGCGGCAGAGTGCGGACAACCCGGACCAGCGCATCGCCGAGGATGTTCAGGATTTCGTGCAGAAGACGCTGGCGATCGGGCTCGGACTGCTGTCGAGCGTGGTGTCGCTGTTCAGCTTCCTGACGATCCTGTGGTCGCTGTCGGGCATCATCACCGTGCTGGGGGTGGATATCCCGGGCTACCTGGTGTGGGTGGCAGTGGTCTACGCGATCATCGGCACCTGGCTGACGCATGTGGTGGGCCGGCCGCTGATCATGCTGGACTTCCTGCGCCAGCGGGTGGAGGCGAATTTCCGCTTCGCGCTGGCCCGACTGCGCGAGAACGTCGAGGGCGTGGCGCTGCATCGCGGCGAGGCGGCGGAGGGGGCGGCGCTGAAGCAGCGCTTCGGCGAGGTGGCCGACAACTGGTGGGACATCATGTGGCGCACCAAGAAGGTGATCGCGCTGACCACCGGCTACAACCAGGTGGCCAGCGTGTTCCCGATCGCCGTGGTGGCGCCGCGCTTCTTCCGCGGCGAAATCACGCTGGGGATGCTGACGCAGGCTTCGGGCGCGTTCGGGCGGGTGGAGGATTCGCTGAGCTTCTTCGTCAACGCCTATCGCACGCTGGCGCAGTGGCGCGCGACGGTGGGGCGGCTGGCCGGGTTCCGCCGCGCGATCGACACGGCGCATGCGGCGGCGCTGGCCGGGGACGGGGTTGCGGTGGCGGAGGGTGCGGCACCGGGCTGGCGGTTGCGCGACGTGACGCTGCGGCTGCCGGACGGGCGGCAGCTGATGCGCGACCAGGACATGGACCTGGCGCCGGCGGAGTCCGTGGTGGTGACGGGGCGGTCCGGCGGAGGGAAGTCGACGCTGTTCCGCGCGCTGGCCGGGATCTGGCCGTTTGGCGAGGGAACGGTGGAGCGGCCGCCGGGGACGCACATGTTCCTACCGCAACGGCCCTACCTGCCGCTGGGCACGCTGCGCGCGGTGGTGGCCTATCCGGCCGCTCCCGGGGCCTATGGCGACGCCGCGGTGCGAGAGGTGCTGGCGGCGGTGGAACTGGGCCATCTCGCGGCGCGTCTGGACGACGAGGCGCCGTGGGCGCAGCGGCTGTCGGGCGGGGAGCAGCAGCGGGTGGCGGTGGCCCGCGCGCTGCTGGCGCGGCCCGACTGGCTGTTCCTCGACGAGGCGACGGCGAGCCTGGACCCGGAGGCGGAGGCACACCTGTATGCGCTGCTGCGGCGGCATTTGCCGGGGACGACGATCGTGTCGATCGCCCATCGGCCGAGTGTCGCGGAGATGCACGACCGGCAGTTGGTGCTGGAGGCCGGTGCCGGCGGCGGGCAGTTGCGGGAGGCCGCGGCGGTGCGGGCGCCGCAGCCATGAGGAGCGCGGCGATGGGTTTGCAGCGGCGGGCGGTGCTGGGTGGGATCGGTGCCGGGTTGGTGTCGGGCGGCGCCTGGGCGCAGGAGAGGGCGAGCCCGCCCCCTGCCCCGCGTCCGGAGTTGTTGCCGGCGGCGCGGACCACACAGCACGCGCTCGCGGTCGGCGGGCGGACGCTGCGCTTCGCGGCCACGGCCGGGAGCGTGACGCTGGCCGATGGGCAGGGCGCGCCACAGGCGGCGGTGGCCTATGTCGCCTACACGCTCGAGGGCGCGGACGGGGCGCGGCGGCCGGTGACGTTCGCGGTGAATGGCGGGCCCGGCGCGTCCTCGGCGTGGCTGCATATCGGCGCGATGGGGCCGTGGCGGCTGGAACTGGGCGGCATGGCGCCGTCGATGCCGACCGGGCTGGTGGACAATGCCGAGACGTGGCTGGCGTTCACCGACCTAGTGTTCATCGATCCGGTGGGCACGGGATACAGCAAGTTCCTGGCGACCGGCGATGAGTTGCGCAAGCGGGTGTGGTCGGTGGGGGGCGACATCGACGCGATCGCCGGGGCGATCAGGCGCTGGCTGGTGCAGGCGGGGCGGATGCAATCGCCGAAGTTCCTGGCAGGCGAGAGCTATGGCGGGTTCCGCGGGCCCCGGCTGGCGCGGACGCTGGCGCAGTCGCACGGCGTTGGGCTGCGAGGGCTGGTGCTGGTGTCGCCGGTGCTGGATTTCGGCGGGCGCAGCCAGGCGATGGACCCGATGCAGTTCGTGGCGACGCTGCCGACGCTGGTGGCGGCCACACGTCGGGCGACGCGGCGGGCGGAGGTGGCGGATGCCGAGGCCTATGCCGCCGGGGAGTATCTGCGCGACCTGCTGCGCGGGTCCGACCCCGAGGCGGTGGCGCGGCGCAGCGCGAAGGTGGCGGCGCTGACCGGGCTCGATCCGGCCGTGGTGCGGCGCTATGGCGGGACGCTCGACCTGTCGGTGATCCGGCGGCATCTGCCGGCCGGGCGGATCGCCAGCCTGTACGACCTCGACATCACGATGCCTGATCCCGACCCGACCGCCGCGTTCGGGCGCGAGCCGGACCCGGTGCTGGACGGGCTGCGCGCGCCGCTGACCGCCGCGATGGTCGGGCTGTATGGCGGACGATTGGAGTGGAAGGTGGAAGCGCCGTACGAGGTGCTGAACGAGGCGGTGAACCGCGGCTGGGACTGGGGCGGCGGGCGCGGGCCGGCGGCGGAATCGCTGAACGCCCTGCGCAGCGCGCTGGCGCTCGATCCGGCGCTGGGGGTGCTGGTGGTGCATGGGCTGTACGACATCGTGACGCCGTATTTCCGCAGCGCGTTGCAGTTGGAGATGGTCGAGCCGGGCGCGGGGCGGGAGCGCGTGGCGCTGCATGCCTGGGCCGGCGGGCACATGTTCTACAGCCGCGCCGAGGGGCGGGCGGCGCTGCGGACGGAGGCGGCGCGGCTCTACCCGTAATACCGACCGCCGTCGACCGATGAAGGATCGGTCGACGGCGGTCGGCATTACTCTTTGCTCTGCGCGCCGCCGCCGGCCAGCCCGGCGCGCGATACCAACCGCCCGAAATGCCGGAAGAGTCGGCATTTCGGGCGGTTGGTATACGGGGGCGGGGCCGGTAGCATCGGCGCTTCACCTGGTGCGAGTCGCGCATGCGAGACCGATTGTCCCGAGGCCCCGCGGTGCTGGCGCCGGGGATCTATGACGCGCTGTCCGCCGCCTTGTGCGAGGCGGCGGGGTTTGAGGCGGCTTACCTGTCCGGCGCCTCGATCGCCTACACGCTGCTCGGGCGGCCGGATATCGGGCTGGTGTCCGTCATCGAGGTGGCAGGCGTGCTGGCGCGCATCCGCGAGCGGGTGGCGCTGCCGGTGATCGTCGATGCGGATACCGGCTGGGGCAACGCGCTGAACGCGCAGCGCACGGTGCGGCTGTTCGAGCGGGCGGGGGCGGATGTGATCCAGCTGGAGGACCAGTCCTACCCGAAGCGCTGCGGGCATTTGCAGGGCAAGTCGCTGATTTCGGCCGCCGAGATGGCGGGCAAGATCCGTGCTGCGGTGGATGCACGGGACCGGGCGCTGATCATGGCGCGCACGGATGCCATCGCCGTCGAGGGGTTCGAGGCGGCGTTGGAGCGGGCGGAGCTTTATCTGGAAGCTGGGGCGGACGCGCTGTTCATCGAGGCGCCGGAGGACCGGGCGCAGATGGCGGCGATCTGCGCGCGCTTCGCCGGGCGGGCGCCGTTGCTGGCGAACATGGTGGAGGGCGGGCGAACACCGCTGGCCTCGACCGACGAGCTGGGGGAGATGGGGTATCGGATCGTGATCTTCCCGGGCGGGCTGGTGCGGACGCTGGCCAAGACGGCGCAGGAGTATTTCGGCTCGCTGAAGGCGACCGGCAGCACCGAGGCGTTCCGGGCGCGGATGTTCGATTTCCAGGGGTTGCAGGGGCTGCTGGGCACGGCGGGCATTCTCGATGCCGGCCGGAAATACGAGGGCTGAATGGACCCTGTCACGCTTGCGGTCCTGAAGGGGCGGCTGGAGCAGATCGCCGACGAGATGGATGCGACGCTGTTCCGCCTGGCGTTCAACCCGACCATCGCCGAGGCGCATGATGCTTGCCACGGGCTGTACGACGCGCGGACCGGGGCGACGCTGATCCAGGGCAAGGGCGGGTTGCCGATCTTCGTCGGCGTGATGGCGTTCGCGGTCGGCGCGGTGATCGCGAAGTTCGCCGGCGAGCGGGCGCCGCGCGAGGGCGATGTGTTCGCGTTCAACGACCCGTATCTCGGCGGCACGCACCTGTCCGATTTCCGGCTGATCCGGCCGGTGTTCGTCGACGGCGCGGTGTTCTGCTGGCTGGCGAGCGTCGGGCATTGGCACGATGTCGGCGGCGCGGTGCCGGGGAACTACAACCCGGCGGCGACCGAGTATTTCCAGGAAGGCGTGCTGATCCCGCCGGTGCGGCTGATCCGCGAGGGGGCGATGGACCAGGATATCCTGGACATCATCCTGGCGGCCTCGCGCCTGCCGGGCAGCGCGATGGGGGACCTGAACGCGCATCTTTCGGCGCTGGACCTCGGGGCGGCGCGGCTGTCGGCGCTGCTGGCGGAGACCGGGGCGGCGGTGGTGGGAGAGGCGTTCGCGGAGCTGACGGCGCGGGCGGCGAGGCAGATGCGGGCGCACCTGGCCGCACTTCCGGACGGGCGCTGGGAGGAGGAGGATTTCCTCGACAACGACGGGCGCGTGGATGCCGCGCTGCGCATCGCCTGTGCTGTCGAGAAGCGCGGGGAGCGGCTGGTGATCGACTTCACCGGGTCGGCCGGGGCCTGCGCGGGGCCGGTGAACATCAGCCGGGGCACGACGGTGGCGAGCGTGTATGTCGCGCTGAAGCACATCTTCCCCGACGTGGCGGCCAATGCCGGGGTGCTCGATCCCGTGGAGATCATCGTGCCGGACGGGTCGCTGCTGGATGCGCAGCGGCCGGCGCCCGTCGGGGGCTACACCGAGACGATCCTGCGCATCATCGACGTGCTGTTCTGTGCGTTTGCGCGCATCCGGCCGGAGGCGGCGTTCGGCAATGCCTATGGCACCATCAACGCACTTTCGATCGCGGGGATGCGCGAGGGCAAACGCTGGGTGATGTTCAGCTTCTTCGGCGGCGGGCATGGCGGCAATCCGGAGGGCGACGGGCTGAGCCACGGCAACCCGCCGATCGCGACCGCCATCATCCCACCGGTGGAGATCATGGAGGCGGCCTATCCGGTGCGGTTCACGCGCTGGGCGCTGCGCGAGGGCTCGGGCGGGGACGGCAAACATCGCGGCGGGATGGGGGCGATCTACGAGATCGCGCTGCTGGAGGAGGCGGCCGAGGTGTTCGTGTTCGCCGAACGCGCCCGGTTCGCCCCGCGCGGCGTGCTGGGTGGCGGCAACGGGGCGATGAATGTGGTCGCCTACGAGCAGGATGACGGCTGGCACACGCCGGCGCTGGGCTCCAAGGTGGTCGGCGTGAAGCTGCGGCGCGGGCAGCGGGTGCGGCTGGAAAGCCCGGGCGGCGGCGGCTGGGGCGATCCGGCGCAGCGCGATCCGGTGGCGCGGGCGCGCGACGAACGGCTGGGGTATCTCGGATGAGCCGCCTTGTCCTCGGCGTCGATGTCGGCGGGACGTTCACCGACCTGTTCCTGTTCGACGAGGCGGCCGGCACGGTGCGCACCGGCAAGGTGCCGAGCCAGCGCGGGCGCGAGGCGGACGGGTTCGCGGCCGGCGTGGCCGGCATGGCGCCGCCTTCGTCCATCGCGGCGATCGTGCACGGCACCACGGTCGGCACCAACGCGCTGCTGGAGCGCAAGGGAGCGAAGGCCGGGCTGATCACCACCGCCGGGTTCCGCGACGTGCTGGAGATGCGCAGGCGGGACCGGCGGCAGACCTGGGGGCTGACCGGGAATTTCTCCCCGGTGATCGAGCGCGACATGCGCATCGAGGTGCCCGAACGCACGCTGGCGGATGGCACGGTGCTGGAGCCGGTCGACCTCGACGCGGTGCGCACGGCGGCGGCGCGGCTGCGGGCGATGGGGGCGAAGGCGCTGTGCGTCGTGTTCCTGCACAGCTACGCCAACCCCGCCAACGAGCGCGCGGCGCTGGCGGCGTTGCGCGATGTCTGGCCGACGCCGCACCTGGCGATTTCGTCGGACATCCTGCCGGAAATCCGCGAGTTCGAGCGCACCAGCACCACGGCGCTGAACGCGGTGTTGCAGCCGGTGGTCGGCGGCTATCTCTCGGCGCTTGATGCGGCGTTGCGCGGGGAGCGTTTCGGCGGCGAGTTCCTGATCGTGCAGTCGAACGGCGGGGTGATGGACGTGGCCACCGCCGCGCGGCTGCCGGTGCGCACGGCGCTGTCGGGGCCGGCGGCGGGGGTGATCGCGGCGGCGCACATCGCGCGCGAGTCGGGCTTTCCCGATGTCATCACCGGCGATGTCGGCGGCACCAGCTTCGACGTGTCGCTGGTGGAGGGCGGCGTGCCGGCGCTGGCGGCGCAGACCACGCTGGAGTTCGGCATGGTGGTGCGCACGCCGATGATCGAGATCACCACCATCGGCGCGGGCGGCGGCTCGATCGCGCATGTCGACGCGGCCGGGATTCTCCAGGTGGGGCCGGAGAGCGCGGGCTCGGTGCCCGGTCCCGTGTGCTACGGCACGGGCGGGACGCGCCCGACGGTGACGGATGCCAACGTGGTGCTGGGGCGGATCAACGCCGCGAGGCCGATCGGCGGGCAGCTGGCGCGGCTCGATGCGGCGGCGGCTTCCGAGGCGATCGCGCGCGAGGTGGCGGCACCGCTGGGGCTTGACGTGATGGCGGCCGCCGAGGCGATCCTGCGCGTGGCCAATGCGCGGATGGCCGGCGCGCTGCGGCTGGTGTCGATCGAGCGCGGGCATGATCCCGGCCGCTTCACCTTCATGCCGTTCGGCGGCGGCGGCGCGCTGCATGCCGGGGCGCTGATCCGCGAGGTCGGCCTGGCCCGCGCGCTGGTGCCGCGGTTTCCGGGTGTCACGTCGGCGCTGGGCTGCGTGATCGCCGACTTCCGGCACGACCGGGTGCAGACGCTGAACGTGATGCTCGATGCCCTCGACCCGGCGGCGCTGCGCATGGCGATGGATGCCGCACAGGGGCTGCTGATGCCGCTGCTGGATCGCGCCGGCGTGGATTTCACCGGACGCGGCGTGGAGCATGCGCTCGACATGAACTACGCCGGGCAGACCCATACCGTGGCGGTGCGGCTGGACCTGGCGGCCGATGGCGGCGGGACGCCGTCGCGCGACGACCTGCTTGGCGCGTTCGAGTCCGCCTATGGCGCGCGGTTCGGGCGGCGGATGCCCGGCGTCGCGGTGCGGGTGCTGAACCTGCGCAGTGCCGTGATCGGCACGCGGCCGCGCATCGACCTCGCCGCCATGGCGCCGGGGCCGGAAGCCAGCCTGGAGGCTGCGTCGCGCGGCACGCGGCCCGTGTGGTTCGGCTTCTGGCGCGACGCCGCGGTGTTCGACCGGCTGGCGCTGCCGGTGGGTGCCGTCGTGCCCGGGCCGGCGGTGCTGGAACAGCCAGACGCGACCATCCTGGTCGAACCGGGCCTGGCGGGCCGGGTGGACCGGTTCGGCAACCTCATCCTGGAGCCTGCGTGATGGCGGAACCCCTGGTGCCGGCGGATGGCGACTGGTCGACCACCGCCCTGCTGCTGTGCGACCTGCAGAACGACTTCGTCCACCCGGAGGGCGCCTATGGCCGCGCCGGGCTGGGCCGGGCGGAGATTTCCGCCCTGGTGCCCCGGCTGGCGCCGCTGGCTGCCGCGATCCGGCGTGTCGGCGGGTGGGTGGTGTCGACGCATTTCACCCTGGTGCCGGGCAAGGGCGGAGCGCCGTTCATCTCGCCGCACCTGCGCGCGATGCGGCCGTTCCTCGGCACGGGTGATTTCGCGCCGGGCACCTGGGGCCATGCGCTGGTGGACGAACTGGCGCCGGCGGACATGGCGGTGGAGAAGGTGGCGTTCAACGCCTTCTACATGAGCCGGCTGGAATGGGTGCTGAACCGCGCCGGCATCAAGCGGCTGCTGGTGGCCGGGATCGTCACCAATGGTGGCGTAGCCAGCACGGTGCGCGATGCGCATGTGCGCGACTACACGGTGTTCGTGCTGGGGGATGGCTGCGCCGCGTTCGACGTGGCAACCCACGCGACAGCCGTGGCGGCGCTGCGCCCGGTGGCGGGCGTGGTCAGCGTGGCCGATGCGCGGCGCGGCATGGCTGATCCGACTCTGCGCTCATTCGAATATCCTTAACTTCTGTTGCTGCCCTCCCCGAATGTCGTTAATTGTCGCGAAGCGTTGCTGCGCGATTCGTCGCTCGGCAACGAAACGGGGAGCCGGCGTGAACCAACTTGGCGTGACCATGTTTGCCTTCCTGTGCCTCGTCGCCTCCGTGGCGGCGGGTGCGGTGGTGCATGCGCGGCATGGCGCCTGGGTGGTGACCGGACGGTCCCCGGCGCTGCGCGCCACCGTGGCGGGGATGCTGGTCCTGGCAACAATTGTGCTCGGCCATGCCGTCATCGGCCTGCGCGGCGCATCGGCCGATGTGGATGCGCGCTTGGCCGCATTCTCCGGCGAGGTGGCCCGGCTCGACCGCGCATTGCGCCATGCCGGGGAGGACGGGCAGCCGGCGCGCGAGTTGCTGTTCCGCTATGTCGACCGCACGTCGCGCGAGGTGTTTCCGCGCCCCGACCTGGGCATGGTGCCGGACAGCGGGACGACGGCGGCCACGGTGCGCCAGCAATTGCGCGCCGAGGTGGAACGCATCGCCGCCCGGGGCAGTGCCGGGGCGGCCGGCCAGGATATTCGCCCGGCGCTGGAATCGTTCCTGAAGGCCTGTGCCAGCTTGGGCGCGATGCGCCAGCCCACGTCGTCGCCCTGGCTCGAAGCTGTGCTGCTAACCTGGACGATGCTCGGCCTGGCCACGCTCGGCGCGCTCGCCGGGCCGCGGCGCACGGGGATGGTGGCGCTGATCGCGCTGGCCGCGGGGCTGTCGGTCGGGATCTACTTCGTCGAGGAAATGGCATTCCCGTTGCAGCGCGTGATGCTCGCTTCCGCGTCGCATCTGGAGGATGTCCTCCACATCATCTCGGACTGATCCCGGGCGCGGCGGCGCGGACTTGCCCGGCCGTGCGGATGCCGCGAGACTGCGCGCCCGAAGGCAAGGCGAGGATCGCGACATGGCATTGGATTTCACCGGCAAGCGGGTGGTGGTGTGCGGCGGCAGCCGCGGCATCGGGCGGGCAATCGCCCATGGCTTCGCCGCCGGCGGCGCCGCGGTGTCGATCTGCGCGCGCGGCGCGGCCGGGCTGGAGGCGACGCGGGCCGAACTGGCGAAGCACGGCCACCCGACCCACGCCGCGCCCTGCGACCTGTCCGACGCCGCGGCGATCGCCGGCTACATCGCAGCCGCCGCCGCGTCGCTGGGCGGGATCGACGTGCTGGTGAACAACGCTTCCGGCTTCGGCATGAGCGACGACGAGGCCGGCTGGGCCGCCGGCATGCAGGTGGACGTGATGGCGGTGGTGCGCGCGAGCCAGGCCGCCCTGCCCCACCTGGAGGCGGCCGGCGGCGGGGCCATCGTGTCGGTCTCGTCGATCTCCGCAGTGCGCGCCTCCACCCGCTCGGCCCCCTACGCGGCGGTGAAGGCGGCGGTGAACAGCTACACCGCCAGCCAGGCCGCGATGTGGGCCAGGAAGAACATCCGGGTGAACGCGGTGGCGCCAGGCTCGATCGAGTTCCCCGGCGGCACCTGGGAGAAGCGCCGCGAGGAAGGCTCGCCGGTGTACGACGCGGTGAAGCGCGCGATCCCGTTCGGGCGGCTCGGCCATCCGGAGGAGGTGGCCGATGTCGTGCTGTTCCTCGCCTCGCCGATGGCCCGCTGGGTGACCGGGCAGACCATCACCGTGGACGGCGGGCAGTTGTTGTTCAGCTGAGGCGCCGCCTCGGGTGCTGTTCAGCTGAGGCGTAGCCTCAGGCCGCCGAGATGTGGCAGGCCGTGACCGAGATGGTGATGGTGTTCTGCCCGGCGGGCAGGACGCTGCCGATCCAGTGGTTGCCGGTGATCGTCACCCGCGTGTACTGGCCGGTGGCCCCGTTGCACGATGTCGCCTGCGTGACCGAGACGTCGGCGGCGGAGATGATCCCGGGAAACACCCACTGGCCGGCCAGCGTGGCGGCATAGGCGGAGGGCGACGCGCAGCTCGGCGCGCCGAGCGCCACGCAGCGCGCGGTGGCGTGTGCTGCCGCCTGCAGCCCGCTGCGGGTCCAGCTGATCAGGCCGGCGCCGACCAGGCCCGTCGTGATGACCACCATCAGCATCCCGGCCGCGGCGAACTCGACCGACACCACGGCGCGCCGTTCGCGGACAAGTCGGGCCCAGCGCCTCATCGCACCATCACCGTCGCCGAATGGGTGAGCGTGCGGGCCGCCGCCCCGATCACCTGGGGAAACAGCGGCACGTAGCTGTAGGTGCCGGTGACGGTCAGGTAGCGCTGCGCGACCGCCCCGTCAGGACAGGTGGTGGTGCAGACGACCGCCGCCCCCAGCGCGCGCGGCGTGCCGGTGGGGCAATGGCAGGCGACGGCGCTGGCCGATGCGGTGGCGCCGGCCAGCCAGGAACTGGTCGTCGCGATCGATTGCAGCGTCGCGGCCGCGGCGTCCGCCCCCACCTGCGAGGCATAGCCCGCCGCGTTGCCGACGCCGGCGGCCAGCTGGGCATGGCGGCGGAGCATCAGGCCGTAGTCGACCAGGTTGCCGAACAGGACCAGCACGATGGGGAAGGTGACGGCGACCTCCACCGCGGCGGCGGCGCGCCGCCCGAGCCAGGACGAGCGGCGGCGGGTCATCGCACCAGCGCCACGTCCGCGGTGGTGGCGGCAGCGGCGGGGGTGGAGGCGTTGATGCCGGCCGAGCCCGCCACATAGATCGAGTTGGCGACGACGCGGAAGGTCGCGCCGCTGGCCGCGTTCATCTGGATGTTGTTGGTCATGTTGAGCTCGCCGCACTTGGCGTAGAAGGCGCCGGCCATCGTCAGCGTCGAGCCGCCGGCCATGGTGTTGGTCGGCGCGGTGCCGTCGGCCTTGCAGGTCTGCCAGAACAGGATGTTGGCGGTCGGGCCGGTGGCGGGGGCGGTGAGAGCGTAGGTGTTGGAGTAGTTGGTCCAGCTGATCGCGCCAGGGTTGCCGCCGTTGCGCCCGAGCAGCACGAAGGAGACGCCGTTCGCCAGGGTGATGTTCGAGTTGTTGAACGTCAGGTTGCCGTTGATCACGTAGTACACGCCCGGGGCGAACTGGTCGGGGGTGCTGTTGCCGCCGATCGAGGTGTTGCCGCAGAACACGCCGCCATTGGCCGTGCTGAAGGTGCGCGGGGTCGACTGCCAGTTCGTGTATTGCTTGTTGACCACGTTGGTCGCGGTCGAGGCGACGCCGCTGACCGTGCCGGTGATCGGCGGGATGCAGCAGGCGCCGTAGGTGGCATTGACCGAGCAGCCGCTGGGCTGGACGGGCGAGGGGATCGGCAGCGCGGCGAAGGGATCGGCGGCGGGCGCGGTGCCGGGCGAGATGCAGCCGTTGTTCGGGATGGTGGGCGAGACGGTGTTCGAGCCGCTGTTGGACAGGCAGGCCTTGCCCGGCGTGCCGATCGACGAGCCCTTGAGCGTGCCGCTGTTCAGATAGATGGCGGCGTTCATGCTGGTGCCGGACGAGCTGGAGTTGGCGACGATGGCGCAGCCCGGGTTGTTGATGCGGCCCATGTTGTCGACCTTGATCGCCATCGCTTTCGTCGGGTGCAGGGCGATGACGCAGGGTGCCGCGCCGGCGCCACCGGGTGCGGGGAGATTCCAGGCCTCGGCCACCGCATTGGCGCTGACCGTGCGGGTGGCGCCGCTGCCGAGCAGGCTGGCGAAGGCCATCGGAACCGGGCGCGCGACCGTGACGGCGATGGAGGTTCGGGAAGGATCGGTGACGCCGGGGCCGATGGCGATGGTGGTGTTGCCGGAAGTGAGCGTCATCGCGCCGGAGTTCCAGGTCCGGCTGCCCGCCCCGGGGGCGATGCCGTTCATCTCGGCGATGTCCGCCGCCGCCGTGGCGGCGCGCTGGGCATCGACATCGCGGCCGTAGGAGATCGCGCCGGCCTGGGCGCCGAGGTCGGCGGCGAGCTGGATGCCCTGGCGGGCGAGCATGCCGTTGCTGACATTGAGCGCGATGCCCCCGGCGACCAGGAACAGCGGCACCGCCATGGCAACCCACAGCGCCACGCCGCCGCGTTTGTCGGCGCGCCAGCCGGATGCGGTGGCGGGGCGCTGGAATGGGATGATGGTCGGGATTTTCCTCGGCATCGATGAGTGTCCTGTCCTGCGGCCACCCGGCAGTGTAACGAGCGGCGTTACTCGGATGTTACAAGACGAAATGCCACACCTTCCTTACAGCCCGGCTACAGCATCGCCGCATCCCTTGGCGCGCGCCCGCCTGCCGCGTAGCCTGCCCGCCATGAGCACGCCGCCCACCGACCGGCACGATGGCGCGACGCGGGCCGCGGACGGCGACGGCGAGCCTGCGGACGACGGTGGCGCCGTCGATCTCGGTCCGCTCGTCGCCATGCTGCATCACGCGCTGCGCCGGGCGCAGGCCAGCGCGATGGACGGGCTCCATGCCGCCCTCGCCGACGAGGACATGCGCGCCCTGCCCTTCGCCGTGCTGGTGGTGCTGCACCGCAACCCCGGCCTGCGCCAGGCCCAGGTCGGCTTCGCGCTCGACATCAAGCCGGCCAACCTGGTGCCACTGCTTGACGCCCTGGCGGCGCGCGGCCTGGCCGAGCGGCGGCCGGTGCCCGGGGACCGGCGGGCGCGCGGATTGTTCCTCACCCGCCTCGGCGCCGAGACCCTGGCACGGCTGGAGGCCAAGGCGGCCGCCCACGAGGCGAAACTGGCCGCGCGGCTGGGCGCGGACGGGCGGGTGCAGCTGCTCGCCCTGCTGAAGCGCCTGTCCGACCCGCGCGCCGACGACGACTGCTGAAGGCTAGCGCGGCGCCATGCGCAACGCGCCGTCGAGCCGGATGGTCTCGCCGTTCAGCATCCGGTTGGCGACGATGTGCAGCGCCAGCGCCGCATACTCCTCGGGCTGGCCGAGCCGGGCGGGATAGGGCACCGAGGCGCCGAGCGAGGCCTGGATCTCCGCCGGCAGGCTGGCCATCATCGGCGTCATGAACAGCCCGGGCGCGATCGTCACCACGCGCACGCCGAACCGCGCCAGCTCCCGCGCCGCCGGCAGCGTCAGCCCGACCACCCCGGCCTTGGAGCTGGCATAGGCCGCCTGCCCCACCTGCCCCTCATAGGCCGCCACCGAGGCGGTGTTCACGATCACGCCGCGCTCGCCTTCCGCCAGCGGGTCTGCGGCGCTCATCTCGGCGGCGGCCAGGCGCAGCATGTTGAACGTGCCGATCAGGTTCACCCGGATCACCCGCTCATAAGCGCCGAGCGCAAGCGGCCCCTCCTTGCCGACGATGCGCCCGGCGGTGCCGATGCCGGCGCAGTTCACCAGCACGCGCACCGGACCATGCGCCTCCCTCGCGGCCGCGAAGGCCCGCTCGCCCGCCTCGGCATCGGCCACGTCGCACACGCAGGCGATGCCGCCGAGTTCTCGCGCCGCCGCCTCGGCCGCCTCGCGGTTGACGTCGACGATGGCCACGCGCGCCCCGCCGGCCGCCAGGGCCCGCGCGGTGGCGCCACCGAGGCCCGAGGCGCCGCCGGTGACGATGGCCGAGATGCCGTTCAGCTCCATGGAAACTCTCCTTCGTTATTCCTCGCTTCTGCCCAAGCCCAACTTGCCCCGCAAGCGCCGCCCGGGCAGGCTGCGCCGATGCAACATCCCCTGCCCGCCCTGGAATTCGCCTTCGAGGCCGCCGTGTCCGTCTCGCCGCGCTTCTCGCTCGGCCAGGTGCATGGCGGCGAGCGCCGGGTGATCCCGATCACCGGCGGCACCGTCGCGGGACCGCTGCTCACCGGCCGCGTGATCCCCGGTGGTGCGGACTGGCAACTCGTCCAGCCCGACGGGCTGATCGACCTCACCGCGCGCTACACGATCGAGGCGGCCGACGGCACGCTGATCGGCGTGGTCAACCGCGGCCTGCGCCACGGGCCGCCGGAGGTGCTCGCCCGCCTGAACGCCGGCGAGGCGGTCGACCCCGGCCTGATCTATTTCCGCACCACCCCGGTGTTCGAGGCGCCCGCCGGCCCGCATGAATGGCTCGCCCGCCACATCTTCGTCGCCACCGGCCAGCGCCACCCGGATGGGGTGTTGATTCGCTTCTTTGTCGTTCGCTGAACGCGCGCAATACTCGCCCTGAAGCAACGGCTTCGCGGGGAACGACCATGTCCGACAACGCAGGGGCGGATTTCGCCCGTACCGGCCTGCCCTACGCCGACCGTGTCCGCGCCGTGGGCACCGACGAGCCGTTCCGCTGGCTCGCCGCCGGCTGGCGCGATTTCCGCGCCACCCCGCGCGTCAGCATCGCCCTCGGCATGATCGTGGTGGTCGTCGGGCTGGTCCTGACCGTCGGCCTGGTGATGGCGGGCTACTTCCACCTGACCGCGCCGCTGATCGTCGGCTTCATGCTGGTCGGCCCCGCGCTGACCGTCGGCTACTACGCCGTCAGCCGCGAGGTGGAGGCCGGGCGACGCGCCACGCTGTCCGGCGCGCTGGCGGCCTGGCGGGCGAATCCTGGCCCGATCCTGTACCTGGGCCTCGCCCTGGTCGCGTTCCTGGTGCTGTGGATGCGCTTCGCGGCGCTGATCTTCGCGATCTTCTTCCCGTATTCGATGATGGACGTGCAGGCGCTGCTGAACGCCACGCTGTTCACCGCCTCGGGCCTCTCGTTCCTCGGCGTCGGCACGCTGGTCGGCGGCGCGATGGCGGCGCTGGCCTTCGCCGCCGGCGCCTTCTCGCTGCCGCTGATGCTCGACCGCAAGGTGGGCATGCTGGAAGCGGTGGTGACCAGCGTGGTCGCCGTGGTGCTGAACGCGCGCACGATGATGGTATGGGCAGCCCTGGTCGTGCTGTTCGCCGGCGCAGGGCTCCTGCTCGGCTATGTGGGCCTGGCGGTCACGCTCCCGCTGCTCGGCCACGCGACATGGCACGCCTATCGCGCCACGATACGGATGCCCTAGTCTGACCCAAACACAGGAGGACCCGCCATGGTCGTGCTGCAGATCAACTACCGCTTCCAGAACGTCACCGCCGAGGAGTGGGCCAAGCGCTACACCGACGCGACCGGGCAGAAATTCCTCGCCGTCGCCGGCCTCCAGTGGAAGATCTGGCTCGACGGCGAAGGGAACAATGTCGGCGGCATCTACCTGTTCGACACGCGCGCCAGCGCGGAGGCCTATCTCGCCGGCCCGATCGTCGCGGCCATGAAGGCCAACCCGAACGTCGCCGATCTGCGCTTCACCCTGTCGGACGTGCGCGAGCGCATGAGCGCGATCACGAACGCCCCAGTGCCGGGCCTCGCCCCGGTGCAGCAGGCGGCGGAGTAAGGCGATGTCGGCCGGTTCGAACGAAAAAAAGACGGGCCTGCGCAAGGGCCTCGCCACCTATGGCGACGCTGAATTCTCCCTGTTCATGCGCCGCGTCTTCATCAAGGCGATGGGCTACACGGATGACGCGCTCGACCGGCCGATCATCGGCATCACCGACACCTACAGCGACTTCAACCCCTGCCACGGCAACGTGCCGGACCTGATCGAGGCGACCAAGCGCGGCATCATGCTGGCCGGCGGCATGCCCATGGCCTTCCCGACCGTTTCGATCCACGAAAGCTTTTCCCACCCCACCAGCATGTTCCTGCGCAACCTGATGGCGCTGGACACCGAGGAGATGGTGCGCGCCCAGCCGATGGACGCCGTCGTGCTGATCGGTGGCTGCGACAAGACCATCCCGGCGCTGCTGATGGGTGCGGCAAGTGCGGACATCCCCGCCATCGTGCTGCCCACCGGCCCGATGCTGGTCGGCCACCACAAGGGCGAGGTGCTCGGCGCCTGCACCGATTGCCGCCGCATGTGGGCCGATTTCCGCGCCGGCCGCATCGACGAGGCCGAGATCGACGCCATCTCCGGCCGCCTCGCGCCGACGAAGGGCACCTGCATGGTGATGGGCACCGCCAGCACCGTCGGCTGCATGACGGAAACCCTCGGCATGTGCCTGCCCGGCGCCGGCTCCGCGCCCGCCACCCACGCCGACCGCATCCGCCTCGCCGAGGCCTCCGGGGCCGCCGCCGTGGCGCTGGCGAAATCCGGCCGCAAGCCGTCCGACATCATGACGGCGGCCGCCTTCCGCAACGCCTTCACCGTGCTGCAGGCGATCGGCGGCTCGACCAACGCGGTCGTGCATTTCACCGCCGTCGCCGCCCGCCTGGGCATCCGCATCGACATGGAGGCGTTCGACCGCATGGGCCTCGAAGTCCCGGTGCTGGTCGACCTCAAGCCCTCCGGCGACCACTACATGGAGCATTTCCACTGGGCCGGCGGCGTGCCGAAGCTGCTGAAGGAAATCTCCCGTCACCTCGACCTGTCGACACTGACCGTCACCGGCGGCACCCTGGCCGACTATGCCGCCGGCGCCGAGGACGTGCCGAACCAGACCGTGATCCGATCGGCGTCGAACCCGATCGCCGTCGGCGGCGGGCTGGCCGTGCTCAGCGGCAACCTCGCCCCCGGCGGCGCGCTGATCAAGCGCTCGGCGGCCAGCGAGAAGCTCATGGTCCACGAAGGCCGCGCCGTGGTGTTCGACGGGCTGGCCGACATGGCAGCCCGCCTCGATTCCGACGACCTCGACGTCACCGCCGACGACGTGCTGGTGCTGCGCCACGCCGGCCCCAAGGGCGCCCCCGGCATGCCCGAGGCCGGCTACATCCCGATCCCCAAGAAGCTCGCCCGCACCGGCGTCAAGGACATGGTCCGCATCTCCGACGCGCGCATGAGCGGCACCGCCTTCGGCACCATCGTGCTGCACATCACCCCGGAATCCGCCGTAGGCGGCCCGCTCGGCCTGGTGCAGAACGGCGACCGCATCCGCCTCGACGCCACCAGGCGCACCATCGACCTGCTGGTCGACGATGCCGAGCTCGCCCGCCGCCGCACCGAATGGGTGCCGCCGCCGGCCCATCCCGGCAGCGACCGCGGCTACCTCAAGCTCTACATCGACGAGGTAACCCAGGCCGACCAGGGCTGCGACTTCGCCTTCTGCCTGCCGCCCCAAATGCGCTGATTCCCGTTGCGCCCTGCCCCCGGGGCGTGGCCAAATCGGCCACCCCCGGGAGCATACAATGACCACCACCGACCGCGTCCTCGCGCAGGACGAGTTGCGCGCCCTCTCCGTCCGCTCCAACTGGCCCGGCACCATCCGGCTGGTGATCCACGTCGCCCTGCTGGGCCTCGCCGGCTGGTGGGTCGCGGTCGCCGAGGGCTGGGTGCTGCTGCCCGCCCTGCTCGCCCTCGGCCTGGTGCAGGTCGCCCTGTTCGCCCCCTCGCACGAGACCATGCACCAGACGGTGTTCACCTCGCCGCGCGCCAACGCCATCGTCGGCTGGCTCACCTTCCTGCCGGCGCTGCAGTCCAGCCACTTCTATGCCGCGTTCCACTACATCCATCACCGCCACACCAACGTCCCCGGCCAGGACCCCGAGCTGATGCTGCCGGAGCCGAAGACGCTGGGACAGTACGCGCTGCGCATCCTCGGCGCCGGCTATTTCCGCGCCCGCCTGACCATGATCGCCGACGCCTGGCGCGGCGACATGCGCGGGGCGAAATACTTCTACATCAACGACCGCCAGCGCCCCGGCGTCATCCGCAGCGTGCGCGCCATGTCGCTCACCGTCGCCACCCTGGCTATCGGCTCGGCGCTCATCTGGGGCTGGCAGACGCCGTTCCTGTTCTGGATCATCCCCCAGCTGATCGGCCAACCCTTCCTGCGCGGCTACCTGCTCGCCGAACACACCGGCTGCACGCTGGACCGCAACGGCCTGACCAACACCCGCACCACGCTGACCAACCGCATCGTGCGCCTGCTGATGTGGGACATGCCGTTCCACGCCGAGCACCACCTCTACCCGTCGATCCCGTTCCACCGCCTGGCCGACGCCCACCGCCTGTTGCGCGAGAAGCTCGCCTTCGTGCAGCCGGGCTACGCGCGCTGGAACGCCGGGTTCGTGCGCGGACTGCGCGGGGAATAGCGCCCGTCAGGCCGCCTTCGCCGCCCCATCGCCCAGGCCCGCGATCAGGCGAGCGACCATAGCCAGGGTTTCGGCATCCTGGCGGAACACCACCGCGACGGTATCGCCCGTCACGCGGGCCACGCGCCCGTGGGCAACACTGGGCTCGCCAGCCAACTGGATGCCGACAGCCATGCCCGCCACCAGCGAATGCGCGCCGTCGAGGCGCACCGCCGCGCCGCCGAGAGCCACGTCCATGATCCGCGCCGGCCGCGCGGCAGCGCCCGGCAGCACCAGGCTGCACGCGATATCCAGCCCAAGGATCCGCTCCTGTCGGCGCCGCTCCTGCCCCGCGCCCTGAGCCGCCTCCAGAAACAGGTCCACCTCGGCACGCAGCGTCTCGGCCACCTTGGCGACTTCGCCGGCCGACGTCAGCACCGCGTCACCGGCCTGCATGCTGTCCTCGGCCATGTGGGTCAGCGTGAGCATCGCCTGGTTCACCTCCATGGTCCGGGCCGACACGCCGGTGACCTGCCCGGCAATCTCCCGCGTCGCCGCCCCCTGCTCCTCCACGGCCGCGGCAATGGCGGCGGCGATGCCGTTGACGTGGCCGATCGCCTCGCCCACCTCCGCCACGGCATGCACGGCGGCACCGGTCGCGGACTGGATGCCGGCGACATGGCGGGAAATCTCCTCGGTAGCGCGGCGGGTCTGCTCGGCAAGCTGCTTCACCTCGGACGCCACCACGGCAAAGCCGCGCCCCGCCTCGCCGGCGCGCGCGGCTTCGATCGTGGCATTCAGCGCCAGGAGATTGGTGCGGCCGGCAACGTCGTGGATCAGCTGCACCACGGTGCCGATCTCGGCCGCCGCGGCCGACAGCCCGGCGATGCGCACGGTGGTTGATTCGGCGCTGGCCACCGCCCGGGCAGCGGCATCGGCCGCGCCGGCCACCTGGCGGGCGATCTCGTCCACGCTGCACGACAGTTCCTCGGTCGCGGCAGCAACCTGGGACAGGCTGGCGCTCGAATGGTCCGCCCCCTCGCGGCTGGCCTTCGCGCCATCGCGGGTGGCGCGCCCGGCCTCGGCGACCTTGACCGCGGTGGCGCGGATCACCTCGGCCGAGGCGGACAGCATGCGCATCACGCCGGAGACCGAGCCGCCGAAATCCGCGGTATGCCGCTCCATCGCCGCCTGCCGGCGGTCGCGCTGCGCCCGTTCGGCGCGCGCCTCGCCCTCCAGCCGGCGCTTTGCGATGCCGTCCTGGCGGAAGCCCTCCAGCGCGCGGGCCAGCACGCCCACCTCGTCCCGCCTGTCCCGGTCGGGGATGTCGGTGTCGAGGGCCCCGTCGGCCAGCGCGGCGGTGGCAGCGGTGATGCGGCGCAGAGGGCGCACGATGCCGCGCGCCACCCAGGCCGCGAACAGCCCGACCGCCAGTGCCGCGGCCAGCACGACGCCGAGGTCGAGCAGCAGCGTGGCGCGCTGCTCGGCGCGCAGGTCGTCGACATACAGGCCGGAGCCGATCACCCAGCCCCACGGCGCGAAGCCCTGCACGAAAGACATCTTCTCCACCGGCGCCGCACTGCCCGGGCGAGGCCAGAGATACGGCACCACCCCCGCGCCGTCCCGCCGCACCTTGGCGACGAACGCCTCGAACAACCGGAAGCCCGAGGGATCGGCGAACGCGCCGATGTCCTTGCCTTCCAGGTCCGGCCGGAAGGGGTGCATGATCATGCGCGGATGCATGTCGTTCACCCAGACATACTCCTCGCCGCGGTAGCGCATCGCGCGCATCGCGACCGCCGCCCGCGCCTGCGCCTCGGCGCGCGGCAGCCGGCCCGCGATTTCCTCGGCATGGAAGCCGGCCGCGATGGCGGAGGCGGATTCGACCACATGGCGCAGCACGTCCCGCCGCGCCGCCTCCTGTTGCCGTGTGGAGTGCAGCATCGCCACCATCCCGATGGCCAGCAGCCCAAGCACGGCCACAAGGGTGGTGAGATGGATGCGCCAGGCGATGGAAAGCGAAGCGAGCATGGGGAATCCTGAAACAGGCGGTGGATCGCCGCAGTAACGTCGCGATGGGTTAACAGCCGACCAAGGCGCAGTCCCCGGCTGGTGAAATTCCCGCGCCCCGGCTATCCAGGCCCAGGGGAGAACCGCCATGCCACGCCTGCACTACGCCTGGGTCGTCGCGGGCCTGACCTGCCTGGTCCTCGCCGTCTCCGCCGCCATGCGCGCCGCCCCCGGCGTGCTGCTGCTGCCGTTGCAGGCCGAGTTCGCCTGGAGCACCGGCGGCATCTCCTTCGCCTTCGGCATGAACCTCCTGCTCTACGGCCTGATCGGCCCCTTCGCCGTCGCGGTGATGGACCGCTGGGGCGTGCGCCGCACCCTGCTCGCCTCGCTGGCGCTGATCGTCGCGGGTGCGGGGCTGACGCCGTTCATGACCTCGCCCTGGCACCTGACCGTGCTGTGGGGCCTCGTCGCCGGGTTTGGCGGCGGCGTGATCTCGATGGTGCTGGTCCCGGTGGTGGCCGGGCGATGGTTCACCACCCATCGCGGCCTGGTCACCGGCGCGCTCACCGCCGGGGCCGCCGCCGGCACGCTGCTGCTGCTGCCCGTTCTGGCGTGGCTGGCGCAGACGGCCGGCTGGCGGGCGATGGTGTTCGCCGTCGCCGGCGCCATCGCCGTCCTGATCCCGCTGATCGCCTGGGGCATGCGCGACCGCCCCTCCGACATCGGCCTCGCCCCCTACGGCGACCGCGGCGCGCCGCATCCCGTTCCGGTGCAGGAGGGCAACCCCTTCCTGCGCACCGTGCGCGCCCTCGGCGAGGGGCTGCGCGACCGGACCTTCCTGTTGCTGGCGGCCTCGTTCATCATCTGCGGCGCCACCACCAACGGCTTCGTCGGCACCCACCTGATCCCGGCCTGCATCGATGGCGGCCTGTCGCCGGTGGCCAGCGCCGGCGTGATGGCGGTGATGGGCGTGTTCAACGTGATCGGCGCGCTGGCCTCCGGCTGGCTGACCGACCGGTTCGATTCGCGGCTTCTGCTCGGCGTGTATTTCGTCACCCGGGCCATCGCGCTCGCCTTCCTGCCGTTCAGCTTCGACAGCCAGGTCGGCTTCTGGATCATCATCGCCATCAACGGGCTCGACTGGGTGGCCACCGTCCCGCCGATGGTGCGCCTCTGCACCCAGCACTTCGGCCAGGCGCGCGGTGGGCTGATGTATGGCTGGATCAACGCCATCCACCAGGTCGGCAGCGGCCTCGCGGCGTTCCTCGGCGGCGTGCTGCGCGACCATTTGGGCAGCTACCTGCCGATCTTCATCGCCGCCGCGGTCATCTGCCTTGGCGCGGCGCTGCTGGTCGGTATGCTGGGGCGCGCGGACGGCAAGGCAGAGGCGGCGCGCGCGTGATGGTGCGGCGCACACAAGCCGTGGCATAAGGCGCGCCGCAATCGGTCCAGGCCCCCATGATCCGTCTCGACAACGTCACCAAGCAGAACGGCCGCCAGCTCCTGTTCATCGAGGCCTCGGCCGCACTCCAGCGTGGCGAGAAGATCGGCCTCGTCGGCCCGAACGGCGCCGGCAAGACCACGGTGTTCCGCATGATCACCGGCCAGGAGCAGCCGGATGAAGGCCAGGTGCTGGTCGATCGCGGCGTCACCATCGGCTTCTTCAGCCAGGATGTCGGCGAAATGTCCGGCCGCTCCGCCGTCGCCGAGGTGATGGACGGCGCGGGCGATGTCTCCGGCGTCGCCGCGGAACTGCGCTCGCTGGAAGCCGCCATGGCGGACCCGGACCAGATGGCGCGCATGGACGAGATCATCGAGCGCTTCGGCGAGGTGCAGGGCCGCTTCGAGGCGCTGGGCGGCTACGAGCTGGAAAGCCGCGCCCGCGAAGTGCTGGCCGGGCTGTCGTTCAGCCAGGAGATGATGGATGGCGACGTGGGCGCGCTGTCCGGCGGCTGGAAGATGCGCGTGGCGCTGGCTCGCATCCTGCTGATGCGCCCCGATGTCATGCTGCTCGACGAGCCTTCGAACCATCTGGACCTCGAGAGCCTGATCTGGCTGGAGCAGTTCCTCGCCGGCTACGACGGCGCCCTGCTGATGACCTCGCACGACCGCGAGTTCATGAACCGCGTGGTCGGCCGCGTCATCGAGATCGACGGCGGCACGCTGATCAGCTTCTCCGGCAACTTCGCCTTCTACGAGCAGCAGCGCGCGCTGAACGAGAAGCAGCAGCAGGCGCAGTTCGAACGCCAGCAGGCGATGCTGGCCAAGGAGATCAAGTTCATCGAGCGCTTCAAGGCCCGCGCCTCGCACGCCAGCCAGGTGCAGAGCCGGGTGAAGAAGCTGGAGAAGATCGACCGCGTCGAACCGCCCCGCCGCCGCCAGACGCTGGCCTTCGACTTCCCCCCTGCCCCGCGCTCGGGCGACGACGTGGTCGCGCTGAAGGGCGTGCACAAAAGCTACGGCAGCCGCGTGATCTACCAGGGCCTCGACCTGCTGGTGCGCCGCCGCGAGCGCTGCTGCGTGCTCGGCGTCAACGGCGCCGGCAAGTCCACCCTGCTGAAGCTGGTCGCCGGCACGACGGCCCCCGACGCCGGCAGCGTGGCGGTCGGCGGCAGCGTGAAGATGGGCTACTTCGCCCAGCACGCGATGGAGGTGCTGGACGGCGACCGGACCGTGTTCGAGGCGCTGGAGTCGGAACACCCCCGCGCCGCGCAAAGCTCGCTGCGCGCGCTGGCCGGCTGCTTCGGCTTCCCCGGCGACGATATCGACAAGAAGTGCCGTGTGCTGTCTGGCGGCGAGAAGGCCCGGCTGGCGATGGCGCTGATGCTCTACGACCCGCCCAACCTGCTGGTGCTGGACGAGCCGACCAACCATCTCGACATGGCGACCAAGGAGATGCTGATCACCGCGCTGTCGCAGTACGAAGGCACCATGCTGTTCGTCTCGCACGACCGGCACTTCCTGGGCGCGCTGTCGAACCGCGTGCTGGAGCTGACTGAAGAGGGCGTGCACCAGTACGACGGCGGGTATTCCGAATACGTCGCGCGCACCGGGCACGAGGCGCCCGGCCTGCACAGCTAGAGATAGGCGATCCCGCGCCCCGCAAGGACCGTCACGGTCCAAGCAACCAGGGACACGCCGGCCAGGGCCTTGGCGCCGGGCATCACCAGCCCCTCGGCGATCGATCCGCTGAAGCGCCAGTGGAACAAGGCCAGGTTGGCAATGCCGATGGCGATCGCCGCCAGCTTGCCCAGGAAGGCCGGGTTCCACGCCATCGTGGTGGCCTCGGCGGCGAACAGCACCAGGCCGGTGGCGAGTTGCAGCGCGAGGCCGAAGGCGGCGATCGGCCAAGCGGCGCGGCCGATGGCGCCGACGAAACGGCTGGCGCGCAGCACCGCGACATCGAACACCGCGATGGCGCCGAGCAGCAGGGCGGCGCCGAGCACGTGCAGCAGGTTCGCTGCCGGATAGAGCCAGACAGTGCCGCGGGCGGCGAGACCGAGGGCGGAGGCTTCGTAGGCCGCGAGCAGGCCCTGGAGCGTCTCCACGAAGCTAGCGCAGCTCGACGGTCTTGCTGGCGACGATGATCCGCTCGGCGCGCATCTCGCGCGGCGTGCGGGTGGAAGCGTAGCCCACGACAGTGACGGTGGCGCCGGGCATCAGCATCTCCTGCGTGAGGCCACGCAACTGCATGCGCGAGAGGGGGGCGAGGGTGGCCTCCCATTCCTCCTGCTCGTGGGTCAGACGCAGATGGGCGTGCGGGTTGCTCCAGTCCAGGTGCTGCACCGGGGCGGTGATGGTGAGCACCTTGGAGGCGTCGTAGCTGCCCCAGCCGTGATGGGCGCCGGCGGGCGTGGCCAGTGCCAGGGCGGCGGCGGCGAGCATCAGGGCGGGCTTGCGGGCGGGCATCGCGCGGCTCCTTGCTGGTGTTTCGCAGGTAGGAGTGCCGCGCGGCCGCCGCAAGGGTTGCTACCCCGCGATGGCGGCGCGGATGGCGGCGAGCGCCTCGTCGGCCTTGCCGGCATCGGGGCCGCCGGCCTGGGCCATGTCCGGCCGCCCGCCGCCGCCCTTGCCGCCGACAGCGGCACTCGCGGCGCGGACGAGGTCGACAGCGCTGAAGCGGCCGGCGAGGCCGGGGGCCACGGCAACGACGATGCTGGCCTTGCCCTCGGCGGTGGAGACCAGGGCGACGATGCCGTCGCCGATCTGCTTGGCGATGGCTTCCGCGATGCCCTTGAGGTCGCGGGCGGGCACGTCGCCGAGGTTGCGGGCGGCGAGCGGGATGCCGGCGATGGTTTCGGCCTCGGTGGTGGTGGCGCCGGTGGCGAGTTTCTTCTGCAGTTCCTGGACCTGGCGTTCGAGCTTGCGGCGCTCCTCGACCAGGGCGGCGACGCGCTCCGGCACCTCGGCGGGGGCGGCGCGCAGCGCGGTGGCGACTTCGAGCAGGCGACGGTCGTTCTCGGCGATGGCGGAAAGCGCCGCTTCGCCGACCACGGCCTCGATGCGGCGGACGCCGGCGCTGACGGCGGATTCCGCGAGGATGCGCAGCAGGCCGATATCGCCGGTGCGGCGGACATGGGTACCGCCGCAGAGTTCGATCGAGTAGGCGCGCCCGTTGTCATCGCCCATTGCGACGACGCGGACTTCCTCGCCGTATTTCTCGCCGAACAGGGCGCGGGCGCCCTCGGCGACGGCGGCGTCCGGCGTCATGAGGCGGGTGGTGACTTCGGCGTTCTCGCGGATGCGGGCGTTCACCTCGGCTTCCACCACGGCGAGGTCGTCCCGCGTGATCGGGGTGGGCTGGCTGATGTCGAAGCGCAGGCGGTCGGGCGCGTTGAGGCTGCCCTTCTGGGCGACGTGGTCGCCGAGGCGGCGGCGCAGGGCCTCGTGCAGCAGGTGGGTGGCGGAGTGGTGGGCGCGGATGGCGGAGCGGCGGGCGTGGTCGACGGTGGCGACGACGGCGGTGCCGAGGTCGACGGCGCCTTCGGTGACGCGGCCGAGGTGGACGAAGAGGTCGCCGACCTTCTTTTGCGTGTCGTGGATGGTGATGGTGAAGCCGGGGCCGGCGATGGTGCCGGTGTCGCCGACCTGGCCGCCGGACTCGGCGTAGAATGGGGTCTGGTTGAGGATGACGGCGACTTCCTGGCCGGCCTCGGCCTTCGCGACCGGGTGGCCGCCGACGACGAGGGCGGTGATCTCGCCTTCGGCGGCTTCTGTGGCGTAGCCGAGGAATTCGCTCGCGCCGAGCTTTTCCTTGAGGTCGAACCAGACGGTCTCGGTGGCGGCCTCGCCGCTGCCGGCCCAGGCGGCGCGGGCGCGCTTGCGCTGCTCGTTCATCGCGGCGTTGAAGCCATCGACATCGACGGACTGGCCCTGTTCGCGCAGGGCGTCCTGCGTCAGGTCGAGGGGGAAGCCGAAGGTGTCGTAGAGCTTGAAGGCGACGGCGCCGGCCAGCTTGTCGCCCGGGGCGAGCATGGCGGTTTCCTCGGCGAGGAGGCCGAGGCCGCGGTCGAGCATGGCCTTGAAGCGGGTTTCCTCGAGGCGGAGGGTTTCGGCGATCAGGGTCTCGCCGCGGACGAGTTCAGGGTAGGCGCCGCCCATCTGGCGGACGAGGGCGGGGACGAGGCGGTGCATGATCGGGTCGCGGGCACCCATCATGTGGGCGTGGCGCATGGCGCGGCGCATGATGCGGCGGAGCACGTAGCCGCGGCCCTCGTTGCTGGGCATCACGCCCTCGGCGATGAGGAACGACGTGGCGCGGAGGTGGTCGGCGACGACGCGGTGGCTGGCGCGGAAGGGGCCGTCGGGGTCCTGGCTGGTGGCTTCGGCGCTGGCCAGGATAAGGGCGCGCATGGTGTCGGTGTCGTAGTTGTCGTGCTTGCCCTGGAGGATGGCGGCGAAGCGTTCCAGGCCCATGCCGGTGTCGATCGAAGGCCGGGGCAGCGGCTTGCGCACGCCGGGGGGGCCTTCCTCGAACTGCATGAAGACGTTGTTCCAGATCTCGATGAAGCGGTCGCCGTCCTCATCGGGGGAGCCCGGGGGGCCGCCCGGGATCTTGTCGCCGTGGTCGTAGAAGATCTCGCTGCACGGGCCGCAGGGGCCGGTGTCGCCCATGCGCCAGAAATTGTCGGATGTGGGGATGCGGATGATGCGGCTTTCGGGGAGGCCGGCGATCTTTTTCCACAGGGCGGCGGCGTCCTCGTCCTCGGAATAGACGGTGACGAGAAGTTTTTCGGCGGGGAGGGCGAAGTCCTTGGTCAGCAAATTCCAGGCGTAGAAGATGGCCTGGTCCTTGAAGTAGTCGCCGAAGGAGAAATTGCCCAGCATCTCGAAGAAGGTGTGGTGGCGGGCGGTGTAGCCGACATTGTCGAGGTCGTTGTGCTTGCCGCCGGCGCGGACGCATTTCTGGGCGGTGGTGGCACGGCTGTAGGCGCGCTTCTCCTGGCCGGTGAAGACGTTCTTGAACTGGACCATGCCGGAGTTGGCGAACATCAGGGTGGGGTCGTTGCGCGGCACCAGGGGCGAGCTTTCGACCACGGTGTGGCCGTGGCGGGCGAAGTAATCCAGGAAGGTGGCGCGGATGTCGTTCGACGAGGTCATGTGCCAGCCAGGTGCTTGGGTGGGAAGCGGGTCGGTTCACCTAGCGCAAGGGGGGGCGCATGTCACGCGCAGGGGCCGGGGGGCTGGGTTTCGTGGGATTTTAATTACGATTATGGAACTTTTAGGTCGCGCGTCGGAGGGGCGCCGACGGATGGCAAAAAAGCGAAAGGGTCGACAAGCGGGCGCTTCGGGCGCGCGCAGGGCGCGGTGCGCGGAACAGGGGATGAGCATCGTCGCCTGACTGCCACGGGTTGGGTGTCGCCACGGCAAGGCGCGTGGGACGCGGGGGGGCTATGGCGGCGGCCGGCGGTTCCGGGGGGACGGAGTACGGGCGGCTGGGGGTGCGCGGCGCTCCCCTGAGGGACGGGGGGCGCGGCGGGGGCGGCTGGCGGCCGGTGGTGTTGCGCGGGGCGCGCGGGGCCGGGAGCGGGATGGGGTGGCCGGCCTGCCACAGGGCGATCATGTCTTCGAGCCGGCCGAACAGGCGCAGGAGGAGCGCCAGGATCAGGGCGTGAATCGCCTCCGGGACCCAGGCCGGTGCCGGGACGGCAGCGACCTGCGCGCGCAAGGCGGCGACGCCTTCGGCGAGGGGGGTGGAGGGGATGTTTGACATGGTCGGGAGTTTGTTCCCTTTTTGTTCGATGAACAAGAAGGGATACTACGTACGTGCTCGGATGGATCGAGAGGTCAGGAACGGTAAGGCACACGCGAGCGTCCGCGCCACGCCCCGCCTCAAGTCGTAAAAGTTTTTTGGTTCTTTTTTTCAAAAAAGAACCGCTTGCTTGCTTACCAGGCCGGAGGGTCCTGGCCGAGGAGGGAGGCGCCGCGGGACCAGTGGGCGGGGGTTTCGGAGAGGGTGGCGGCGTGGCGGATTCCGGTGGTGGCGGCGTCGCCGTAGCTGCTGGGGGCCAGGAGGTCGGCGATGGAGTCGTGGTCGGGGTCGGGGGTGGCGAGGCGGTCGATGCGGCCGAGGGTGCGGAGCCAGTGTCCGGTGGTGGCCAGGGCGACGCTGACTTTCCAGCTGCCGCCTTCGCGGGCCTGGCGGAGGCGGGCGGCGATGGTGCCGAGGGCGAGGAAGTAGCCGCTGGCGTGGTCGAGGGCCTGGCAGGGGAGCGGCTTGGGGGTTGTGGTGCCGGCGGCCTCGGCTTCGGCGTGGTTGAAGCCGGTGGCGGTTTGCACCAGGGAGTCGAAGCCGCGCTTGCCGGCCCAG
>CAMDGX010000038.1 GCA_945897825.1 Asaia bogorensis | reverse complement strand
CCGGCGCGGGCGCGGCAGTTCCGCCGGGCGGACCTGCTGCGCACCGCCGACCAGGCCGGGGTGCGGGCGATTCCGCTCACGTTGCTGCTGGGCACGCTGATGGGGTTGATCCTGGCGTTCCAGTCCTTGATCCCGATGCGGCGGTTCGGGGCCGACATCTTCGTGGCCAACTTGGTGGCAATCAGCCTGATCCGCGAGCTGGGGCCGCTGCTGGCCGCGGTGATCCTGGCCGGGCGCACCGGCAGCGCCTTCGCCGCCGAGATCGGCACGATGAAGGTGAACCAGGAGATCGATGCGCTGACGACGATGGGCATCGACCCGGTGACGATGCTGGTGCTGCCACGCATGCTGGCGGCGATCGTGGTGATGCCGGCGCTGACGGTGATCCTGGAGATGGCGGGGCTGCTGGGCATGACGCTGGTGATGGTCGGTGCCGGCTGGCCGCCGGTGACGGTGGCTAACCAGGTGGCGCAATGGGTGAAGCCGGTGGATTTCTTCGGTGGGCTGGCCAAGGCGATGGTGTTCGGCGCGGTGGTGGCCGGCATCGGCTGCCGTGCGGGGCTGGCCACCGGTATCGGGCCGCGCGCGGTGGGGCTGGCCGCGACGGCGGCGGTGGTGGGTGGGATCGTGGCGACCATCGTGCTCGACGGGGTGTTCGCCGTGATCTTCTACCAGCTGGGCCTGTAGGATGGCATCGCCTGGGGCCGCGGCGGCGATCCGCATCGAGGGGGTGACGCAGCAATTCGGCGGGCGGGTGATCTTCCGCGACGTCTCGGCCACGATCGCGCGGGGGGAGGTGTTCGTGATCCTGGGCGGGTCCGGCTGCGGCAAGTCGACGCTGTTGCGCCAGATCATCGGGCTGCTGCGGCCGAGCACCGGGCGCATCGAGGTGCTGGGGCGCGACATGTATGCCGACCGGGGCGATGTGCTGACGCGCATCGGGGTGATGTTCCAGGCGGGCGCGTTGTTCGGGTCGATGACGCTGGCAGAGAATATCATGCTGCCGCTGCAGGTTTATACCGACCTGCCGGATGAGGCCTGTGCGCGGGTGGCGCAGGTGAAGCTGGCGTTGGTGGGGCTGGGCGATTTCGGCCGCTCGATGCCGGCGGAGATTTCGGGCGGGATGGCCAAGCGCGCCGCCATTGCCCGCGCGCTGGCGCTCGACCCACCGCTGCTGTTCCTCGACGAGCCGTCGGCGGGACTGGACCCGATCACCTCGGCGGGGATCGACCAGCTCATCCTTGACCTTCGGCGCGATCTCGGGACTACCTTCGTCGTCGTGACTCACGAGCTCGCCTCCATCCTGGCGATCGCCGATCGCTGCCTGATGCTCGACCGTGCCGCGAAGGGCGTGATCGCCGAGGGCGATCCGCGGCGGCTGCGCGAGGAAAGCACCCACCCCACCGTCCGTGCCTTCTTTCACCGCGAGGCCGAAGCGACATGAACGCCACCTATCTGCGCGTGGGCCTGATGCTGGTGGCCAGCGTGGCGCTGGGCGTGGCGCTGGTGATGTTCCTCGGGCGCGGCACCGTGTCGGGCGGGCTCGGCTACGAGACGTATTTCCGCGAGACGGTGCAGGGGCTGGATGTTGGCTCGCCGGTGCGGTTCCGCGGCGTCCGGCTCGGCCAGGTGACCGAGATCGACCTCGCCGCGGCCGCTTATCCGGCGCAGGCCGCGAGCGTGCAGGATGCGGAGAACCGGCTGGTGGTGGTGCGATTCGTGGTCGACCCCAAGCGCCTCGGCCAGGTGCCGGAGACGCGCGAGGCGGTGGCGGCGGGGCTGCGCGCGCGCGTCGCGGCGCAGGGCATCACGGGGTTGCTCTACCTGGAGCTCGACTTCGTCGATCCGCGCCGCTTTCCTGCCCAGCCCGTCACGTGGCGGCCGGAGCTGGACGTTATCCCTTCCATGCCGAGCACCATCAGCCAGTTCCAGGATGCCGCCCAACAGCTGGCGGCAAAGCTGCAGGGCGTGGATATCGCGCGGCTCGCCGAGTCCGTGCAGGGGCTGGTGGACGATGCGCGGCGGCAGGTGGGCGGGGGGGAGCTGAACCAGGCGCTCACCGAGGCGGCGGCTCTGATGAAGGTGTTGCGTGCGGGTGCGGAGGGGGCGGACCTCCCGGGGCTGGTGGCTGAACTGCGCGCGACGGTCGTGGCGCTGCGCACCCTTGCCGACGGCCCGCAGAGCCGCGAGCTGATTGCCGCGACCACGAAGTCGGCGGAACGGCTGGGCGAGGCGGTGACTCGGCTTCCGGCGTTGATCAGCAGCCTGGAGACCGCGGTGCGCCGGGTGAACAACGGAACCGCCGATGCCCAGGCGGAGTTGCTGCCGGCGTTGCGCGATGCCCGCGCGGCGGCGGCCAACCTGCGCGACACCAGCGAGACGCTGCGGCGCAATCCTTCGTCCCTGCTGCTCGGCGCGCCGCCGCCGCGCGAGCGGCGCTGAGCGGTGGGCCCGATGGGCGTGAACGGGAGACAGGCATGAACCGCCGTGCACTGCTGGCGACCTTGGTGCTGTCGGGCTGCGGCCTGGCCGAGCGGCCCTATGCCGAGCGCCGGCAATGGCCGCTGGTGGCGCGCCGCCCGCGCGCCGAGCCGGCACGGCGGGGGGCGCCGATCCTGCTGGTGCGCGGGTTGCGCGCCGGACCGGGGTTGGAGCAGCGCGGGCTGCAGAGCCTGCAGTCCGACGGGTCGATCCGCAGCGAGTTCTACGAGGAGTGGGCAGCCCCGCCGGCGCAGGCGGTGGAGGAGGCGCTGCGCGGCTGGCTGGCGGATAGCGGGCTGTACAGCGCGGTGATCGCCTCCGGCAGCCGGCTGGAGGCGGACCATGTGCTGGAAGGCGAACTCACCGGGCTGTGGACAATCCCGGCGACGGGTCAGGCGCATATTGCCCTGGGCATGACGGTGGTGGCCCAGCGGCCCGCCGCCATGCGGGTGCTGTTGCAGCAGCGCGTGACGGCGGAGGCCGCGCTGGCGGGGGGCAGCACGCGCGAGGCGGTGGAGGCGCAGTCGGCGGCGCTGGCCGCGGTGCTCGCACAGGTCGAGGCGGCGCTGCGCGGGTAGCGGGGCGGGACGCTACTTGACCAGGATCAGCTTGTTGCTGGCGGTCAGGCGCAGGCGGTAGGTCTGGTCGCCGTGCTCGATCAGCACCTCGCGCTTGTCGCCCAGCAGGTCTGTGCTCGCGACGCGGCGCAGTGCCTCTTCGCGCGGCGGTGGCAGGTCACCGGCGCGGGGCAGGGGGGGCAATACAGGTGGCATGGCAGGCATGGCATCATCCTCGGGTGCGGACTCGGATGCCAGCAATAATGCGACTGACTCGCATTTGCAAATTGCTCAACGTGCGCGATGCCGTGCCCGGCGCCCTTGGGACGCCGGGACGGGACAGCGAGGGGACGGGTGGAAGAATCAGGTCGCGGTGGCGAAGGCTCGCACGAGATCGCGCCGGGAGACGATGCCGACGAGGGCGCCATCGCGCAGCACCAGGACGCGGCGCACGCCTTCCTTGGCCATAAGGGCGGCGATGGCGGGCAGCGTGGCGGTTTCGGGCACCCAGACGGGGTCGGGCTGCATGATCTGGCCGACGCTGCGCCCGGCGTCGCGAAGGGCGGACATGTATTCGGGGGCCAGTTCCACTTCACCGGCGAGCTGGTGCAGCCACCAGTCCGGCTGCGGGGTGGGTTCGATGCCGGGTTGCAGCAGGTCGGTCTCGCTGACGAGGCCAACGACGACGCCGGCCTTGAGCACAGGCACGGCCGAGATGTTGTGGCGGGTCATCAGTCGAGCCGCCTGGCGCAGCGTGGCATCGGGGGCGAGGGTGACGACGTTGCGCGTCATCACGTCGGCGGCGGTCATCTGGTCGGTCTTGGGCATGAGGGTACCTCCACCCCCAGCATAGCGGCCTGGGCGGTTCGGGCGTTGCGTTGAATCAAAGCTGGTTCAATGGGCCTCGGCCCAGCTCCGTCCCTGGCCGGTCTCGACTACCAGCGGCACCGACAGCGTGGCCGCCGCCTGCATGACATCGCGCGCGAGAGCGGCGAGCGGCGCGGCGGCGGGTTCGGGCACCTCGAACAGCAATTCGTCGTGGACCTGGAGCAGCATGCGCGCGCCCAGGTTCGACTCGGCCAGCACGCCGGGCAGCTTCACCATGGCGCGCTTGATGATGTCGGCCGCCCCACCCTGGAGCGGCGCGTTGATCGCCTGGCGCTCGGCATATCCGCGGCGGGCGGGGTTCTTGTCGGCGATGCCGGGGATCCAGCAGCGGCGGCCGAAGGGGGTGAGCACGTAGCCGAGGCGGCGCGCTTCCTCCTTGGTGGCCTCCATGTAGTCGCGGATGGCGGGGTAGCGGCGGAAATACAGGTCGATATAGGCGCGCGCCTCGCCGGGCTCGATCTGGAGCTGGCGGGCGAGGCCGAAGGCGGAGATGCCGTAGATGATGCCGAAGTTGATCGCCTTGGCGCGGCGGCGGGTGGCGCCGTCCATGCCTTCCATCGGCACGCCGAACACCTCGCTGGCGGTGCGGGCGTGGATGTCTTCGCCGCGGGCGAAGCTGTCCTTCAGCTGGGGGATGTCGGCGACATGGGCGAGCAGGCGCAGCTCGATCTGCGAGTAGTCCGCGCTGACCAGCACATGGCCGGGCTCGGCGACGAAGGCACGGCGGATGCGGCTGCCTTCCTCGGTGCGAATGGGGATGTTCTGCAGGTTGGGGTCGGTGGAGGAGAGGCGGCCGGTGGAGGCGATGGCCATAGCGTAGCTGGTGTGGACTCGGTTGGTGTCCGGGTTGATCTGTTCGACCAAGGCATCGGCGTAGGTCGATTTGAGCTTGGCCAGTTGGCGCCATTCCAGGATGCGCGAGGGAAGTTCGTGGCCCTGGTCGGCGAGGCCCTGGAGCACGGCGGCATCGGTGCCCCAGGCGCCGGTTTTCATGCGCTTGCCGCCGGGCAGCTTCATGCGGTCGAACAGGATCTCGCCGAGCTGCTTGGGGGAGCCGAGGTTGAAGGTTTCGCCCGCCAGCCTGTGGATGTCGATTTCCATGACCGCCATGCGCTCAGCGAAGTCTTTCGACATGGCCCGCAGTTCGTCGGCATCCACCTTGATGCCCGCGCGCTCCATCTCCAGCAGTATGGGGACGAGCCGGCGTTCGACCTGTTCGTAAAGGGCCAGTGACTTGGCCGCGCGCAGGCGGGGGCGCAGCACCTGCCAGAGGCGCAGCGTGACGTCGGCGTCCTCGGCGGCGTAGGCGGTGGCGCGGTCGAGCGGGACCTGGGCGAAGGTGAGGCGGCCCTTGCCGGTGCCAGTGACGGAATCGTAGCTGATCGGGGTGTGGCCGAGGTGCAGGCTGGACAGCTCGTCCATGCCATGGCCGTGCGCGCCGGCCTCCATGGCGAAGGAGATCAGCATGGTGTCGTCCACCGGCGCCGGCACGTCGAGGCCGGCCTGGGTGAACACCATCAGGTCGTATTTGGCGTTCTGGAACAGCTTCAGCACGGTGGCGTCGGCGAACAGGTCGGCGAGCGCTGCGAGGGCGGCATCGGGGGCGACCTGCGCCTCGACCCCTGTGTGTCGCAACGGGATGTAGCAGGCGCGGCCGGGGGCGGTGGCGAGCGAGATGCCGACCAGGGTGGCGCGCATCGCATCAAGGCTGTCGGTCTCGGTATCGACGGCGACGATGCCGGCCGCGCGCGCCGCGTCGATCCAGGTGTGGAGGGCGTCGAGCGTGGTGACGGTTTCGTACGGCCCGAACCCGTCGCGGCCGGTGGCCGGAGCGGGGGCGAGCTGCGCCTGAGCATCGGGGAACAGCGCGCCCTGGGCCTCGCCACCCGCGCGCATGGCCGGCGGCCGGGGGGCGACGGTGGCGGCGGAGGCGCCGGCTTCCAGCCCCAGCCGGGAGACCAGGCTGCGGAAGCCCTGGGCGGTGAGCCAGGCCGAGAGGATGTCGCGGTCCGGCTCGCGGGCGACGAGGGCGTCCAGCGGCTCCGGCAGCGGCACCTCGCAGCAGAGCGTGACGAGCTGGCGGGAGAGGCGGGCGAGCTCCGCGTGCTCGATCAGCAGGTCGCGGCGCTTGGAGGGTTTCATCGCCGGGGCGGCGGCCAGGATGCCTTCGAGGTCGCCGAACTCCTGGATCAGTTGGGCGGCAGTCTTGGGGCCGATGCCGGGCACGCCGGGCACGTTGTCCACGCTGTCGCCGATCAGCGCCTGGGCGTCGATCAGCTTCTCCGGGGGCACGCCGAACTTCTCCATGACGTCGGCCAGCCCGATCGGCTTCTGCTTCATGGGGTCGAGCATGTCGATGCCCGGGCGCAGCAGCTGCATCAGGTCCTTGTCGGAGGAGACGATGGTGGCGCGCCCGCCGGCGGCGACCGCGGCGCAGGCATAGGTGGCGATGAGGTCGTCAGCCTCCCAGTCGTCCAGCTCGATGCTGGGAACGCCGAACGCCCGCGTGGCCTCGCGCACCAGGGCGAACTGCGGGCGCAGGTCCTCGGGGGGCTCGGGGCGCTGGGCCTTGTACTTGTCGTACAGGCGGTTGCGGAATGTCAGGCGGCCGGCGTCGAAGATGACCGCGAAATGCGTGCCGACATGGTCCTTCAGCAGGCGCGACAGCATGTTGCTGAAGCCGAACACGGCGTTCACCGGCGTGCCGTCGGGCCGGCTCATCGGCGGCAGGGCGTGGTAGGCGCGGAAGATGAAGCCCGAGCCGTCGATCAGGATCAGATGTGGCGCGCCTGCCCCGGGTGCGCCTGCTTCCGGTCCGGGGGCGGCTGCGTCGCTTATTGCCGGGGGGGTGCGCTCCACCTCAGTGCCCGTGGTCGCCGCCGGCGCCCTCGGACAGCACGTAGAGGCGCGAGCAGTAGGGGCACAGCACCTGAGTCTCGACGATGCGCAGATAGACGCGCGGATGGCCCAGCGCGCCGCCGCCGCCGTCGCAGGGGACGGTGCGCTCGTCGACATGGATGGTCTCGGTGGGCGTGATCCCGGGGATGGGGGTGGCGGCGCCGTCCGGCATGCGGGGTCCTTCGCGGTGACGAGAAGCGGGTGAGGGCGTGGGCAACACGGGGGCTGGGTCGGGAACGGGCGGCATGATAGCCATGCCGGGCATGCTTTCAACCGTCCCGCTGATTTCGCGCCGCGCGGCGCTGCTGGGTGGCGCGTCGCTGGCCGCCTGCACCCCCGCCGCTGCACCGCCCGGGCCTGCGCGCGTGGCGCCGGCGCTGGAGGACGGGGCGTTCGTGATGGAGGACGGCATGCGGCTGCCGCTGCGCACCTGGCTGCCGGAGGGGGAGCCGTGGGCGGTGGTCCTGGCGCTGCATGGCTTCAACGACAGCCGCGATGCTTGGGCGATTCCGGCGCCGGATTTCGCCGTGGCCGGCGTGGCGGTCTATGCGCCGGACCAGCGCGGCTTTGGGGGCACGGCCGCACGGGGCCTATGGCCGGGCGCCGATGCGTTGGCCGATGATGTGCAGGTGATGGCCGCACTGCTGCGCGCGCGCCATCCGCGTGCCCGGCTGGTGCTGATGGGCGAGAGCATGGGGGGCGCGGTGCTGATGCATCTGGCCACGCGCGGCGCGGCGCTGCCGGTGGACGGGATGGTGCTGCTGGCACCGGCGGTGTGGGGGCGGGCGGCGATGAACGTGTTCATGCAGGGGGGGTTGTGGTTCGCGGCCACCTTCGTGCCGGGGATGACTGTCACGCGCCCGCCGCCGATCGTGCGGATCGTTGCCTCGGACAATATCGAGGCGCTGCGGGCGCTGGGGCGCAATCCGCTGACCATCCGTGCCACGCGGTTCGACACGATCCGCGGGCTGGTGGACCTGATGGACCTGGCGCTGGCCGCAGCACCGCGGTTTCCGGACATGCCGGCGCTGGTGCTGTATGGCGCGAAGGATGTGATCATCCCGTCAGCGGCCACCCGCGCCACCTGGACGAAGCTGCCGCGGGGGCGGGTGCGGCGCAGCTTCTATCCGAATGGATACCACCTGCTGCCGCGCGACCTTGGCCGCGCGGCGCCGATCGGCGACATCCTGGCCTGGCTGCGTGACCCCGCCGCCCCGCTGCCGTCTGGCGGCGAAGGGGCCGCGGCGCAGTGGCTGGACAATGCGGCCGCGCAATCTCCTGCTATCACCCTTCCAGCGCCCTGGCATTCGGGCTATGAAGCGCTCGGGGACCCGTAGCTCAGCTGGATAGAGCGTTGCCCTCCGAAGGCAAAGGTCGTTGGTTCGAATCCAATCGGGTCCGCCATCCCCAGGCGGTTGCATGTTCTCTCTCTCCCCATGACGTCCTCGCGCTAGAGTGCGGCGGGCACGGAGGGGGGACTTCATATGGCGCATGTCGAGATACGGCCGGCACGACCAGAAGAAATGGCGGAGTATGCCCGCCAGGCGGCACGGCAGCTGGCGCTTCCGCCGGACATGTTCGCAGGCATGGATGCTGATTGGACGATGTGCGCCATCGTGGACGGTGCCATCGCAACCACATACGCCGCCTGGCCGCTGCAGATCCGGCTGAATGGCCGGGCGGTGCGCATTGCCGGAGTTACCCAGGTATCGACGCATCCAGCCTATCGCCGGCGAGGGTATCTGCGCGCGGTCACCAAGCGGCATTTCGAGATGCTGCATGAGCGGCGGGAGGCTGCTTTCGCGGGGCTGCATCCGGCCTGGGTCGCGATCTACCAGCGGTATGGCTATGGCAGCGTGCACCAACGCCACGGCTATCGCGTCGCGCCGCGCGACATTGTCTTCCACCACCCTGTGGCGCAAGCCGGTCGCCTGCGCGAGATCGACCCTGCCGGGGAGTTCGGCGTGCTGGTCGATGTCTATCGGCGCTATCGGGAAGATCGCACCGGCCTGGTCCATCGTGGCCGCGCGATGTGGGACGCCGGCGCGCTGCAGCCGCCGCCGGCCGGGCAGAACCGCGTGGTTCTCGGGTATGTGGAAGGAGCGGATACGCTGGGCTACGTCGCCTACCATCACGGCCCCTCACCCCGTCCGCGACAGCTGCGCATCACCGATTTCTTCGCCCTGACGCCGGCTGCCCGGCAGGCGCTGTGGCAGGCGCTGGCTGGCTACGACAATGTCGACGAGATCGTGTGGGACAACGCCTCGGCCGACGATCCGCTGCCGCTGATGCTGGCCGAGCCGCGCCACCTCAACGCGACGGTGCGGGATGGGATCATGGCCCGCCTCGTCACCGTTGAGGACGCGATGGCCCAGCGCCCCTACGCCGCCGTCTCGGAACTTCGCTTCGCGCTGGCCGACGGGTTCTGCCCGTGGAATGCCGGCAGCTGGCGCATCGCCACCTCCCCCGAGGGCGGGCAGGCGAGCCGGATCGACGGGCAGGCGGTCGACTTCACCCTGACGCCGGACACGCTCGCCTCGCTGGTGTTCGGCCGCTTCACCGCCACCGACGCCAATCAGGCCGGGTTGCTGGAAGGCGTGCAAGGCCGCGGTGTGCTGGAGCGCTGGAACGAGGTGCTGCGCCTGGCCCATCCGCCGCACGAGGCGGAACACACTTGGTAGCCGGCCTTGCCACCCGGTGTCAGGATGCGCACCCCATACGGAGCCTTGCCATGACCGATACGCTCGACCACGTCCGCCCGCTCGTGCCTGAACTGGTTGCCATCCGCCGCGACATCCATGCCCATCCGGAAATGGGGCTGGAGGAGACGCGCACCGCCGCCCTGGTGGCCGGCAAGCTGCGGGAATGGGGGGTTGAGTTCGTGGAGGGCATCGGCCAGACCGGGATCGTCGCGACCATTCGCGGCAAGCTGCCTGGGCAGCGCGCCATCGGGCTTCGCGCGGACATGGATGCGCTGGCGATCCACGAGGCGACCGGCGCGGCGCATGCCTCCCGGACCCCTGGCGTGATGCATGCCTGCGGCCATGACGGCCACACCACGATGCTGCTGGGGGCGGCGCGCTACCTGAAGGAGAACCCGAATTTCGCCGGCACCGTGCACCTGATCTTCCAGCCGGCCGAGGAGGGCCGCGGTGGCGCGCTGGCGATGCTGGACGACGGGCTGCTAGAACGGTTTCCGTGCGATGCGCTCTACGGCATGCACAACAGCCCCGGCATGCCGGTGGGCCAGTTCGGTATCCGCAAGGGCGCGGCGATGGCGGGCGGCTGCATGTTCCACGTGACCTTCACCGGCAAGGGCGGGCATGGCGGCGCTACGCCGCATTTGTCGGTCGACCTGTCGATCATCCAGGCGCATTTCGTGCTTGGGCTTCAGACGATCGTGGGGCGCAACATCTCCGCGTTTGATCCCGCGGTGATCAGTGTCGGCTATATCGGCGGCGGGGCCAGGGATTCGGCCAACGTGATGCCGGCGGAGATCACTGTCTCCGGCACCGCGCGCCACTACAAGGACGCGACGAAGGAGATCATCGAGCGCCGCATTCGCGAACTGGCCGAGGGCCTGGCGAAGATGCATGGCGCGGGCGTGGCGGTGGAGTTCGTCTGGGTGGCCGAGCCGCTGGTCAATGCCGACGAGCCGACCGATGTCGCCATCGCTGCGGCGTCGGCGGTAGTGGGGGATGCGGCGGTGAACCCGAACATTCCGGCGACCGGCGGCGGCGAGGATTTCGCCTACATGCTGAAGCAACGGCAGGGTGCCTTCATCCGCATCGGCAACGGCGAGGCATCGGCCGGGGTGCACACGCCGCTCTACGACTTCAACGACGAGGCGATCCCCTATGGCGTCGCCTATTGGGTGGAGCTGGTGAAGCAGGAGCTGCGGCTGTAGCGGCAGTCACGCGGCGCTGAAGCCTGCGTTCGGCTTGGGGAACTCCATCCGCGCGCTGGCGCCGATGCCGGTCAGGCAGAGCTGGTTCACCTTGAGGTCGCCGGCGATGGACAGCAGGGCGAAGGCCTCGCTGGCGCTGAGGGACAGCCGCGCCTGCAGCAGGTCCATCATCGACCGCGTGGCGATCTGCGCCGCCTCCTCGAAGCGTGGCGCCGCGGCGGTAGTGATCCACAGGCGGTCGGTTTCCATCCAAGGCCACTCGGTCGCGGCCCCCTTCTCCAGCCGCAGGCGTAGGTGCACGCGTCCGCCGATCTCCACGCCACTGCCGCTGATCTCGCCGTCGCCCATCGTGGCGTGCAGGTCGCCGACGTAGAACTGGGCGCCCGGCACCCGCACCGGCAGGTGGATGCGCGTGCCGATGGTCAGGCGGTTGTTGTCCATGTTGCCGCCGTGCCGGCCGATATAGGCGGTGGCGATCGCCTCTTCGGGCGCCGTGGCCATGACACCGATCATCGGGCGCACCGGCAGGCGCAGATGGCCGAAATGTACCAGCCCATCGCGCACCGGCAGCACCTTCGTCTCGGTTTGGTTGACGAGCCCGGTCAGCAGTCCGGCATCGGGCTTCACCATGACGAAGCCCTGGTCGTCGAGGTCGATGCGCAGCACCTCCACCACCAGCGCATCGCCGGGCGCGGCACCCGCCACGCGGAGCGGGCCGGTAGCCGGGTTGGTCCTGGGGAAGCGGTCGGTGAAGACCGGGGCCGTCGCCGCCTCGTCCTCGGGGCGCCGGAGCTTGCCGGAGCGGGCATCGTGCGTCTCGATCATCACCTCGCACGGGGCGGCGACTTCCAGCCGCGGTGGCGCATCGGGGTCGATGGCGAAGGCGAGGCTGCTGCGGTCGAGGAAATGGATCGGCATGGCCATGGCATGTCTCTCCTGCGCTGCCGCCGGGCATGGCGACGCGGGGGAGGATAAGCGGGGCCGAGCTGTCGGTCACGCGCGGCTCCGACGCGCTCCGCAATGTTCCGTTAACTCTTAGAGACGAACTTGGCCTGGCCAATTGGCGACGGAGCCGAACCATGCCCTTCCGCCCAACACGACTGCCGTTTGCGCTCGCGCTGACGGCCTGGCTTGCCGTCTCCGCCCCCGCCGGGGCGAGCGCCATCCTGACGCAGCACTTCGAGGACGAGGCGGCTTTCGGCGAATACCTGGCCAAGCACGGCCTCGATGCTGGGGCCGACATGTTGCTGATGGCCCAGGGCCGCTCCGGCGACAATCGCATTGGCGGCGCGTGGGAGGTTGGGCTGTTCCTGCCCGAGGACCTAGCGGATGCGAAAGCGGCCGGGGATACTGCCCAGTTCGAGTGGCCGCAGGCCAAGGACGGCCATCCCTGGGTGCCGTTCTCGCTGTCGCGCACCGACGGAGCTCTATCGTTCTCGGTGGGCGACGCGGTGGTGCGGGTCGACGCCCCGGATATCGGCGGGCTGACGGCTTTGGCGCTCTCGGCGCGCGCCGAGGACAAGGGCGAAACGACGATCCTGCGCAGCCTGACGCTGGACGGCGACAAGTTGGAGAAGGGCAACGTGAACGGGGTGGGCGAAAAGCGCGACGTGGCGCTTGTGGAAGGCCTGTCGGACAATTTCACCCTGGCGGGCGAGGCACGGCTGCGGTGGGCGCACGACCCGGACCTCACCGATCCCGCGCAGCTGATGTTCCAGATTGCCGGCTACCGGATCGGCGGCGATCCGACGAGTGGCGACATGTTGATTCCAGCCAATGCCGTCTTTGCCGCCTCGACGCCTGACAACCAGGCCGCGATTCCGGAACCCGCGACCGTACTGGTGTTCCTGTCTGCGTCGCTGGGCCTGATCGGTCATCGGCAGCTGCGCCGCCGGCGCACGATCGTGGCTGGCTGATCGAGAGGCACCGGAGGGATGGTAGCGGCGGGCGGATTTGAACCACCGACCAAGGGATTATGATTCCCCTGCTCTACCGCTGAGCTACGCCGCCATACCAGTCCCTGCGGAGGAGCGGCTCATAGCCCCGCCCGATGCGGCCCGTCAACAGCACAATGCGCCCAATCTGTCGAACCTGGCCACCTCATGCGGCGTGGATAAAGCCACCGCCCAGCACCCGATCGCCATCGTAGAAGACACAGGCCTGTCCGGGAGCCGCCAGCGCTGGTGAGTCCAGCGTTACTTCGGCGCCGTTTGCCGTTGGTCGGATGCGCGCCGGGCGCATCGTATCGCGCGCCCGCAGCTTCACCGCGCACTCCAACTCATGGGGCGGCACCAGCCAGTTCACCTCGCGCAGCCGCACCACTGTGCTGCCCGCCTCCGGCGCACCCACCACCACGCGGCGGCGCTGCGCATCCAGCCCGACCACCACGCGTCGCGTGCCACCGGCCTGGGCCGCCAGCCCCAGCCGCTTCGCCTGGCCCACCGTGTAGCGCGCGATGCCATCATGCGTTCCGAGCACCGCGCCTGCTTCGTCAACGATCTCGCCTGGCGCCATCGCATCCGGCCGCAGCTTCGCAACCACGTCGGCATAGCTCCCGGCCGGTACGAAACAGATATCCTGGCTGTCCGGCTTGCGCGCCACCGCTAGGCCCAGCCGCGCCGCCTCCGTGCGCACGGCATCCTTGTCCGCCATGCCGCCCAACGGGAAAATGGTACGCTCCAGCTGGCCGCGCGTGGTGGCGAACAGGAACCAGCTCTGGTCCCGCGCCCCGTCCACCGCGCGGTGGAGTTCCGCCCCGCCCGTTCCGTCGACGCGGCGGACATAGTGGCCGGTGGCCAGCCGGTCGGCGCCGAGGTCGGCGGCCAGGGCCAGCAGGTCGCCGAACTTCACGCTCTGATTGCAGCGCACGCAGGGCACCGGCGTTTCGCCGGCCGCGTAGCTGTCGGCGAAATCCTGCATCACGGCCGCACGGAACCGCGCCTCGGCGTCGATCACGTAGTGCGGGATGCCCAGCCGGTCGGCCACCCGCTTGGCATCGTGGATGTCCTGCCCGGCGCAGCACGCGCCCTTGCGCCCCACAGCCGCGCCATGATCGTAGAGTTGCAGCGTGACGCCGACCACGTCGTGCCCGGCCTCGGCCAGCAACCCGGCTACCACCGAACTGTCCACACCGCCCGACATGGCGACCACCACACGCATTGCTTTCTCCGCGGGACGCCGGCGCCCGCTATCCGTTCAGCAGATTGCGGCTGCCCGCGGGAAGGCGCACCACCAACCCGTCGAGCGCATCGGACATCACGATCTGGCAGCCCAGCCGCGACGTCTTCTCCAGCCCGAAGGCGAGGTCCAGCATATCCTCCTCGTCCTCGGTCGGCTCGGCCAGCTTGGCGAACCAGTCGCCCTCCACGATCACGTGGCAGGTGGAGCAGGCGAGCGAGCCCTCGCAGGCTCCCTCGATGTCCACGCCATGCTTGTGCGCGATTTCCAGCACCGAAAGGCCCAGCGGCGCATCCACTTCGCGGCGCGTGCCGTCACGCTCGATAAAGATCATCTTGGGCATGTCGGGGATCAGGCCTCGGAGGGTTGCGTGGCGGCCATCGCATGGGCGCGCGCCAGCATCGCGATGGCGGCGTCGATGTCGGAGGGCGAGGTAAAGCGTCCGATCCCGATGCGCAAGGTGCGCGCCGCAGCCGCGTCAGAAAGCCCCAGCGCCTTGAGCACATAGGATGGCTCCAACTCTGCCGAGGAACAGGCCGAGCCGGTCGAGACGCACAAATCCGGCATCGCCGCCATCATGGACTGCGCGTCCGAGCCCGGGAAGGTGAGGTTCACGTTGCCCGGGATACGGTGCTCGGGGTCCGCATTCAGCACCATGCCGGGAATCGCCTGGTCCAGCCCCGCCATCAGCCGGTCGCGCAGGCCGGCGATGCGACGGTTGTCCTCGTCCATCTCTGCCCGCGCGATCCGGCAGGCCTCGCCCAGCCCCACGATCAGCGGCGCCGGCAGCGTGCCGGACCGCAGCCCCCGCTCCTGCCCGCCGCCGGAGAACAGCGCGGCCAGCCGTACCCGCGGGCGCCGCCGGACATACAGCGCGCCCACGCCCTTGGGGCCGTAGAGCTTGTGGCCACTGATCGACAGCAGGTCGATCTTCATCGCCTCCACGTCGAGAGGAATCTTCCCGGCCGCCTGAGCCGCGTCGGTGTGGAACAGCGCACCGGTCGCATGCGCCATTGCCGCCAAGTTGGCGAGGTCCTGGACCACGCCGATCTCGTTGTTCACCGCCATCACCGTCAGGAGCAGCGTCGGCGCCGCCTCCAGCGCCGTGCGCACCGCCGCGAGGTCGATTGTGCCATCCGGCCGCACCGGCAGCACCACCGGCTCGAAACCTTCCGCCGCAAGATCCGCCACGGCTTCCAGCACGCATTTGTGCTCAGTCTGGACAGTCACAACCCGCCGACGCCCGTCGCCCGACCGCGCGGCATGGCGGGCGGCCCCCTTGATGGCGATGTTGTTGCTTTCGGTCGCGCCGGAGGTGAAAACCACTTCGCGCGGATCGGCCCCGATCAGCGCCGCCACATGCCCGCGCGCCGTCTCCACGGCCGCCTCGGCGAAGCGCCCCATGCCGTGCTCGGCCGAATGGGGGTTGCCGAAATGCTCGGTGAAGAAGGGCAGCATCGCCTGCACCACGCGCGGGTCGCACGGGGTGGTGGCCTGGTTGTCGAGGTAGATCGGCCGGTTCGGGCGCTCGATCATGCTGCTGTCCATCGCGATGGGGGCTTCATGCCACGCGGCGCGACAGCCGCCCGGCCATCTCCAGATAGGCAGCGATGAAGCGATGTGCATCCTCGGCGGCGGCATTCCACGGCAGCGACACGCGCACCGCGGATCCGGCCAGCGCCCCCAGCCCCATCGCGGTCAGGACATGGCTCGCCGCCACCTTGCCGGAGGAACACGCGGCACCCGCGGAAACCTGAAACCCTGCCAGGTCCAGCGAAATCACCTGCGTGTCGGCCCTCACCCCCGGCAATGCGAGGCAGGTGGTGTTTGCCAGGCGTGGCGCTCCGGCCCCAGCGACGATCGCACCCGCCTGGCGCGCTGCGGCCTCGATCGCGTCGCGCAGTCCGGCCAGGCGCGCCTGGTCCGCTAGCCCCGCCACCGCGGCCCGCGCCGCCGCGGCCATTCCGGCGATCGCCGGCAGCCCGGGTGTGCCGCCGCGGCGCCCACGCTCCTGCCCTCCGCCGGCCACCAGCGGCGGCACCGCGGGATCGCCGGCCAACAGCAGGGCGCCTGCGCCCAGCGGCCCGCCCATCTTGTGTCCCGACACCGCCAGGCTGTCCGCACCGAGTTCCCGCAGATCCACCGCCATGCGCCCGGCGCCCTGCACGGCATCGACATGCAGCAGCGCGCCATGTGCGCGGCACAGCGCGGCGACGTCCGCGACCGGATGCAGCACCCCGGTCTCATTGTTGGCCAGCATCAGGCAGACCAGGGCCGGCCCCTCGGTCAGCAATGACGCGAGGGTATCGAGGTCGGCCACGCCCTGCCGGTCCACCGGGACCAACGCGGCCCCAGGGGCGGCCGCGCGCACCGCGTCGTGTTCCGTGGCGCCGATTACCAGTCGCCGGCCGGAGCGCAGCGCATGCACCGCCAGGGCGTTCGCCTCGGTGCCGCCGGACGTGAACACCACGCCGGCCGGGGATGCGCCGAAGCACGCCGCGATGTCCTCGCGCGCCGATTCCAGGATTCGCCGGGCGGCACGGCCGGCCGCATGCACGGATGACGGATTGCCCCCGCTCTCCAGCGCGGCCAGCACCGCCGCGCGTGCTGCGGGTCGGAGTGGCTCGCTGGCGTTGGCGTCGAGATACGTCATGGCCAGCCTCTCGCCGGGTGAAACGTGGTATCAACGGCAAATGGCGCACAGCCAGGGCTGCACGCCAAACACGCAACAAAATTGCCTAGAATCCCCCTGATACTAGCGACTCCGACAATTCTACGTCAACGAAACTCGTCTCATCGGGCCCTGCAAGGGTGGCATGCCTTTCTGGCGTTGGTATCTGCACCGGCCGCGAGCGCACCTTATGACAGTCTCGAGAGGCTGTCCGCTCCTAGCCTGGAGACGCCCGGTTCCGCATGTTCGTCGCGTGCAGGGGCTAGGTTGACCGAGACGTGACGCTTCCATGATCGGCCGGCGGGGAGTTCCCGTCTGTCCTCAGCAACAGGGATCGGAATTCCGCGCACCATGCCTGAAGTCATGTTTGCCGGCCCGGATGGCCGGCTGGAGGGTCGCTACCATCATTCCAAGGAAACCGGCGCGCCCCTCGCGCTGATCCTGCACCCGCACCCTCTGCATGGCGGGACGATGAACAACCGCATCGCCTACACGATGTACCAGTCCTTCCAGAAACTGGGCTTCTCGGTGATGCGCTTCAACTTCCGCGGGGTCGGCCGCAGCCAGGGCCGCTACGACGGGGGAATCGGCGAAATCAGCGACGCCGCAGCTGCGCTTGATTGGATGCAGGCAGTCAACCCCAACCACGGTGGCCTCTGGATCAGCGGCTATTCGTTCGGTGCGTTCGTCGGCATGCAGCTGCTGATGCGCCGTCCGGAGATCTCGGGCTGGGTCAGCGTCGCACCGCCCGCCAACCACTACGATTTCGGCTTCCTCGCCCCGTGCCCATGCGGCGGCCTGATGCTTCATGGCGACACGGACGAGCTGGTGCCGGAGCCGGCGGTGCGCAAGCTGGTCGACAAGCTAAACACCCAGAAGGGCGTCAAGGTCGATTACCGCATCCTCGAGGGTGCCGACCATGTCTTCGCCAGCCATGCCGACCCGGTCGGCGAGGCGATCGAGGACCACGTCCGCAAGACCGTCGCGCGCCGCACCATGGCGCTCGCCGCCGACTGACGTCTCGTCGCCGCCGTCCATGAAGCAGCCCCGCACCCCCTGTGCGGGGCTGCTTCATGTCGGCCGGTTGCGCTACATACCGGCCGACCCGAACCGGAACCAACCAGCATGCCACGCAGCGAATTCCTGCACGAGGCCACCGAACGCGGCTTCGTCTTCCAGTGCACCGACACTGAGGCGCTTGACGCGGCCCTCAGCGCCGGGCCGGTTGCCGGCTACATCGGCTTCGACGCCACGGCCAACAGCCTGCATGTCGGCAGCCTGGTGCAGATCATGCTGTTGCGCCTGCTCCAGCGAACCGGCAACCGCCCTGTCACGCTCATGGGCGGCGGCACCACGCGGATCGGCGACCCGTCGTTCCGCGACGAGGCCCGCCAGTTGCTAAGCGACGAACAGATCGCCGCCAACCTCGCCGGCATCCGCCGCTGCTTCGACCCGTTCATCCGCTTCGGCACCGGCGCCACCGACGCGATCATGCCTAACAACGCCGACTGGCTGGACAAGCTGGGCTACATCCAGTTGCTGCGCGAGGTCGGCGTCCATTTCAGCATCAACCGGATGCTTTCGTTCGACAGCGTGAAGTCGCGCCTGGACCGCGACCAGGGCCTCACCTTCCTCGAGTTCAACTACTCCATCCTGCAGAGCTATGATTTCCGCGAGCTCTGGCGCACCCATGGCGTCACGCTGCAGATGGGCGGCTCCGACCAGTGGGGCAACATCGTCTCCGGCGTCGACCTGGTGCGGCGCACCGATGCCAAGCAGGTCTTCGGCCTCACCACGCCGCTGATCACCACCTCATCCGGCGCCAAGATGGGCAAGACTGCCCAGGGCGCGGTGTGGCTGACGGCCGACCGGCTGCCGGTGTTCGACTACTGGCAGTTCTGGCGCAACACCGAGGACGCCGATGTCGGCCGGTTCCTGCGCCTGTTCACCGACCTGCCGCTCGCCGAGATCGCGCGGCTGGAACGGCTAGGCGGGGCGGAGATCAACGAGGCGAAGAAGATCCTCGCCACGGAAGCCACGACCCTGGCCCATGGCGGCGATGCCGCCCAGGCCGCCGCGGACGCTGCGCGCGGCCTCTATGAAACCGGCGCCGGCGGTGGCGATATCCCCGTGGCCACCATCCCCTCCGGCGAAATTGGCGAGGGCTTGCCGGCCTTCCGCCTGGTCACGCTGGCCGGCCTCGCCGCGAGCAACGCCGAGGCCCGGCGCCTGATCCGTGGCGGGGGTGTGCGCGTGAACGACACGGTTATCACGGACGAGGGGCAGCCGTTTCCGCCGGGCCAGCTGGCCGAAGGGCTCAAGCTGTCCGTCGGCCGCAAGCATCACCGCCTGGTGCGCGCGGAATAGGAAGCACCCTGGCCACCAACCCGGCGGTCAGCGAACCAGCTGGCCCTTGAGCCACAGAAGATGCTCGCGCGCGTGGCATAGCGTGAAGGCCTCGCGCCGGCGATCGCCGCCGAAGCGGCGGACACGGCGGTCCATGACCTTCTCCAACACCCCCAGCAGTTCCTCGGCCGCCTCGAGGTCGCCAACGCCGCAGGCGTGGTTGAAGGCGGCCAGCACCTTGTCCGTCACCCGCATCCCGTTCGGATACTCTGCCGGCGGCGTGGCAGCCGATGGTGAGGCGCTTTGCGCCCCGTCCGGCTTCGGCAGCATATCCCTCATGGAGTCCCCGTTGGTCGCACCGGTGCATTTTCCGACCAGAGGGGTCAACGCCCGGTAAACACGCCGACCCGCCCAGGCCTACAAGCCGAGCTGCGTCGCCATGTCCTCGATGTCGGCCGCCACGATGTCCCAGTCGCTGTCCGCGGCGAAGTCGCGCACCTGGCGCGGCCCGTATTCCGTCGGCCGTGGCCAGAAGGCGGTACGCAGCCCGCAACGCCGCGCGGCATGCAGGTCGTTGTTGTGGGCGGCGGCCATCATCACCTCCCCGGGCTGCAGGCCCAGGATCCGCGCAGCACCCAGATAGGTTTCGGGATCGGGCTTGTAGTGGCCGAACAGCTCGGTGGAGCACACCATGTCCCACGGAATGCCCGCTGCCTTGGCCATGTTGACCAGCAGCGCCACGTTGCCGTTCGACAGCGGCCCGATGATGTAGCGCCGCCGCAGCCGCGTCAGCCCCGCCACCGCATCCGGCCACGGCGTCAGCCGGTGCCAGCCGCGGTTGATGTGGTCCAGGTCTGCCTCGCTGAGCCCGCTGATCCCGAACTCGCGCACCAGCCGTTCCAGCGATGTGCGATGCAGGTCGTCCAGGATGGTCCAGGGCAGCTCACCCTTGCGCACACGGTCCATCGAGGGCGCGTAGGCTGCCCGCCATTCATCCACCAGCCCTGCCCAGTCGGCCGCGATGCCGCGCCCGGCAGCCCAGGCGGAGAGGTCGGCGATCAGGCTGCCGCGCCAATCGACCACCGAGCCGAAAGTGTCGAACAGGATCGCCTTCACCTCGGCCAGGGCAGGCGGAAGATCGGTCGTCGGCATGGCATTTCCCCTTGTGTCCGGCTGTTTGTCCTCCGCCGGCCCCCTGGACTGCAAGGCCGCTATCGCTGGCCGCCCTGCGGCCCCGTCGGCGGAGCCGGGCCCGGGGCATCGCCACCCCCTCCCGGCGTGCCTTCGAACACACCGAACAGGCCGCGCAGGAACCCGGGCGTCACCGCCGACAGCGGGTTCACCCCTACCGACGGGTCGTCGAACGGTCCCTTCACGCCGTAGGACATGGCGAACAGCCCGCCCCCGGTTTCCGGGCTGATCAGCTTGCCCAGCAGCGGCACGCGCCCCAGCAGCGAGTTGATGAAGTAGGCCGGCACGACCGTCCCCTGCACATCGAACAGCCGCCGCCCGAGGTCGATCCGTCCCTTCGCCGTCATGCCGAGCGAGGTGCTGAACGCCCGCGCCTCGGCCAGCTCGATCACATCCCCGGCGTGGCGGAACGGGGCCACCAGCCTGGTGAAGCGTAGGTCAGGCCCGCTGAACGCATCGATCGCGCCCACCACGGTGATCGCCTGCAGCAGCTTTGCCACTGCCGGCGCATCGCGCATGGCGAAATCCGATATCTCTGCCGTGCCCGACAGCAGGTGGTCGCGGCGCGAATCGTCGTAGCTGGCGTTCAGCACCAACCGCCCGCCGCGCATCTGGTCCATCACGTCCAGCGCCGCCAGCAACCCGCCGGCGTCCTGCGCCGTGATCGTCAGGCTACGCCGCAATGGCTGTCCCGATGGCAGGATCGACAATTCGAACGCCCCGATCCCGGCCCGGCCCGTCACCCGGGCGTTGCGCGTGATGCGGCCGTCGTTGTCCGACCGCGCCAGCACGCCGGTCATGATCCGGCCGGGGCCGAGTACCAGCCGGTCCACCCGCAATTCCGCGTTCCAGGGTGGCCCACGCACCTCCTCTCCCGGTTTCACCGGGTCGCGCCGGGCCATCTCGCCGGTCAGGTCCAGGCTCGCGCCCGACAGCCGGACGATCCAGGGCTGGCCGTCCCGCGGCCACTGGATCTCGCCCTGCGCGTCCGTCCCGCGCCCAAGCACCGCGCGCGCCAGCCGCAGTCGCCGTGGCGCGCCTCCGGCCATCTCCACCGCCGCCTGCACGGACACGCCGTCACCTTCGATGCGCAGCCGCTCGATGCCGGTCATGCGCTCCCGCTCCAGCATCACCACGGCCTCCGCGACCGCCGGGCGCCCCGCCGCCTTGCCCCAGTTCAACCGGTCCGCCCGCAGCCCCAGCCGCGCCATGTCGGCGCGCACCGACAGTTCCGACCGCCCGTTGCGCCGCCCGACCAGGTCCAGCTTCATCGCCGCCGACCCGTCGAGCATCAGTTCCGACGTCTCCAGCCCCAACCCCAGCCCGATGAGCTGCGCCGCCTCGGCCGTGCCGGTTACCGCAACCTTCTGGATCACCTGGTTGGGCGGCCCGTCCCTGAAATCCATCTCCACCGCCACCTGCGACGCGATCCCGGCCAAGGTCGCGGTGCCCCGCAGCGCAAGCCCGTCGTTGCCGGCCTCGAACGCCAGGGCGCCTGACGTCAGGTCGCGCCCCGCCGCGATCCCGCCCAATCGCAGTGCGGACAGGCGGCCGCTGGCTGCAATTCGGACGTCCTCGATCTTCAGGTCGCTATCCAGCGGCAGGGCATTGATCATCAGCCGCCCCTCCACCCGACCTGCGGGATCGCGCATCGTCACCGGACGCCGGCTCAGCAGGTTGATGCGTGGATGGTTCAGCACGCCCAGCAGGTCCGGCACGGGCCCGCCCAGGTCCACCGTGATCGCCGCGAACTGCACGACCTGTGCCAGCCCGGTCAGGCGCACCCGCCCCCCTGTCACCGTCAGCCCGCCCTGCACTCCGGACAGCACCGCGATGTCGATCTCGTCAGGTGAAACGAAGACCAGCCGTGCCGCCACCTGCTCGGTCGGCGGCACCGGGCGCAGCCAGTGGACCACCAGGTTCCGTCCATCGACCGTGCCGCTGACCTCGGTCACCGTGCCGTCCGACAGGTCGGGCTCCGCTGCCACGCGCAGCCGCAGCCGCAGGTCATGTGCCGTCCCTGCGGTGATGTTCTCGGTGATCCAGGCCTTGGCGCCGGGGCCGGCCACGCCGTCCGGCCACAACATGCCCAGGTCGGCGAATGCCACCTCGTCCATGTGCAGGTCCAGCGCGCCATCCAGCTTTCCGTCGCGCGGCCGAACCGTTGCAATCCCGCTGATCACGCTCTGCCGCCCACTGCCAGCGGACGGGAGCACGAGCCGTTGCAGCGTGAGTGTCAGGCCCCCGGTGGAACCGACGATCTCCGCCTCCCCTCCGGCCACCGGCACTCGCCCTTGGCCGATCAGCAAGGCGCCACCCGCCATGCGCGCGAGCACGCGTCCCTGGCGCGGCATCAGGTCGGCGCCCAACTCCGCCACGGCGGTCAGCGTCACCGGCGCCTGCACTGCGGCAAGCGGCGCGAAGGCGGGGGCCAGGCCGGCGAACTCGGCCGGCACCACCTCGTCCAGAGTCGCCTCCGCGCGAACGGTTGGCGCATCGGTACCGCCGCCATCCGGGCGCATCCGCACCGAAGGCAGCGCGATCCTCGCCGTGGCTTTCAGCCCGCGATCTTCCGCCAGCAGCGCCAGCGACGCCGTGCCTTCCACGCCGCCGGACGCAAACCGCGTCACGTCCAGTTCCAGCCCGGGCGCGCGCCATACCAGCCCGAGCGCGTTGTCGTGCACCACCAGGCTCGCATCCCGAAACTGCAACCGCCGGAGCTGGCTCAGCAGCGTCGAGCGCCCGCCGAGGTCGGTTCCCGGCGGATGCGCAAGCGCCTCGAACGCCCAGCCGAGATCGGCGGCGCGCCCTGCCTCCGTCCCGGTCTCGCCTTCGCGCGTGCCGGAAAAATCCACCGCCAGGCTGCCATCCTGCCGCCGCACGGCGCGCACCCGCGCGCCCTGCACCAGCAGCCCGCGCGGCGCGATCCGCCCGGTGGCCAGCGCGCGCATCGACAGCGAGAGTTCAACCTCCGGCACCTGCGCCACACGCCGCCCATCGGCGTCGAACAGCACCAGCTCCAGCGCGCGGATGTCCAACGGCCGATCCACGCCGCCGCTGAACCCCTCCCAGACCAGCGATGCCTCGCCGATCTCGAGCCGCATCGGCGCGATCTGCCGGCTCACCAGACGCGCGATCTCGTCGGCCAGCCACGGCACAACCAGCGGCCCCTGGCCGAGCCGCCACACCAGCGCGCCCAACCCCAGCGCGGTCACGACAACCACCAGCAGCAGCAGGCGCGACATCACATGCAGCAGTCGGCCCGCCTGACCCGCGGCTTGACCGATCACGCCCGGCATGGCCAGCCTTCCCCCCCATGCCGACATCCGCCGCAGCCCCGCCCGCGCCCTCCGGCTCCGCCCTGCTGTCTGGCAGTTGGCCGCGGCCGGCCGACCCTGCCGCGGGCGAACGCCTCGTCGAGCGCTTCGCCGAGCTCGGCCGGGCGGAGGCCCGCCTGGCCCGCGACCCCGGGATGCGCGCCCTGCTGATGGCGCTCGGCGGCAACGCTCCCTTTCTTGCCGACCTCGTCATCCGTGATGCCGCAACGCTGCGCCAGGCGGTGAAGGACGGGCCCGATGCCGCGGTGGCCGGCGTGATGGCCGGGCTGGCTGGCATCGCTCCCACCCTGCCGCGCCCCCAGCTCGCCGCCAGGCTGCGCGCGGCCAAGCGGGCCGTGGCCCTGGTGGTTGCCATGGCCGACATCGGCGGGCTGTGGCCGCTCGACCGCGTTACGGCGGCGCTGTCCGACCTCGCGGAGGCCGGGTTGTCCCTGTCGGTCGCGCACCTGCTCCGCGCCGCGCACGACGCGGGCGAGCTGTCCCTGCCGGACCGCGCGAATCCGGCCCAGGCCAGCGGCTTCACCGTGCTGGGCATGGGCAAGCTGGGCGCCCGCGAATTGAACTATTCCAGCGATGTCGACGTCATCCTGATCCATGACCCGGGCGCGGGAGTCTATCACGATGACGCGCCGGTTGCATTCTACACCCGGATGGCGCGCGGACTCGTGACGCTCATGGAAGCACGCGATTCCGACGGCTATGTGTTCCGCACCGACCTGCGCCTGCGCCCAGACCCGGCCGCCACCCCCTCCTGCATCGCCCTGCCCGCCGCCATCGCCTACTACGAAAGCATGGGCCAGAACTGGGAGCGCGCCGCCATGCTCAAGGCGCGGCCCGTGGCCGGCGATCTCGCCCTCGGCCACGCCTTCCTCGACGCCATCCGTCCCTTCGTCTGGCGCCGCCATCTCGACTTCGCGGCCGTCGCCGACATCCACGCCATGAAGCGGCGCATCGACGAGCACAAGGGCAACCGCGACAACGGCGAGGCCGATCCGGTGGCCCGCCTGCTGGGCCACAACGTCAAGCTCGGCCATGGCGGCATCCGCGAGATCGAGTTCCTCGCCCAATCGCTCCAGCTCGTCTGGGGCGGGCGCGACCCCACCCTGCGCGTGCTGCGCACCATGGATGCGCTCCGCCTGCTGGTCCGCGCCGGCCACGTGCCCCGCCGCGCCGCCGGCGAACTGGCGGCGGCCTATCGCTTCCTGCGCCGCGTCGAGCACCGGTTGCAGATGGTCCAGGATCGCCAGACGCACTCCCTGCCCGAACGCCCGGAGCAAATGGAGGCGTTCGCCATCTTCATGGGCTACGACTCCGCCGCCGCCTTCGCCGCCACCCTGCTGCGCCACATGGACCGCGTGCGCAGCGCCTATGGCGCGGTGTTCGAGCAGATCCCCGAGATCGCTCCCGCCGCCGCGGGCCTGGTGCTCGATTTCCGCGGCGTGGGCGAGGCCGCGCCCGAAACCGTCGCCAGCCTGTCCGGCCTCGGCTTCAAGGAGGTCGAGCGCATCGTCGCCGCGGTGCGGGCGTGGAAATCCGGCCGGCTGCGCGCCCTGCGCTCGCCGCGCGCCCAGGAGCTGATGGACCAGGTCCTGCCCAGCGTGTTGGCCGCCCTGGCGCGCCAGGCCCAGCCCGATGCCGCCTTCGCCCGCTGGGACAGTTTTCTCGCCCGCCTCCCCGCCGGGGTGCAGCTTCTGTCGCTGTTCCAGCGCAACCCCGTGCTGCTGGAACGTATCGCGGGTGTACTTGGGGCCGCCCCGGTGCTGGCCGACTACCTCGCCCGCACCCCAGGCGCACTGGAAGGCCTGCTCGACCCCGCCCCGAGCCCTGATTACGCGCGGATGCTGCGCCTGCGCCTGAGCGACGCGCGGGTGCTGGAGGATGCGATCTCGATCATTCGCGCAACCGTCCGCGAGGAGGAGTTCTCCCTCGCCGTCGCCACCATGGAGGGGCGGCTGGACGCCGACTCCGCCGGGCTGCTGCGCTCCGCCCTCGCCGAGGCCGCGCTCGCCGCCCTGCTGCCTTTGGTGCTCGACGATTTCGCCCGCCGCTTCGGGCGTGTGCGCGGCGGCAGCATGGTCCTCGTCGTCATGGGCAAGGCCGGCGGGCGGGAGATGATGGCCGGCTCCGACCTCGATCTCATGCTGGTCTACGACCATCCCGAATCCGTCTCGCAGAGCACCGCCCGCCCTCCGGCCCGCCCGCTTGCCGCCAGCCAGTGGTTCATCCGCGCCGTGCACTCCTACGTCGCCGCGGTCACCGCGCCGGATGCCGAGGGGCCGATGTATGCCGTCGACATGCGCCTGCGTCCGTCCGGGAACAAGGGCCCTGTGGCCGTTTCCCTTGCCGCCTTCGAGCGCTACCACGGCCCCGCTGGGGCATCCGAGGGCGGGGCCTGGACCTGGGAGCGGATGGCGCTCACCCGCGCCCGTGTCATCGCCGGCCCACCCCGCCTGCGCGCGCGCGTCGATGCGGCGATCCAGGCCGCGATCGCCGGCGCCGGCGACCCGGCCAGGATTCGCGCCGATGCGACGGCGATGCGCGCGCGCCTGCTGCGCGACCTGCCGCCCTCCGGCCCCTGGGACGTCAAGCTGCGCCGCGGCGGACAGATCGAGGTCGAGTTCATCGCCCAGGTGCTCCAGCTCGCCCATGCCGGGTCGGTGCCATCTACCCCCACCACCCGCGAGGCGCTCGCCCGGCTGCGTGACGAGGGCGTGCTGTTCGCGGAGGAGGCCGACCTGCTCATCCGCGCCGACCGCCTCTGGCGCACCGTCCAGGGCATGCTGCGCATCACCTATGGCCGCCAGCCTGCCGAGAAACTGTCGGAGGCCGCCACCGCCGCCCTGCTGCGCGCCGCCAACGCCGCCGGTGCCGCGGCGGTTGACGTCGCGCAATTGCATGCCACCTTCGCCTCGTTGGCGGAACAGGTGCGCGCGGTGTTCGCGCGCCATGTCGGGGAGATCGACGGATGAGCGTGAACGAAGGGGACAAGGCACCCGACTTCTCGATGGCGGCCAGCGCCGGCCGCACGGTGAGCCTGGCCGGGCAGGCCGGAAAGCCCTTCGTGCTGTATTTCTATCCGAAGGCCGACACGCCCGGCTGCACCAAGGAGGCCTGCGGCTTCGAGGAAGCCCTGCCGCAGTTCAAGGGCATCGCGGTGATCGGCGTCTCGCCCGACGCGATGCCGCCGATCGAGAAATTCGCGAAGAAGTACAACCTCACCTTCCCGCTCGCCTCCGACCCTGACAACGCGGTCGCGACCGCCTATGGCGTCTGGGTCGAGAAGTCGATGTACGGCAAGAAATACATGGGCATCGAACGCTCCACCTTCCTCGTCGACGCCAGCGGCACCGTCGCCCGCGCGTGGCGGAAGGTGAAGGTCGACGGCCATGCCGCCGAGGTCATGGCGGCGGCCGCCGCCCTCAGGTAACCGCGGGCCGCGCCCGGCGCACGCGCCGCATCGCCACCAGCCCCACAACGGCCAGGCCCAGCAGCAACACCTGCGCGGCCGGCCGCCCCCACGGGTCGAACCCCAGGTTCGCCTGCAGCACGCGCCCCGCCGGTATCTTGGTGGCCAGGCCATACCAGGCCACCTCGGTCGCCGCGGTGGCCAGCGCCGCCGTGGGCGCCAGCGCTGCCAGCACGCCAAGCCGTCCCTGCCGCGCCCGCGGCAACGCCCGCCACAGCATCAGCCAGACGAACAGCCCGAACCAGAACATCGCGTCGCTCGCATTGATCTTCGCCTGCAGCGCGTAGTGGAACAGCGCCAGCCCGGTCAGCGGATAGGCCCAGCGATGCAGCGCCTTCCAGCGCTGCCGCAGCCGCCTCTGCCACCCATCCGTCGACGTCCAGGCCAGCACCGCCAGCCCCACCACCACCACGAACCCGACCGTCAGGTAGAACCGCAGCGCGATCTCCGTGGCGACCGTCCACAGGTTCCACTTCTGGTCCGCGACGTACAGCACCAGATGCAACCCCGCATACAGCGCCGCCGCCACCCCGAGCATCCGCCGCACCAGCATCACCCGCGACCAGTCCAGCAATGCGCGGGCCGGCGTCACCGCCAGGGCGAACACCAGGAACCGCACCGCCCAGTCCCCGCTGCGATGGATCGCCTCGGTCAGTGGCCGTGGCCCAAGGTCGGCCATGCCCCAGCGCAGCACTAACCAGGCGGCCGGATACAGCGTGAAGGCAAACACCGCCGCCTTCAGCAGCGAGAACCGTCCGGCATGGTCGGTCCAGGGCATCACGTCGCACTCCGCATTCCATCCACCACAGGCTCTGGCATCACGACTCGCGGGTGCGCCCGGCGTGACACGGCGAAGGCGGGGATGCGGGGATGAAGCGGCGTGTCGTCAGCGTCCCGGCGGCCGGGTGCCCGGTGCGACGCCGGCCGGCATCTCGACCTTCGAGAAATTCGCCGGCGGCTTGAACAGCGCCGCCGGCTGCGCCCCATACTTCACGGCCGTCGCCTCGATCCCGCCCTTGCCGTCATTGCCCCGGCCGCGCAGCAACACACCGTCGCCGGTGACACAGGCGGTCCCCGCCCCCTCGCGGGACGTCACCTCCCACACCGTGCATCGCAGCCCGGCCACCGTCTCGTCGCCGCGTTTCACGAAGGTCATCGCGTCGTTCAGCACGAAGCCGCGGGCGAATGCATCGTTGGCCGGCATCTCCATGTAGCGCCGGTCCTGCGGCATCACCATCACCATGCGCTGCGTGGTGCGGTCCACGATCACATAGGCGCCGCCCGCCCCCATGCCCTCGATCCGCATCAGCCGCCCCCCCTGGGTGGTCGCCACGCGAAGGGATTGCGCCGGCGGTGCCGGACGACCGGCCTGGGCGGGTGCGGGTGCGGTGGCGCGGTAGGTCACGAGCACGTCGCGTGTCGGCGCCACCTGTGGACGCTCCTGCGCCAGCGCAGCCCCGCTCGACACGAGCGCCATGCCGATTGCACCAAGCCCAGGATACCGCATCACGCCTCCTTGCCGATCGCCCGGATCTCGCGGGCCAGATCCTCCGGCACGGGCGCGGCCAGGAATCGTGCCGGCACCTCCAGCGCTGCCGCGAGCATCCGCTTGTAGCGGTCGCGCGGAATCTCCACAGTCCCGAACCGCGTCAGGTGGCTCGTCACGAACTGCGTGTCCAGCAGCGTGAACCCGCCCAGCCGCAGCCGCGCCACCAAGTGCACCAGCGCGACCTTGGACGCGTCGGTCGCCCGGCTGAACATGCTCTCACCGAAGAACGCGCCGCCGAGCGCCACCCCGTACAACCCACCCACCAGCTGCCCGCCCTGCCAGCTCTCGACCGAATGCGCCACGCCGCGCCGGTGCAGCTCGGTGAACAGCTGCTCGATCTGCGGATTGATCCAGGTATCCTCCCGCCCCGGCGCCGGCTCCGCGCATCCCGCGATCACCCCGGCGAAATCCTGGTCGGCCGTGACGCTGAAATCTCCGGCTTCGACCGTGCGCCGCAGCCGCCGCGGCAGGTGGAACCCATCCAGCGGCAACACCCCGCGCAGTTCCGGGTCCAGCCAGTAGAGCCTGTCCGCGTCGCGCGCCTCCGCCATCGGGAAGAACCCCGCGCGATAGGCCCGCACCAGCAATTCCGGCGTGATCTCGACGCTGCGTCGCGACATGGGCCCACTGTGCCGGGGTGCGCCGGCGAATGCCAGACGCTTCCCGCCTTCGTGACCTTCAACCGTGTGCGGTTACCCCATCACCCAGTCGCGGAACAGCGCCAAGTCGATGTTGCCGCCGCACAGCACGACGCCCGCCCGCTTTCCGGCCCAGCGACTGTGCTCCTGCAACAAGGCCGCCAGCGGCGCCGCCCCGGCGCCCTCGGCCAGGTTGTGCGTATCGGTCCAGTAGGCCCGGATCGCGGCCGCAACCTCGTCGTCGCTCACCGTCACCACCCGCGCCGCGCCGGCCCGGATGATCGCCAGCGCCTCGGCATCGGGTTGGCGCGTTGCCATGCCATCCGCCTTCGTGTCGGCCCGGTGGGTCTCCACCACATGCCCCGCCGCGAAGGACAGCGCATAGGCCGGCGCGCCGGTGCTCTGCACGCCGACGATCTCGGTCGGAAGTCCCAGCAGGTCGCGCGTGCGGATCGCCCCGCAAATGCCGGAGCCGAGCCCGATCGGCACATACAGCACATCCAGCGGCGGCGCCGCGCGGAACAACTCGAGCGCCCAGGTCGCCACCCCAACCACCAGGTCGGCATGGAAGCTCGGCGCGAAGCGCAGTCCCTCCTGCTCCGCCAGGGCCTTGGCATGCCCGCGCGCCTCGTCGAAATCCGCGCCATGCTCGATCAACCGGGCCCCGAAGGCACGCATCGCCGCGTTCTTCTCGGTGCTGTTGCCTTGCGGCACCACGATCGTCACCGGCACCACCGCGCGTGCTCCCGCATAGGCCAGGGACTGCCCGTGATTGCCGCGCGTGGCGGAAACCACGCCGCGCACCGCAGCCCCGCTGCGCCGCAGCCGGTCGAAATAGGTCAGCCCGCCCCGCACCTTGAAAGCACCGGTCGGCGTGTGGTTCTCATGCTTCACCCACACCTCGCACCCCGCCCGCGCGGCCAGCAGTGGCCAGGCATAGGAGGGCGTGGGCGGGAAGGCGGCATGGACGATGTCCTGTGCCTCACCCAGCTCGGCCAGCGAGAACATCGGCGATCTCCCAATGAAAAGGGGCCGTCGCGGCATACCGCGACGGCCCCGTTCCGCAAACCCGAAAGATCAGGTCCGCAATGGTATCAGGCGAGCTTGAGGTTGGTAGCCGCGGCCTTGCCACGCTCCATCGCCACGTCGTAGCTGACCTTCTGGCCGTCGTTCAGGCCCTTCAGCCCCGCTGCCTGCACGGCGGTGATGTGCACGAAGACGTCCTTGCCCCCGTCCTGCGGCATGATGAATCCAAAGCCCTTCGTGGCGTTGAACCACTTCACGGTGCCGATAGCCATGGAATAGACTCCTGCGTTCAGGCGCACGCCCATGCTTGTGCATGTGGCGCAACTGCTGGTGTTGCGTTGGTTGAGGGTTGCGGGACGTCACCGTACGGTCCAGGCCGACGGGCGACGCGGATGGTCTGCAGGGGCTGCCGATGGTCGATCGGACGTTGCCGTGCCAGAACGCGCCCGATGCCACGAAGGCACCGGGTGAGCATTCCACCTCTGGCCGCGCGTACGATGGTGGAACCACGTGCGATCACGGACAAACGAAGCAGATGGCCGGTCGCTGCCGAAGCGGGCGGCCGGCCGGCGCTTCAGGCCAGCTTGAGGTTGGTGGCCGCGGCCTTGCCCCGCTCCATGGCCACCTCGTAGCTGACCTTCTGGCCCTCGTCCAATCCGCGTAGCCCGGCCGCCTGCACGGCGGTGATATGGACGAACACGTCCTTACCCCCGTCCTGCGGCATGATGAATCCAAAGCCCTTCGTGGTATTGAACCACTTCACAGTCCCGATAGCCATAACTCGATCGAACTCCGTAGGTCACCGCGCGAGACCGCGCAGCACATGGTGACAACCGGCATCCTGGTGTCCCGCGGGAGCACGACGCTCCTGGCGGAGAGGAAGTCCGGTCATCGACACGGACTCTTCTGGGTGCGACCCGTGGGCGTAACCAAAATACGATTGCGGCTTCAATTTGGCGCAGAAAGCCAGCCCAGAGTCAATCATTACCGCGTCGTCTGTATTCCATATCCCTTACAAGGGTGCAAACCGCATGCAGCGTCGTTCCGCTGACGCGCACTCCGAACGCAAAACCGGCCCTGGCGGGAACCGCCAGGGCCGGCTTTGTTGCGAAGCCAGGCTGGGCAAAGGCTCCGTCCCCACCGGGGGCAGAGCCAGCTGCGGACTTAGAAGTCCATGTCGCCCATGCCGCCCATGCCGCCGCCCGGAGGGCCACCAGCCGGGGACTTGCGCTCCGGCTTCTCGGCGATCATCGCCTCGGTGGTCACCAGCAGGCTCGCCACCGAAGCGGCATCCTGCAGGGCGGTGCGCACGACCTTGGTCGGGTCGATGATGCCGGCCTTGACCATGTCCTTGAACTCGCCGCTCTGCGCGTCGAAGCCCCAGTTGTAGTCGTCCTTGTCCAGCACCTTGCCGCTGATCACCGCACCGTCTTCGCCGGCGTTCTCGGCGATCTGGCGCAGCGGGGTCAGCACGGCGCGGCGGACGATCTCGATGCCCACGCGCTGGTCGTCGTTGTCGGCCTTCAGCTTCGCCAGCACCAGCGAGGAACGGGCCAGGGCCACGCCGCCGCCGGGAACGATGCCTTCCTCAACCGCCGCACGGGTCGCGTGCAGGGCGTCGTCCACGCGATCCTTGCGCTCCTTCACCTCGACCTCGGTCGCACCGCCAACGCGGATCACGGCCACGCCGCCGGCGAGCTTCGCCAGCCGCTCCTGCAGCTTCTCGCGATCGTAGTCGCTGGTGGTCTCCTCGACCTGGGCGCGGATCTGGTTGCAGCGGCCGGTGATGTCGGCCTTCTTGCCGGCACCCTCGACGATCGTGGTGTTCTCCTTCTCGATCAGGACCTTCTTGGCCTTGCCGAGCATCTGGAGCGTCACGGTCTCGAGCTTGATGCCGAGGTCGTCGCTGATCACCTGGCCACCGGTCAGGATCGCGATGTCCTCAAGCATCGCCTTGCGGCGATCACCAAAGCCCGGCGCCTTCACGGCGGCAACCTTCAGGCCGCCACGCAGCTTGTTCACCACCAGGGTGGCGAGCGCCTCGCCCTCGATGTCCTCGGCGATGATCAGCAGCGGACGGCCGGACTGAACCACGCTCTCGAGCAGCGGCAGCATCGGCTGCAGGCCCGACAGCTTCTTCTCGTGGATCAGGATGTAGGGCTGGTCCAGCTCGGTGACCATCTTCTCGGCATTGGTGATGAAGTACGGCGACACGTAGCCGCGGTCGAACTGCATCCCCTCGACGACGTCGAGCTCGGTCTGGATGCCCTTGGCTTCCTCAACCGTGATAACACCCTCGTTGCCAACCTTCTGCATGGCCTCGGAGATCATCTTGCCGATCTCGGACTCGCCATTGGCGGAGATCGTGCCGACCTGGGCCGTCTCGGCCTGGGTGGTGATCTTGCGGCTGCGCTTCTTCAGCTCCTCGACCAGGGCGGTGACCGCCTTGTCGATGCCGCGCTTCAGGTCCATCGGGTTCATGCCGGCGGCAACCGACTTTGCGCCTTCGCGAACGATCGCCTGGGCCAGAACGGTGGCCGTCGTGGTGCCGTCGCCGGCGGTGTCGTTGGTCTTCGAGGCCACTTCGCGCACCATCTGGGCGCCCATGTTCTCGAACTTGTCCGACAGCTCGATCTCCTTGGCGACGGTGACGCCGTCCTTGGTGATCCGCGGCGCGCCGAAGCTCTTGTCGATCACGACGTTGCGGCCCTTCGGACCCAGCGTCACCTTCACGGCGTCAGCGAGAATGTCGACGCCACGCAGCATGCGAGCGCGGGCGTCGCCGCCGAAACGTACTTCCTTGGCAGCCATATTCGTAATCCTTCCTAAGTCGGGTCAGTCGGGGCAGGAAAGGCAGGCGCGGGCAATCGCCGCGCCACGGCCGATCCGGATCAGGCCGCCTTCTTCTTGGCGGTGCTGCCCTCGATGATGCCCATGATGTCGGACTCCTTCATGATCAACAGGTCTTCCCCGTCGATCTTGACCTCGGTGCCCGACCACTTGCCGAACAGCACACGGTCGCCAGCCTTGACGTCCAGCGCCACGATGGCGCCGGCTTCATTGCGGGCACCGGCACCCACGGCGATCACCTCGCCCTCCATCGGCTTTTCCTGCGCCGTGTCGGGGATGATGATGCCGCCCTTCGTCTTCTCCTCGGCGGTCAGCCGACGGACCACGACCCGGTCGTGCAGGGGACGGAACTTCATGCGGATCGCTCCTGGAATTTGATGGCCACCGGCGGCGCCGCAAGCGGCACCTTCGAAGCGGCCAGGTTGTTAGCACTCCCCACCAGGGAGTGCCAGCGATCTAGGCTCTTGCCGGAACGGAGTCAAGAGATCGGCAGCAATCTTCGTCGATGAGTGACAAACTATTGAAAAGACAAAGTTTTTTCTTGCGTCCCAGGGAAGGTGCCATGGCATGCTGTCCTCGCCGTGGAGCAGCGGCGGCCGCAGAGCCCCAATTCCAGGGAGGCAAAACGGGGATCGGCCACCGCCGCACGGCGTTGAGGAAGCAACGACGGACGGAGAAACACATGCTTGTGCAGACCCAGCTGCAGCGCCAGTTGCGCGGCTACCGCCTGACCACCGCCGAGATCCTCTACCATCTGCCCGACCATCCGGCTGTGCTGCAAAGCTACACTTGGCAGGCGCTGGACATCGCCCCCGCCTTTCCCGAACTGCACCGCTTCCTCGATTTCTGGACCCGCGAGATCGAAGGCAAGCTCCACTCGGTGCGCGTCGGCGCGGTCGATATCGTCACCCCCGGGCGTTGGCGCCACACCGACCACGTGCTGCAACTGCACTGAACCGCGCTGCTCAGCCGATTCCTTCCGGCAAGCGCATCCAGGCCGGCGGGCGCGGCACCAGCCGCGCCCCGCCGCATTCCAGCGCGGCCCCCAGCGAGTCGAGCCGCAGCGTCGCCAACGCCGCCGCCCCCTGCCCGGAGCGCAGCGTTCCCACCTCGACCCCGTCCGCGCGCAGCACCGGCGTGCCCGGCGCCGGCAAGGCACCCTCCACCACGACCGGCACCAGCCGCCGCTTGATCAGCCCGCGATACTTGGTCCGCGCCGTCAGCTCCTGCCCCATGTAGCAGCCCTTCGACCACGACACGCCCGACAGCTCGTCGAACCCGGCCTCCAGCAGCACCGTCTTGTCGGATTCCAGGTCGCGCGACCCCTCCGGCAGTCCCAGCGCCAGCCGATGCGCATCCCACGCCTCGACAGGAGCCGTCGTCGCCAACGCGAACGGCGCCAGAACCCGCCACCCCGCCTCGGCCAGCCGCGGATCGGCCGCCGCGACCACACCGGGCGCCACCTCCAGCGCCCCGCCCCAGGCCACATGCACCTGCCACTCCGGCAGGGCCGCCAGCGTCACCTTGGAGCGCAGCCGGAACCGCGTCAGCTTCTGCACGATCATCGCCGCCTGGAGGCACTCCACATCCAGCAACAGCCGCTCGCCATCGGCCAGAATGAAGAAGTCCGCCAGCCACTTGCCCTGCGGCGACAGCAGCGCCGCCCACACCGCGCGCCCGGGTGCCGCCTGCTCCACGTCGTTGGAGACCAGGCCCTGCAGGAACGCCACCCGGTCGGGTCCCTCCACGGCCACCACGCAGCGATCCGGCAGATGCGCGATCATACTCATGCCCGACACGTGGTTGCGCCCCCCGCCCTGGGCAAGAGGGGCTTGCATCCCGCCCGCTCCTGCCCGAAACGCTGCATCACCTGACGGAGGAGCGCCCAGATGCCCCATTTCGACCTGGTGATCCGCGGTGGCACCTGCGTGCTGCCCTGGGGCATGGAGCAGACCAGCGTCGGCGTCCGCCACGGCCGCATCGCTGCCCTCGGCCTCGGCGCAGACGCCACCGCCGACGAGACCATCGACGCCACCGGCTTGCACGTCCTGCCCGGCCTGATCGACCCGCACGTCCACCTGCGCGACCCCGGCGATGCCAGCGTGGAGAGCATTCCCACCGGCACCAAGGGCGCCATCCTCGGCGGCCTCACCGCCGTGTTCGACATGCCGAACACCAATCCCTCCATCACCAACGCCGAGACGCTGGCCTGGAAGCAGGGCTACGTGGCGGAGAAGGCTTGGTGCGACATGGGCCTGTATGTCGGCGGCACCCGCGCCAACATCCCCGACCTCGCCGAACTGGAAACCGCCGCCGGCGTCTGCGGCATCAAGATATTCGCCGGCTCCTCCACCGGCGACCTCATGGTCGAGGACGACGAAAGTCTCGAACGCGTCATGCGCGCCGGCCGCCGCCGCATCAGCTACCACAGCGAGGACGAATACCGCCTCCAGGCCCGCAAGCCGATGTTCAAGTCCGGCGACCCCTATTCCAGCCACATGGTCTGGCGCGACGAGGAAACCGCCTTCCTCGGCACCCGCCGCCTGATGGCGCTGGCCAGCCGCACCGGCCGCCCCGCCCACATCCTGCATGTCTCGACCGCCCAGGAGCTCGACTACCTGAAGGATTTCCGCGACATCGCCACCGTCGAGGTCCTGGTCAACCACCTCACCCAGGTCGCCCCCGAGGTCTACGACAACCTCAAGGGCTTCGGCGTCATGAACCCACCGATCCGTGGCCCCGAACACATGGAAGCCGCTTGGCGCGCCGTCCGCGACGGCACCGTCGACACCATCGGCTCCGACCACGCCCCCCACCCCCGCGCCGCCAAGCTGAAGCCCTGGCCGGACTGCCCCGCCGGCCTCACCGGTGTGCAGACGCTCGTTCCGGTCATGCTGAATCACGTCAACGCCGGCCGCCTCTCCCTCCCGCGCCTGGTCGACCTGCTCTGCGCCGGCCCCGCCCGCGTGTACGGCGCCGTCGGCAAGGGCCGCCTGGCCGCCGGCTACGACGCCGACTTCACCCTGGTCGACATGCGCCGTCAGCGCACCATCGAAGAGTCCTGGATCGTCTCCCCCTGCGGCTGGACCCCCTTCGCCGGCATGGCCATCACCGGCTGGCCCGTCGCCACCATCATCCGCGGCCACGCCGTGATGCGCGAGGACGAGGTGCTGGGGGCGCCGCAAGGGCGGCTGGTGCGGTTCAGGTAGCAGGCAAGAAGCAAAAAGACTTCTCTTCCATTTGCCATTGTCACCGCCTCGCCAGGGTGCCGCGGCGCAGTGGATGAAGTTTTTTTGCTTCTTTTTGTTCACAAAAAGAAGGCGCTTTCTTCCTTCAGTGCTCCCACCACCCGCGCCACCACGCCTCCCCAATCCCCCGGCGCGCCCTGCCGGAACCGCCGCAGCGTCGGATACCACGGGCTGTCGTCCCGCTCGCGCATCCAGCGCCAGCACGAATCGTAGCGGTCCAGCAGCCAGACCGGCCGCCCCAGCGCGCCGGCGAGGTGCAAGGGCGAGGTATCGGCGCTGATCACCAGGTCCAGCGCCTGCATCAGCGCCGCAGTATCGGCGAAATCGCCCAGCTCCGCCGTCCAGTCGTGCAGCACCATCCCCGCAGGCACGGGCTGCGCCGCTCCGGCCCCCTTCTGCAGCGACACGAGGCTGATCCCCGCCACCGCCCCCAGCGGCGCCAGTTGCGCGAGCTTCAGCGACCGGCGGCGGTCGATGCGATGGGCGAGGCGGTCGTGCGGGCGCGGATCACCGGACCAGACCAGCCCGACCTTGCGCCCCGGCAGCCCCGCCAGCCGCCGCCGCCAACCCTCCACCGCCACCGGGTCCGGCGTGAAATACGGGACCGTCGCCGGCACCGTCGCCAAGTCCGTACCGAACGCCCAGGGCAGGTGCATCATCGGCACCGCCTCGTCCCACGGCGGCACCGCCTCCCCCTCGGCCACCACGCACGGCGCGCCCGGCAGGGTGCGGGCCAGGCGCAGCAACGGCGGATACACCTCCACCACCACCTCGCGGGCATGCCGCACCGCCATCGGCACATAGCGCAGGAACTGCAGCATATCGCCCAGCCCCTGCTCGGCGAACAGCAGCACCCGCTTCCCTGCCCATGCCGCCGGATCCGGCCGCACCAGCGGATGCTCCGGAGCGCGGGCCGCAATCTTCATCCCGTGCCAGCGCCACGCGTAATGCGGCCAGGCCTCGGCCAGCCGGCCGCAGGACAGCAGCGCGGTCGCCAGCGCGCCATGGCGGTCGTGATCCTCCGGCGCCGAGGCCAGCCTCGCCCGCAACGCCGGGATCGCCTCCGGCCCCCGTTCCCGCCAGTGCACGCCACCCAACGCGCGGCTCAGGCAGTCGTGCAGGGGATGTGTCTCCGGCGCCACCGCGGCGGCCGGCTCCATCGCCGCGACCGCCTCGACCAGCTGTCCGCGCTGCATCAGCGCCAGGCCCAGCCGCATGGCAATGTCCGCATCCTCGGGCCGGCGGGCCTGGAGGGCGGCGAATGCCTCGATCGCCTCCGCCTGCCGCCCCTGCTCCCACAGCCGGGCAGCCAGTGCCATCACGCTGGCAACCTCGCCGCTCACCCCGCCCTCGCCGCCAGCGCTGCCGCCACGCGCGCCACCACCCCGTCCCACGCCCCCGGCCGCGCCTGCCGGAACTGCCGCAACGTGGGGTACCAGGGACTGTCGTCGCGATCGAGCAGCCAGCGCCAGCATGTGTCGAACCGGTTCAGCAGCCACACCTCCCGCCCCAGAGCACCGGCAAGATGCGCCGGCGCGGTGTCGACGCTGATCACCAGGTCCAGCCCCGCCATCAATGCCGCGGTTTCCGCGAAGTCGTCCAGCTCCGCTGTCCAGTCGTGCAGCGCCAGCCCCGCCGGCACCGCCTGCCGCCCCGCCACCCCGGTCTGCACCGACACGAACGACACCCCCGCCACCGCTCTCAACGGCGCCAGCGCGGCCAGCGACATCGAGCGCCGCCGATCGGTCGCCAACGCCGCCGGGTTCTCCGGCCGCGGTTCCCCGGCCCACACCAACCCCACCTTCAGCCCCGCCAATCCCGCCAGCCGCCCTCGCCACCGCGCCGCCAGCGCCGGATCAGCCGCGAGGTAGGGTCCGCTTGGCGGCACCGAAGCGACGGTCGTCCCGAACGCCCAGGGCAGATGGAACATCGGCACGGCGACATCATGCGCCGGCACCACCTCGCCCGCCGCGACGACCTCCGCGCCCGCCATGCCGCGCGCCAGCCGCACCAGCGCCGGCTGCACCTCCAGCACCACGCGCGCCCCCGCCGCCACCGCCATCGGCACGTAGCGCAGGCATTGCAGCGTGTCCCCATGCCCCTGCTCGGCATACAGCAACACCGTCCGCCCCGCCCAGGCGCCGGGATCGGGTCGCGCCAGCGTCTCCGTCGGCACCCGCAAGCGCGCGCGCGAAACTCCCTGCCAGCGCCAGGCATGTTCCGCCCAGCCCTCCTCCCAGCGCCCCAGCGCCAGCAACACCTCGGCGCGCGCCATGTGCCAGAACTTCTCCGCCGGCCGCAGACGCAGCGCCGCCTCCAACGGCCCCAGCGCCTCCGCCTGCCGCCGCAGTGCCATCAGCGCCATGCCCCACCAGGCCTGCGCCTCCGCATGCCCCGGCAGCGCCGCCACCACCGCGCGCAACAGCGCCTCGCCCTCGTCCGCCGCCCCGGTCTGCACCAGTGCCCGCCCCAGCGCATAGCCCAGCTGCCCGTCGCGCGGATGCGCCGCCAGCAGCACCCGATACTCCGCCACCGCCGCGCCATACTCCCCCGTCGCCCACCGGCACGCCGCCAGCGCCAGCCGCGCCCCGTGATCCTCCGCCCGCGCCGCGACCATGCCGGCCAGCACGCCCGCCATCGCCTCCGGCCCCGCGACCTCGCGCCCCAGCCGCGCGACCAGCGCCCCCGCCGCCTCGTGCACGGACCCCGTCACCCTGCCCACGCCGCCAATGCCCGGGCCACTTGCGCAACAACGGTGCCCCAGTCCCCGGGGGCCGCCTGGCGGAACTGCCGCAGCGACGGATACCACGGGCTGTCCTCGCGCCCGCGCAGCCAGCGCCAGTCGGAATCCAGCCGGTTCAGCAGCCACACCGGCCGCCCCAGCGCGCCGGCGAGATGCGCCACCGCCGTGTCCACCGTCACCACAAGGTCCAGCGCGCTCACCAGCGCCGCCGTCGCGGCGAAGTCGGGCAACTCCGCCGTCCAGTCCAGCAAATCCATGCCATCGGGCGGGCGTTGCGCTGCACCGGCCCCCTTCTGCAGCGACACCAGCGTCACCCCCGGCACCGCAGCCAACGGCGCCAGCGCCGCCAGCGCCACCGACCGGCGCGCATCCATCGCCCGCGCCGACAGCGCCCGCCGCCTCTCCCCGGCCCAGGCCAGCCCGACAATCCGCCCCGGATACCCCGCCAGCCGCGCCCGCCACCGCGCCACCGCCGCCGGATCGGCCGCCACATAGGGCACCCCGGCCGGCACCGTGGCGAGCGTGGTGCCGAACAGCAGCGGCATCGAGGCGAGCGGCAGCACCACGTCCCCCGCGCCCGCCGCCACCTCCGGACCGCCGACCCGTGCCACCCCCGGCATCCCGGCGAACAGCCGCACCAGCCCCGGCTGCACCCGCAGCGTCACCTCCGCCCCCAGCGCCGCGACCATCGGCGCATAGCGCGCGAACTGGATCGTATCCCCGTGCCCCTGCTCGCCCTCCAGCACCACGCGCCGCCCGGCGAGCGCGTCCGGCGCCGGCAGGGCGTCCCGACCCCCGCGCCGCGCCTCGAACCCCGCGAAGCCGCGCTCCAGCTCACCCTTCGCCAGATGCACCATCGCCGCGTTGCACCGCGCCGCGACATGGTCCGGTCGCAGCGCCAGCGCCTGCTCATAGGCCGCCAGCGCCTCGTCCAGCCGGTCCTGCAGGTGCAGCGCCAACCCGAGCGTCACCCACGTGTCGTCGACCGGGTCACCCACCGCCAGCGCCCGCCGCGCCGCCGCCTCCGCCGGGCCGCCCGCCCCCGCCTCGGCCAGCAGCAGCGCCACCTCCGCCAGCAGCCCCGCCGCCACCGCACCCCCGCGCGCCACCAGCCCGGCCAACACGGCGACCGGCTCCTCCAGCCCCCCCTCCGTCGCCAGCAGCCGGGCCAGGTTCAGATGCGCCTGGGCGTCGTGCGGAGCCGCGCGCACCACCGCGCGCAGCAATGCCCGCCCTTCCTCGCGCCGCCCCGCGGCCAGCATCGCCAGCGCCCAGGCATGCCGTGTCTGCCCATGCTCCAGGCGAAGGTCATCCCGCTCCGGCGTCTGCGCCACCGCGGCCCCCAGCACCGCCGCGGCCTCCTCCAGCCGGCCCAGCGCCCGCAGCGCCAGCCCGCGCCCCAACTCCGCATCCGCACCGGGCCGCAGCAGCCCCGCCAGGGTGAACCCGGCCAGCGCCGCCTCCGCCGCGCCATCCGCCAACATCCGCCGCGCCGTGGCCAGGTGCCGGTCGTGCAGCGCGCCCGCCTCAGACACCGCGCGCCACCCGCTCGCGCAGCGCCACGGC
>CAMDGX010000037.1 GCA_945897825.1 Asaia bogorensis | reverse complement strand
CCTCCAGCTGGGCCGCGGTGACTTCCTCGCGCGCTTCCGGGCCGGCGCGCAGCACGCCGGGCAGGGCGAGCAGCGCCTCGGCGCGCGGCGGCGGGGCGCCGGGGATGCGGGCGGCGAGTTCGGTCGCGAGCGCCAGCACCTGCTCGATCGCCGCCGGGTCGGGCGCCATGCGCGGTGCCTCTTCCCGCCGGATGGTCAGGTTGGCGGTGACGTTGCCGCGCTTCAGCTTCTTGCCGGCCAGTTCGCGCAGTGCCGGCTCCAGCGCGTCGAACCCGCCGGGCAGGCGCATGCGCAGTTCGAGGCCGCGGCCGTTCACGCTGCGCAGTTCCCACGCCCAGGACCAAGAAGCCGCCAGGGGGGCGGCCCCCGTGCCTTCGCTGCGCGCGAAGCCGGTCATCGAAGCAAGACTCATCATGCGTATCCCGTTACGGCGCGACGTTGTAGCAGCGGCGCGCTACACTCCCAACATGGCTCGCCCCGACACGCCGCAATTCGGATCCGTGCTGATCACCGGTGCCTCCTCCGGCATCGGTGCCGCCCTGGCCGCCGCCTGCGCGCGGCCGGGCGTGGTGCTGCATCTGTCCGGCCGCAACGCCGAGCGGCTGGAGGAGGTGGCGACCACCTGCCGGGCGCGGGGGGCGGAGGTTCATGCCCGGGTGCTGGACGTGGCGGACCGCGACGCGATGGCGACCTGGATCGAGGCGGCGGGGTTTCTCGACCTGGTGGTCGCCAATGCGGGCATCTCGGCCGGGACCGCGAACGGGCGGCCGGAGAGCGAGGCGCAGGCGCGCACCATCTTCGACATCAACCTGGGCGGCGTGCTGAACACCGCGCTGCCGGCGCTGGCGGCGATGCAGGCGCAGCCGGAAGGGGTGGATGGCTGGCGCGGGCGGATCGCCGTTGTATCGTCGGTCGCGGCCTTCGTGCCGGCGCCGGGCGCGCCGGCCTACTGCGCCTCCAAGGCCGCCGTCGATGCCTGGACGGTGGCCTCGGCAACCATGGCGCGGCGGGGCGGGGTGCTGATGACCAGCATCTGCCCGGGCTATGTCCGCACCGCGATGACGGCGCGCAACCGGTTCCCGATGCCGGGGCTGATGGGGGCGGACCGGGCGGCCGGGATCATCCTGCGCGGGCTCGCGCGGGGGCGGCGGCGGATCGTGTTCCCGTGGTGGATGGGCGTGGCGGCGCGGCTGGTGGGGCTGCTGCCGCTGGGGGTTTCTTCGCGGTTGTTGAATACCGTGCCGGGGAAGGAAGGGATGTAAGGAAGGCCTTCTTTTTCTGAAGAAAAAGAAGCAAAAGACTTTTCATCCATTTGCACCGTGGCCGATCGGTTGAACGCGGGGTAAATGGGGGAAAGTTTTTTGGTTCTTTTTTTCAAAAAAGAACCGCTTCCTTGCCTAGTGGAACCGCATCTCCTGATGCGGACTGTCGAGGCTGAACGCCGGCACCCCGACGTCGAAGGCTTCGCCGTCGGGGGCCACGATCATGTGGTAGGTGCCGTGCATGATGCCCGACGGCGTGTCGAGCGGGGTGCCGGAGGTGTATTCGAACACTTCCCCCGGCCCCAGCACGGGTTGCTTGCCGACCACGCCGTCGCCCTGCACCTGCTGCGTGCGGCCGCGCCCGTCGGTGATCCGCCAGGTGCGGCGCAGGAGCTGCACGGTTTCGTCGCCGGTGTTCTGGATGCGCACCTGGTAGGCCCAGAAGAACTTCCCCTCCGCCGGCTTGGACTGGTCCGGCAGGAAGAAGGTCTTCACGGTGACCTGGATGGCCCGGGTGGTGGCGGTGTAGGCGTGGTTCATGCGGCGATATCTACTCCGCCGCCTGCCGCGCCGCCAGCACCGCCAATGCGCCTTCCAGGTCCTCGATGATGTCCTGCGGGTCTTCCAGGCCGACCGAGAGGCGGATGACGCCGTCGGTGATGCCGAGCTTGGCGCGTTCCTCGGCGCCGATGCGCAGGTGGGTGGTGGTGGCGGGGTGGGTGGCGAGCGACTTGCTGTCGCCGAGGTTGTTGGAGACCTTGATGAGGCGGAAGGCGTTCATCGCGGCGAAGGCGGCTTGCTTGCCGCCCTGGACCTCGAAGGTGACCAGGGTGCCGCCGGCGGTCATCTGCTGCATGGCGAGTTCGCGCTGCGGGTGGTCGGCGCGGGTGGGGTACCAGACGCGGGCGATGGCGGGCTGAGTGGCGAGGAAGTTGGCGACCTTCTCGGCGCTGTCGCAGCCGGCGCGCACGCGCAGCGAGAGGGTTTCGAGGCCCTTGAGCAGCAGCCAGGCGTTGAAGGGGGAGATCGAGGGGCCGGTGTTGCGGATGAAGGGCTGGAGCACTTCGTCGACCCATTTCTGCCGGCCGAGCACGGCGCCGCCGAGGACGCGGCCCTGGCCGTCGATGTGCTTGGTGCAGGAATAGACGACGACGTCGGCGCCCAGCTCCAGCGGCTTCTGCAGCAGGGGGGTGGCGAAGACGTTGTCCACCACGACGATGGCGCCGGCCTTGTGGGCGAGGTCGGCGACGGCCTTGAGATCGACGATCTCCAGCATGGGGTTGGACGGGGATTCGAGCAGGACAAGGTTGGCCGGGGTGGCCAGCGCCTTTTCCCACTGCGCCATGTCGCCGCCGTCGACGAATTCGCTGGTGATGCCGTAGCGCGGCAGCAGGGTGGAGACGATCCAGTGGCAGGAGCCGAACAGGGCGCGGCTGGCCACCACGCGGTCGCCGGCCTTGAGGTGGCTCAGCATGGCGGCGTGGACGGCGGCCATGCCGGTGGCGGTGGCGCGGCAGGCCTCCGCACCCTCGATCAGGGCGAGGCGGCGTTCGAGCATGGTGACGGTGGGGTTGCCGAAGCGGGAATACTGGTAGTGGACGACCTGGTTGGCGAAGGTCGCCTCGGCCTGTTCGGCGCTGTCGTAGACGAAGCCGCTGGTGAGGTAGAGCGCCTCGGCGGTCTCGCCGTGCTGCGAGCGTTCGACGCCGCCCTGGACGAGCAGGGTGGCGGTGCGGTGGCGGGGGTCGTGGGTGGAAGACATGGTGCAGGGCCCTTCGCTCTGGGCCGGCCGCGGGATCAGCGGGGCGTTGCGGACCCTTTCCGCACGGTCCCCCGCTGGCCTCTTTAGCGCGCTTGTTTCACCTCGCCGCAATCCGGCCGGACAAATCACGAGGGCCCTCCTGCGAGGACGGGCAAACCCTAGGCAGCGCGGATTGCGCCGTCAACCCGGGCTGGGGTATGGTGCCGCCGCGCCCCGACAGGCGGCCCAGGAGCGCGGGTGTAGTTCAATGGTAGAACGGCAGCTTCCCAAGCTGCATACGAGGGTTCGATTCCCTTCACCCGCTCCATTTTCCGCTCTCCATGGCACGCTCGGCCGGCAGGTGGCGCGCGTATCGTTTTGATACTTTCAGCATGTATGCGCTCGGTGCTTAAGATCGCGCCGCGACACAACGTCGCCGGGGCGGACGCGCATGAAACTAGCTTACCGCCTGTACCGCGCGGATGGCTCCCTCTGGGAAGACGGCATCGGCTGGGACCCGAGCCAGGAGGGCGCGTTCCTTCCGCCGGCGTATGGCGCCAATGCGGCGCCGGTGGCGTTCACGCCGACCGTGTCGCTCGCCAGCCTCGAGGGCCAGGTTGCCTACATCTCCGGGGTCAACGGCGACGGGACGCTCGCTGACGTCTCGTTCTGGACGGATTACGGGGATACCGCCTTCAAGTGGGGCGGCGGCAGCGCCGGCACGAGCGGCGGCGAGGTTCTCTATGCTTTCGAGGAGGCATCGAATTTCACCGAGACCGAGCGTGACACCTGGCGCATGGGCCTCAGCATGTGGACGGCCTTGGCCGATATCCAGTTCTCGGAGGTGAGCGAGGCTTCGACCCCGGCCCCGGCGGTCATTCTCCGGCGCGGCAATAACGGCGGCGCGGGCGCAAGCATCGATTCGACCGACGCCAGCGGAACGACGCTGGGCGAGGCGCAATCGGGGGTGATCTCGATCGACAGCAACAATCTCTGGTTCGGCCTGGACGGATCGTTCACCTTTCGGGGCGGGTACGGCGTCACTACCGTGATGCACGAGATTGGACATTTGATCGGGCTGGGGCACAGCGGACCCTATAACGGTCCCTACGATCCCACCACCGACCAATACTCGGCGTTCGACTACAGGCTCTGGTCGCAGATGTCCTATGTCGAGGTGTATGATACCACCGCCAAGTTCCGTGCCGACTACGTGGTGCAGGGGACCGACTGGTGGGCGCCCTCCAACATCGACCGCGTATATTCGTCGCACAGCTGGGCGCCGCTTGATATCCTGGCCGTCCAGCGGCTGTACGGCGCCGCGACCGGCGGGCCGCTGGCCGGGGGGCAGGTGTTCGGGTTCAACACCAATATCGATGCCACGATCCGGCCGTTCTTCGACTTCACCGAGAATGTGCGGCCCGTCGTCACGCTCTACAGCTCCGGCCTGGGCAACACGCTCGACCTGTCGGGCTACGCGACCGCGAGCATCGTCGACCTGCGCGACGGGCATTTCAGCAGCGCCGGCGGGGCGATCAACAATATCGCCATCGCCTATGGCACGCGGATCGACGGCGCGGTCGGCGGGGCCGGCAGCGACGTCTTCCGCACCAACGGACATGGCAACACCATCGATGGCGGCGGCGGCATCGACACGATCCATTTTCCCGGCACGATGGCCTCGTACGCCATCACCATCACCGGCGCCTATGCCGGCACGGTCGTGCTCGGCGGCGAGTTGAACAGCTTCGCCAATGTCGAGCAGCTGGCGTTCGCTGACACGACCTATGCGGTGGCTTGTTTCGCGGCGGGCACGCGGGTGCTGACGCTGCGCGGCGAGGTTGCGGTGGAGGACCTGGCCGAGGGCTGCGAGATCGTGTTGCAGTCGCGCGCGGCGACGCGGCGTGTGCGCTGGATCGGGCATCGGACCATCGCGGTGGCGCGGCATCCGCGGCCGTGGGACGTGCAGCCGGTGCGTGTGTCGGCCGGGGCGTTCGGGCTTGGGGTGCCGCATCGCGACCTGCTGCTGAGCCCCGACCATGCGGTGTTCGTCGACGGGGTGCTGGTGCCGGTGCGCTACCTGGTCAACGGGGCGACCGTGGTGCAGGAGGCGGCCGAGAGCGTGACGTATTTCCATGTCGAGCTGGCGGATGGCGCGGGCGAGGCGGTGCATGACGTTCTGCTGGCCGAAGGGCTGGCGTGCGAGAGTTTCCTCGATACCGGCAACCGCAATGCGTTCGCCAATGGGGAGGGGCCGGCCATGCTGCATGCCGACTTCGCCCGGCGGGCCTGGGATGCGCGGGCCTGCGCGCGGCTGGTGGTGGATGGGCCGGAGCTGGCGGCGATCCGTGCCGCGCTGCTGGGGCGGGCCGGCATGTTCGGGCATGGCACGACCACCGACCCCAACCTGCACCTGCTGGTCGATGGCCGGCGGGCGGACCCCATTTGGGATGGCGACACGGCGCGGTTCGAGGTTCCCGGGCAGGCGCGCGATGTGCTGCTGGTGTCGCGCGCGATGGTGCCGGCGCATATCCGCGCCGATTCCGACGACACGCGGGTGCTCGGCGTGATGGTGACGCGCGTGGCCGTCGACGGCGTGACGATTCCGCTCGACGATGCGCTGCTGGATGCGGGTTGGCACGACGTGGAGCCCGGGTGCCGCTGGACGACCGGAAGTGCCACGTTGCCGTGCAGCGGGCGCGCCGTGCTGGAGGTCGATGTGGCGCAGCTGGGGGCATACTGGGTGAGCGCGGGTGCATTCCAACGTTCGGCGGGGGGCGCTATCCTGCGGGCATGAACCGTTTCGCCCGTGTTGCCCTTGCCGTGTCTGCCGCCCTGTTCGCGACCTGCGCCGCCGCGCAGCAGGGGCCGCCGGAGAGCGGGCCGGAAAGCCATGCCTCGCTGCTGGCGCGGACGCCGGAGCTGGCGATCGCCGGCACGCCGGTTCCGCTGGCAGCCCCGCTGGCGATCGGGGGTGCCGGGTGGGGGGCGTTCGAGCGCCTGTGCGTGACGCGCCACCTGATCCAGCCTGACGGCAAGGAGGTTCTGGAGACCGAGCCTTCCTGCTTCACCGCCATGGGCGTGCGCCAGGAGGGCGACACCTGGCATCTGGACCTGCTGACCGATCCGCTGCGCGGCGGGCCGCGCGTGGCCTTCGCCACGACGCGCGATGCCGAGGGCGTGGTGGGGCCGGTCGCCATCACGGTGCCCGCGGACCAGCCCGCGCCGCCGGCGGCGACGATGACGCGGCTGCAGAACGTGTTTCGCATCATGATCGAGGCGCATGCGACGCGGCGGCGGACGATCGAGCCGGGGGTGCGCTTCGTGCTGCCGCTGCAGCTCAGCGCCGCCGACCCGGACACGACCGCGGAGGATGACGGCTTCGCCTGCATGCCGGACGGGACGGCGACGCTGCGCGGGCGCGCCGTGCTGGTCGCCACCTGCCGCACCATGGCGCGCACCGTGCTGGGCGACGAGGCCGTGGCGCGGATCGACATGGCCGGGCGCTTCGCCATCGATATCGAGACGGGGATGATCCTGCAGCATCGCTATGCCTCGTTCCTGTTCATGGAGAAGGACCCGAAGAAGTCCATGCCCAATCTGCGCTGGCGAGGGGTTTCGCGGCAGGACCTGGAGTAGGAAGGAAGCGCGTTCTTTTTTGAAAAAAAGAACCAAAAAATTTTTATGTCTTTGCGCGGTGCATGCGACCGCCCGTGCACAATGGATGAAAGTCTTTTTGCTTCTTTTTCTACAGAAAAAGAAGATTCTTGCTTCCCCGTGGCTCGCGCCCGCGCCATGATCCGTGCGCAGCCGGGACGGAGACGAACATGCGCGTGGCCCTGATTTCCATCAGCCAGGAGACCAACGACTTCCATTCCGTGCTGACCGGGCTCGACGACTACGCGGCGTTCGGCATCCACGAGGGGGCGGCGATGCTGGCGCGGGCGCGCGGGCATGGGCCGGCCGAGGGGTGGATGGATGCCGTCGCGGAGAGCGGGCTGGCGGTGGAGTGGGTGCCGATCGTTCATGGCGTGGCCGGGGCGGGGGGGCGGATCAGCACCGAGGCGCGGCAGTTCTTCCTGGATGCGATCCGGCGCAATCTGGAGGGCGCGGGGCATCTGGATGCGCTGGCGGTGCATCTGCATGGCGCGTGCTCGGCCAAGGGGGTCGACGACGTGGAGGGCGAGCAGCTGGCGCTGCTGCGGGCGATGCGGGGGGCGGACATTCCGCTGGTGCTGTCGCTGGATCACCATGCCAACGTGACCAAGCTGATGGTCGATTGCGCGGATGCGATCGTGGCGCACCGGACGCAGCCGCATGACGGCTACGACACCGGGCAGGTGGCGGGGAAGCTGCTGGTGCGGGTGCTGCGCGGGGAGGTGCGGCCGGTGGTGGCGTATCGGAAGTTGCGGCTGATCACGCACCAGGAGCAGTTCCTGACCTCCGGCGGGCCGATGAAGGAGTGGTTCGACCAGGCGCGGGCGATGGAGGGCGATCCCCGCGTGTTGCAGGTGTCGCCGTGCCCGATGCAACCGTGGCTGGATGTGGCGGAGGGGGGCTGGGCGACGGTGGTGACGACCGATGGCGACATGGCGCTGGCGGAGCGGCTGGCGGAGGAGTCGGCGGATTTCGCCTGGGCGCGGCGGCATGCGTTCATGGAGCAGACGGCGGTGCCCATCGATGAGGCGGTGCGGATGGCGGATGCCGAGAACCGCGGCGTGGTGGTGCTGTCCGACACCGGGGACACGGTGTTCGGTGGCACGGCGGGGGACAGCAACCTCATTCTGGAGTCGATCCTGCGCCAGGGCATTGCCGGGCGGGCGCTGGTGCCGCTGATCTCGCCGCAGAATGTCGCCGCACTGGTGGCGGCGGGCGAGGGGGCGACGGTGACGGTGGAGCTGGGCGGGACGGCGGCCACCGAATTCTTCAAGCCGCTGACGGTGACGGGCACGGTGCGGAAGATTGCTCCGGGGAAGGTGCATGTGCCGGTGTTCACGCGGGCGCATTTCGACCAGGGGACGACGGTGGTGTTCGAGGTGGGGCCGGTGACGCTGCTGATCACCGAGCGGCGGGGGACGGCGGGGAATGTGCCGGACACCTATCGCGCGTTCGGGATCGAGCCTTCGGACTACAAGATGGCGGTGCTGAAGACGGCGTCGAACTTCCAGTATTTCGCGCCGATCAGCAGCCGGGTGATCCGGGTGGATACGCCGGGGCCGGGGCAGTCCGACGTGAAGGGGCTGCCGTGGAAGCGGGTGCCGCGGCCGATCTTTCCGATGGAGGAGGTGGCGTCGTGGCGGGGATGAATGCGGACGTTGTCGTCGTCGGCCTCGGCGCGATGGGGGCGGCGACGCTGGTGGCGCTGGCGCGGCGGGGGGTGAAGGCGGTCGGCATCGACCGGTTCGCGCCGCCGCACACCATGGGATCGAGCCATGGCGAGACGCGGATCACGCGCATGGCGGTGGGCGAGGGGGCGGAGTATGCGCCGCTGGTGGCGCGGTCCCATGCGCTGTGGCGGGAGCTGGAGGCGGAGACGGGGGAGCAGCTTCTGCTGCAATGCGGCGGGCTGGTGCTGGGGCGGCCGTTGGTTTCCACCGGGCATCGCAAGTCGGCTTTCGTGGAGCGGACGATTGCGGTGGCGCGGGAGTTCGCCGTTCCGCACGAGGTGCTGGATGCGGACGAGGTACGGCGGCGGTGGCCGCAGTTGGGCCTGGTGGGGGACGAGATCGCCAGCTACGAGCCGGGCGCCGGGCTGGTGTTTCCCGAGCGCTGCGTGGCCGCCCAGCTGGCGGTGGCGGCGCGGCTGGGGGCGCGGATCGAGACCGGGACGGTGGTGGAGGGCGTCGCGCGCGACGGGGCGGGGTTTCGGGTTCGCACCGGCGGTGCCGATTTCACGGCTTCCCGCGTGGTGGTGACGGCGGGGGCCTGGGTGGGCGGGCTGGTGCCGGCGCTGGCCGGGGTGACTTCGGTGCGGCGGCAGGTTTTGCATTGGTTTCCGGTCGCCGACCCTGCCGCCTATGCGCCCGGGCGGTTTCCGATCTTCATCTGGATGCATGGGGTGGGGGCGGGGGACAGTTTCTACGGGTTTCCGTGCCTGGATGGCGGGTTGCTGAAGGTGGCGACCGAGCAGGCCCTGCATGACACCACGGCCGACGCGGTTGAGCGCGATGTGGCGGCGGGGGAGTCGGCGACGTTCCATGCGGGGCATGTCGCGGGGCGGCTGGATGGGGTGGGGGCGGTGGCGGCGCGGGCGGCTGCGTGCCTCTACACGGTCTCGCGGGATTCCGGGTTCATCGTGGACGAGGTGGACGGGGTGGTGGTGGCTTCGCCGTGCTCGGGGCATGGGTTCAAGCACTCGGCGGGGTTGGGCGAAGCGCTGGCGGCGCGGGCCTGCGGAGCCGGGCCGGCGCTGGATGCGTTCCGGCTAGCCCGGTTCGGCTGAGCGCAGCAGCACCAGCGACATCGCCAGCGCCGCGCCCGAGCTGGCGAGGCCGACGCCGAAGACGATTTCGTGGTTGTCGCCGGTGGCGGCGAAGATGGGGGCCAGGGCGAAGGCGACCGCCGTCTGCACCACGCCGAACACGGCCGTCGCGCGCACCCACAGGGCGGCGGATTGGGCGGGGGCGATCTCGCGGCAGACCGTGAGGGTGACGGTGGTGACGCCCATGGCGGCGAAGCCGGCGGCCAGGGCGGCGGCGAGCACCGCCGGGGCGCCGGGCAGCAGGGCGAGGGCGAGGGCCGCCACCTGCACGCCGAGCCACAGAACCAGGGCGCGGCGGCCGCCGATGCGGTCCACCAGCCAGCCGCTGGACACTCCGCCGGCGATGCCCGCGAGGCCGAACAGCAGCCAGACCATGGCACCCGCCTCCACGCCGAGGCCCCGGCCACGGGCGGCGAGGTCGGCGAGGTAGACCATCGGCGGGACCATCCCGGCGCTGTGCAGCCCGTAGGTGGCCAGCAGCCCGAGGGCGCGCGGCGGGCTGCGGGCGGCGGCGCCGTGCAGTTCCATGGTTGGCCAGTGCCGGCGCACCGCCAGCCACAGCAGCGCGACGGCGGCGGAGAGGCCGAGCCAGGTGGCGGGCAGGCCGTGCGGCAGCAGCAGCGGGACCATCAGCGAGCCGCCGGCGATGCCGATGCCGACGCCGGAGATCACCAGTCCGCCCGCCGTGCCGCGCCGGTGGGCGACGACGCTCGCCTGGGTCGCGGGGCCGGCCAGCGCCATCAGCAGCCCGCCGGCGACGCCCGCCATTGCCCGCCAGGCCATCAGCCAGGCGAAGCCGCCGTTCCAGGCGCAGGCGGCCAGGGCCAGCACGACCAGCGCCATGCCGAGATCCAGCGTTCCCGGCACGCCGATGCGCCGCGCCACGACCCGCCCGCCGAGCGTGCCGACCAGGTAGCCGGCCAGCGCGGCCGCGCCGAGCAGCCCGGCCTGGCCGCCATCGACCCAGCCGGCGCCGACCATCGCCGGGAAGATCGGGACATAGGCAAAGCGCGCGATGCCGTTGCCGGCGCAGGAGGCCGCAGCCCCGGCCAGCGCCGTTCGCATGAAGCCGCGCATTGCGCCGATTGCCTTCGCGTCCATACTGGACCGCTAGCACCGGGCCGCGCGTTGCGCCACGCCGACAGGAGGACTCCCCCATGCCGCGACAGCTTTACGAACTCGCCGGCGCCGATCCGGCGCGCCGCTTCAGCCCCTATTGCTGGCGCATCCGCATGGCGCTCGCCCACAAGGGGCTGGAGGCCGACATCGTGCCGTGGCGGTTCACCGAGACCGACCGCCTGGCCTTCGCGGGGACCGACAAGGTGCCGGTGCTGGTGGACGACGACCGGGTGATCCACGATTCCACGCCGATCGCCGAATACCTGGACGAGGCCTATTCCAACGCGCCCTCGCTGTTCCAGGGCGACATCGCGGCGCGGCGGTTCACCCTGGCCTGGACCAACGCGGTGCTGCACCCGGCGATCGTGCGGCTGATCGTGTCGGACATCCCGGCGGTGCTGGACGAGAAGGCGCGGGCCTATTTCATCCCCAACCGGGAGGCGCGGTTCGGCATGACGCTGGAACAGGTGACCGCGGGGCGGGAGGAGAAGCTGCCGCAGTTCCACGCGCTGCTGGCGCCGCTGCGCCATGTGCTGGCGGGGCAGGACTACCTGGGCGGGGCGGAGCCGGACTACGCCGACTACGCGGTGTTCGGGGCGTTCCAGTGGGCGCGCTGCACCAGCCCGTTCCAACTGCTCGCGCCGGACGACGCGGTGCATGCGTGGCGGGAGCGGATGCTGGAGCTGTTCGGGGGGCTGGCGCGGGAGGTGCCGGCTTTCGACTAGAAGGAAGAACGTTCTTTTTTGAAAAAAAAGAACCAAAAAACTTTCATGACATTGCGCCGTGGCTGGACGGTCGGCCACGGTGCAAATGGATGAAAAGTCTTTTTGCTTCTTTTTCTTCAGAAAAAGAAGATTCTTACTTCTTCTCGGGCAGGCTGATCCCCGCGAGCGTTTCCCAGAACCGGATCACGAAGGCGTCGTCGCGCCCGCCATGCCCTGCCGCCGCGGCGGCGAGGAAGAGTTGGTGCGCGGCGGAGGCGAGCGGCAGCGGGAAGGTCAGGGCGCGGGCCTGGTCGAGGACGATGCCGAGGTCCTTCACGAAGATGTTCACCGCGGAGAGCGGGGTGTCGTCGCCGGCCAGGATGTGGGGCACGCGGTTCTGGAACATCCAGGAGCTGCCGGCCGAGGTGGAAATGACGTCGAACAGGGTTTGCGGGTCCGCACCGGCGCGGATGCCGAGCGCCATCGCTTCGGCGGCGGTGGCGATGTGGACGCCGGCGAGGAGCTGGTTGACCATCTTGACGGTGCTGCCGGCGCCGATTTCGGTGCCCAGGCGCCAGAGCTTGCCGGCGATGGCGTCCAGCACCGGCTGGGCGCGGGCGAAGGCGGCGTCGGGGCCGGAGGCCATCACGGTCATGGTGCCGCCGCGGGCTGCGACCTGGCCGCCGGAGACCGGGGCGTCGAGCATCAGCAGGCCGGCGGATTCGATGCGGGCGCCGAGGGTGCGGGCGGCCTCGGGGGCGACGGTGGTGCAGCAGAGCACGACGCCGCCGGGGGCCATGCGGGGGAGGCAGCCTTCCTGGCCGAACAGCACCGTCTCGGCCTGGGCGGCGTTGACCACGAAGACGATCGTCGCCTCCATGCCGTCCGGCAGGTCGCAGGCGCGGGCGACGGCGTGGCCGCCGGCGGCGACGAGTTCGGCGCGGACGGGCTCGCGCAGTTCGCAGCCATGGACCTCGTGGCCCGCCTTCACCAGGTTGAGGGCGGCGCCCATGCCCATGGTGCCCAGCCCGATCACACCCACAAGCATGTTCCGCCCTCCCGTTCCGATGGGCTGACTGTTTACGGGGGCGGCGCGGGCAAGGCGAGGGGGCGTTATTGGATGCCCAGGGCGCGCAGGCATTTGCGCATCACCGATGGCAGCGCCTCGGCGGAAAGGGCGTCGATGGGGCGGAGCAGGCCTGGGGCGGTGATGCGGGGGGTGGTGGCGGCGAAGAGTGTGAGGGTCAGCTCGAAATGGGTGAAGCCGTGCGTGGCGGTGCCGGCTCGGCGCCATTCGGCTTGCTGGGGGGCGTGGGCGAGGGCTTCGGCGTCGGTCCAGGGGGCGTCGCGCCAGGGGGTGCCGGGCAGTTCGGTCATGCCGCCGAGCAGGCCGGTGGGGGGGCGGCGGCGCAGGAGGGCGTGGCCGTTTGCGTCGGTCAGCCAGAAATGGGCGCCGTGGCGGAGCGGGCGAGCGCGCTTTGGGGCCTTGCGGGGCAGGGTGGCGGCGATGCCGCGCGCCCTTGCGGCGCAGTGCTGTTGCCAGGGGCAGAGCACGCAGGCCGGGTTGGTGGGGGTGCAGATGGTGGCGCCGAGGTCGAACAGGGCCTGGGTGAAGTCGGAGGGGCGGGCCTGGGCGTCGGGGTCGGCGCCGAGGCGGGCGGCGGCTTCGGCGATGGCGGGCTTGGCGGCGGGGAGCGGGGTTTCGATGGCGAAGATGCGGGCGGTCACGCGTTCGACGTTGCCGTCGATGGGCACGGCCGGGATTCCGAAGGCGATGGAGCCGATGGCGGCGGCGGTGTAGGGGCCGATGCCGGGCAGGGCGCGCAGGCCGTCGAGCGTATTTGGGAAGCCGCCGGCGGCGGTGACGGCCTGGGCGCAGGCGTGCAGGTTGCGGGCGCGGGCGTAGTAGCCGAGGCCGGCCCAAGCCTGCATGACCGATTCCTCCGGGGCGCTGGCCAGGGCGTGCACATCGGGGAAGCGGGCGAGGAAGCGTTCGTAGTAGGGTGCGACGGCGGCCACCGTGGTTTGCTGCAGCATGATCTCGCTGAGCCAGACGCGGTATGGGTCGGGCGCCTGCCCTGGCAGGGCGCGCCACGGCATGGCGCGGCGGTGGCGGTCGTACCATGTGAGCAGGGCGGCAGCGGGAGGCATCATCGGGGTATGGCGGCGCGGGACGACAACGACAAGGCGGGCGAGGCCGGCAAGGCCGACCAGGTAGGCCACATGCGGCACGTGTATGGCCCGCGGGCGGTGGGCGCGCTGGTGCCGGCGCTGGTCAAGCCCGCCTTCAACAAGCGCGCGCCGGCGACGGCGCAGGTTCTGGCGGATTGGGAGGCCATCGTAGGCCCGGCGATCGCGGCGGTGAGCGTGCCGCGCAAGCTGTTCGGCGGCACGCTGGCGATCGCGTGCTCGGGGCCGCTGGCGCTGGAGTTGCAGCACCTGGCGCCGCAGCTGATGGAGCGGATCAACCGCCACCTGGGGCGTATCGCGGTGACGCGGCTGCGCTTCGTGCAGGATGCGCCGGCGGTGCGGGTGGCGGCGCGCCCGCCCCGGCCGGCGGCGGTGGCGCAGGCAAAGGCGGCGGTGGCGGGGTTGCCGGAGGGCGACCTTCGCGATGCGTTGGAGGCGCTGGGCCGGGCTGTGCTGGCCGGGCGGCGGGGGTAGACTTGCGGCATCGGCCCCCCTCGACTTCATCGGGGCGGGGCGGTAGAAAACACCAGATGTAGAGGTTGCGATGACGTTTTCACGGCGTACACTACTAGGGGTTGGGGCGGGCGTGGTTGTCGCCGGCGGCGGCGGGGCGGTGTATCTGTCGCGCTCCGGCGAGGCCCAGGTGGCGTCTGCCCCCGCGTCCGCGCCGGTTTCGGCCGACGGGATGATGGCGGAGCGGGCGATCGGGCGGGAAGATGCGCCGGTGGTGGTGCGGGAGTTCTTCTCTCTGACCTGCAGCCATTGCGCCACCTTCCACCGCGAGACCTTTCCGCGCGTGAAGAAGGAGCTGGTGGAGACCGGGCGGATTCGCTTCATCTTCCATGACTTCCCGCTCGACCAGATTGCGCTGACCGCCGCCGCCGTGGCGCGGCACCTGCCGGCTGCGAGCTACGAGCCGTTCGTGGGCGCGCTGTTGGCTTCGCAGGAGCGCTGGGCGTTCGCGCGCGGGGTGAACACGACCGAGGAGCTGGCGAAGATCGCGGCCCTGGCCGGGATGGGCCGGGCGCAGTTCGACGCGGCGGTGGCCGACCAGGCGCTGCGCACCGAGATCCTGAAGGCGCGCGACGAATCCGCCCGCGTCTGGGGCGTCGATTCCACGCCGAGCTTCGTGTTCAACGGGCCCGGGTCGAAGAACCAGAAGGCGGCCGGCGCCCGGCCGTACGACGATTTTGCGCGACTCGTGCAGCAGGCGGCAGGATAGCGGCCGCCCGATGACCGCCTGAAGACCACCGCCTGAGGACCACTGTTTTGCCCGTCAGCTTCAGCCGCCTGCGCATCGCCGGTTTCAAGAGCTTCGCCGAGCCGGCGGTGGTGCATATCCTGCCGGGGCTGACGGGGATCGTCGGCCCGAACGGCTGCGGCAAGTCCAACGTGGTGGAGGCGCTGCGCTGGGCGATGGGCGAAAGCTCGGCCAAGTCCCTGCGCGGTGGCGAGATGGACGACGTGATCTTCGCCGGCACCGCGGCGCGGTCCTCACGCAACCTGGCCGAGGTGACGCTGACGCTGGAGGAGACCGCGGGGGTGGCGCCGCCGCCGTTCCACGAGGCGCCGGAGCTGGAGATCAGCCGCAAGATCGAGCGCGGCAACGGCAGCCAGTATCGCATCAACGGGCGCGAGGCGCGGGCGCGCGATGTGCAGACGCTGTTCAACGACCTGGCAACCGGGGCGCATTCCTCGGGGCTGGTGAGCCAGGGGCGGGTCGGCGCGTTGGTCAACGCCAAGCCGGATGAGCGGCGGCAGCTGCTGGAGGAGGCGGCGGGGATCACCGGGCTGCATGCGCGGCGGCACGAGGCGGAGCTGAAGCTGCGCGCGGCGGAGGCCAATCTCGGGCGGGCGGAGGATCTGCGCGGGCAGCTGGAGGGGCAGCTTGAGTCGCTGAAGCGGCAGGTGCGGCAGGCGAACCGCTATCGGGCGATTTCGGGGCTGGTGCGCGCGGCGGAGGCCGAGTTGCTGGCGATCCAGCGCGCGCGCGTCGAGCGGGTGCGGGTGGCGGCGCGGGCGGCGATGATGGCGGCCGGGGCGGCGGTGGTAGAGGCCACGGCGGCGGCGGCGTCCGCGGTGGCGCAGGCGGCAAGCGATGCGGCGGCGCTGCCGGAACTGCGGACGCGCGAGGGCGAGGCGCGCACCGGGCTGGAGCGGCACCGCATCGCCGGCGAGCAACTGGCCGCCGAGGAGGCGCGGGCGCGCGAGGCGCTTTCCGGGGCGGCGTCGCGGCTGGAGACGATCGAGCGCGATCTGCGCCATGCCGGCGACCAGCAGCGCGACGCGACGGCGGCGGTGGAGCGGCTGGCGGGCGAGGAGGCGCGGCTGGACGGCGAGGATGCGGCGCATCCGGCGAAGCTGGCGGCGGCCGAAGCGCGTGTCGTCGGGGCGGAGGAGGCGGTGCGCGGCGCGGAGGCCGAGGCGAACCGCGCCACGGAGCATGCCGCCGACCTGGCCGCGCGGCACCGGGCGCTGTCCGAGGCGCTGGCGCAGGCCGACCAGCGGGCGAAGCGCCTGGCCGAACAACGGTCGCGCGTCGATGCCGAGGCGGGGCGGTTGGCGGGGCTGCGGGTCGATCCGGCGCGGCTGGACCAGGCGCGGGCGGCGCAGGAGGCGGCGGCGGCGCGGGTGGAGGCGGCGGCTTCGGCGTTGGCCTCGGCGGAGCAGGCGCGGGCGGCGGCGCTGGAACAGGCGGCGAAGGCGCGCAGCGAGGGGTTGCGGGCGATCGGCGTGGCGCGCGAGGCGGCGCTGGCCGAGGCGGCGCGGGTGCGGGCTGCTGCCTTGGACGCCGCCGAGCAGTTGCGGCAATCGGCGCAGGCGGAACTGGCGGAGGCGCGGGCGGCGGCTTCGGCTTCCGGGTCGGCGCGGGCGAGGGTGGCGGCCGAGGTGTCGGCGCTGGCGGAGGTGCTGGGGGTGCGCGACGGCGAGCGGTGGCCGCGCATGGTCGACCAGCTCGAGGTGCCGGCGGGGCTCGAAGCCGCGTTGGGTGCGGCGCTGGGCGAGGAGCTGGAATCCGCCGCCGATGAAAGTGCTGCGCGGCATTGGCGGACGCTGCCGCCGCTTGCTGGCGCGGCTGCGTTGCCTGGGGGGGCGCAGGCGCTGGACGGATTGGTGCGCGCGCCGGCGGCGCTGGGGCGGGCGTTGTCGCAGGTTGGGCTGGTGGAGGATGACGCGTCGGGCGCTACCTGGCAGGCGGGGTTGGCGCCGGGGCAGATGCTGGTGTCGCGCGCCGGGGCCGTGTGGCGCTGGGACGGCTACACGATCAAGGGCGGCACGCCGACCGCCGCTGCGGTGCGGTTGCAGCAGCGCAACCGGCTGGCTGGGCTGAAGCGCGACCTGGAGGCGGCTGTTGCCGCGGCGCAGGACGCCGCCGCCCGGCTGGCCGCCGCCGAGCAGGCCGACCGGACAGCGCGGCAGAGTGCCGAGGCGCAGGCGCAGGCGGCCCGTGGCGAGGCGCAGCGCGCGGAACAGGCGGCGCGCAGCCAGGCGGAGCAGCAGGAACGCACGCTGCGCGCCGAGGCCGATGCCGCCGAACGCGCCGCCAACGCCGCCGAGCAGCAGGCGCGCGGCGAACGACGTGCGGCCGAGCAGGCGCTGGAACAGGCGGCGGCGACGTTCCGACAGTTGTCCGCCCAGGCGGCGGATACCTCGGCGAAGCTCGCGGCCGTGCAGGAACAGACGTCGCGGCTGGCCGCCGAGCAGGACGAGGCCGGCGCCGTGCTGGCCCAGGCGCGGCAGGCGTTGGCCGACCTTCCCGATCCCGTCGCCGGGCGCGCGGCAATGGAGCGTGCGCGCGCCGCGCTGGCCATGCTGCGCCAGGAGGAAACCTCGGCGCGCGGCGAGCGCGAGGCGCTGGTGCGGCAGGCGGCCGGGCGGGCGCACCGTCGGCGGACCATTGCCGGCGAGCGGCAGGACTGGGCGATGCGGGCGCAGGACGCCAACAGCCGGGTGACCGACCTCGGCGCGCGGGCCGAGGCGGCGCGGCGCGAGCGCGACACGCTGTCCGCCGCGCCCGACGAGATCGCCACGCGCTGGGCGGCGGCGATCGACACGCTGGAGGCCGCCGAGGCCGCGCATCGCAGCATCGCCGAGGCGCTCGGCACCGCGGAGACGGCGGCGCTGACCAGCGACCGGACGGCGCGCGCGGCCGAGGCGGCGCTTTCGGCGGCGCGCGAGCGCGTGGTGCGCGTGGAAGGCGAGGCGGCGCAGGCGGAACAGGCCTGGGGCGTGGTCGCCGAACGCATCGTGGAACGGCTGGGCGCCAGCCCCGCCCTGCCGGACCCGCCGGCCGAATTGTTTGCCGATGGCGACGGGCAGGCGGTGGAGGAGAAGGCGCGGCGCAAGCAGGAGCGGCTCCAGCGCGAGCGCGAGGAAATGGGGCCGGTGAACCTGCGGGCCGAGGTGGAGGCCGACGAGATCACCAAGCAGGTGGATCTCATCGTCAAGGAGCGCGGCGAGCTGACCACCGCCATCGCCAAGCTGCGCGGCTCCATCGGGCACCTGAACCGCGAGGGGCGCGAGCGGCTCTCGACGGTGTTCGCGGCGGTGGACACGCATTTCCAGACGCTGTTCAGCCGCATGTTCGGCGGCGGGCGGGCGCATCTGGGCCTGGTCGGCTCCGACGATCCGCTGGAGGCGGGGCTGGAAATCTACGCGCAGCCGCCGGGCAAGAAGCTCTCGACGCTGTCGCTGCTCTCGGGCGGCGAACAGGCGCTGACGGCGCTGTCCTTGATCTTCGCGGTGTTCCGCTGCAACCCGGCGCCGGTGTGCGTGCTGGACGAGGTGGACGCGCCGCTGGACGACGCCAACGTGGAACGCTTCTGCCTGCTGCTGGACGACATGGTGCGCGAAACCGGCACGCGGTTCATGGTGGTGACGCACCACCCGATGACAATGGCGCGAATGGACCGGCTCTACGGGGTGACGATGCAGGAACGCGGCGTGTCGCGGCTGCTCTCGGTCGATCTGCAACGCGCCGCCGCCATGGTGGACGGCGCGCCGCCGCCGGCGATGGCGGCTGAGTAAAGGCCAGGGGCTTTGCCCCTGGACCCCACCAAGGGCAGAGCCCTTGGAACCCCGGACCTTATTCGCCGAAGGCGGAACAAAAGATGTGGGTCCAGGGACCTCAGGTCCCTGGCGGGTCCAGGGCAGCGCCCTGGCCTTACTTCATCACCACGCCCACGTAGGTTCGATCGTCGGTCGCCTTGGTTGAGCGGAAGCGGCCGGTTTTGGCGGGGTCGGTGGCTTCGACCTCGAGGCGGGTTTGTTCCCAGGCGGCCAGGGTGGGGGTTTCGCCGGGGGCGAAGTAGCCGTCGGTGAAGAGTTCCAGGGTGTCGACGGTGCGGGTTTCCAGGGTGGTGATGCGCATCAGGGTGCGCGGCACGGGGAAGCCGTCGAGGCAGGCGTAGCCGAGGATGGAGTCCGGGACGTTCTGGTAGTCGCCCTGGGCGCCGACGATGCCGTTTGCGAGCAGGTGGGCGATGTCGGCGCGGGGCACGTGCGGCAGGGTGGCGAGGCATTCGGCCTCGGCGGCGGCCGCGAGGGTGGCGAGGTCGGCGGGGGCGAGGTGGGGGGCGAGGTTTGTCGGGTCTTGGCCGGTGCCTTTCCAGGTGACCTGGCGGGCGATGGTGTCGCGCAGGGTGGCGTTGGCGGTGGGGAGGAAGTGCCAGGCGTGGCTGCGCAGGGTGGCGGTGATGCGGTCTAGGTCCTTGTTCATCTGCAGCGTCTGGCGGCCGTTGAGGCGGATGCCGCTGTCGCCGACCAGGACGAGGTGAAGTTGCGGGCCGTCGTGCAGGGCCAGGGCCAGGGTGCAGCACAGGCGCGCGCCCCAGCTGGCCTGGGCGGCGGCGAGCGTGCCGTGGCGGAGATAGGCTTCGTGCAGCGCGGCGGTCAGGGTGGGGACGATGGATTCGACCGGGGGCGGCGGGCCGAGCAGCAGGCGCTCCAGCGTGGCGGCGACCAGGCGGGCGGCGTGGCGGCCAGACAGCTCGCCGTCGTAGCGCGTGCCGGTGCGGTCGGAGACGCCGTCGATCACCGCATAGGCGCGGCCGGGGAGGATGACGAACGCATCCTCGTTGGCGTCCGGGCGGGCGGGGTCGCGGGAGGCGGTGAAGGCTTCCAGGCGCATCAGGAAGGATTCTTCTTTTTGTGAACAAAAAGAAGCAAAAAAACTTTATCCATTGGCGCCTCGTTTGACCGGTTGGCCTCGGTGCAAAGTGGGGAAAGTTTTTTGGTTCTTTTTTTCAAAAAAGAACATGCTTACTTCGCGCTGGTTTCCTCGGGCGGGTAGTTCAGCTCGACGGCGATGCCATCGGGGTCATGCAGGAACAGCTGCGTCTGCCTGTCGTGCGGGATGATGCGTTCCTGGAAGGTGATGCCGCGGGCGGCGAGGTTGGCTTTCATGGCGGCCAGCCCGGTGCAGGAGAAGGCGATGTGGTCCAGCAGCCCGGTGGGGCCGGCGGCGCGGGGGGCGGGGTCGGTTTCGCGCGGGCCGATCAGGTGGACGGTGGGGGTGTCGCCGCAATAGAGCCAGTAGCCGGGGAAGCCGAGCGGTGGGCGGTAGCCGACGGGCAGGCCCAGGACGTCGCAGTAGAACGCCTTGGTGCGCTCCAGGTCGGCGGGGCGGATGGTGAAATGGTTCAGGGCGTTGAGGGGCATGGGGGGCGTTCCCGTGTGTCAGGCGAAGCGGGTGGAGGCGTTGGACAGGCCGAGGAGGTGCTGGCCGGCGGTTTCGAAGTGGATCATGCGGCCCTGCACCTGCTGCGTGACGGTGACCATGTCGCGGTAGCGACGCTCGAAGCCGTTGGCGGCGAAGATGGCGGTGGCGCCGGCCTCCCGCCAGCAGAAATCGGCGACTTCGCGGGCCTGGTGGATGGCGAAGGTGGAGGCCATGCGGATGGCCATGCGGTGGTCGAGCGAGAGCGGGGCGCTGTGGGCGGCTTCCCATGCGTCGTCCAGGGCGGCGAGCAGGCCGGCGCGGGCGGCGCGCCAGCGGGCTTCGGCGATGGCCAGGTCGCGCTGGACGGCCTGGGAGTCGCGCAGGGCGCGGCCGGTCAGGGTGGGGATCTTGTCGCGCGCCATGTCCACGAAGCGGTCGAGCAGGCCGCGGGCGGTGCCGAGCGCCACGGAGGCGAAGCCCGAGGAATACATGTGGTTGGTGACGAAGCGGTAGAGCGGGCCGGGTTCGCGGCGGTCTTCGTCGGTATCGCGCGCCAGGGTGTGGGCGTCGGGGACGAAGCGGTCGGCGATGGCGAAGGTGTCGCTGCCGGTGCCGCGCAGGCCGATCACCTCCCAGTCGGGCGTGATTTCCATGGCGTCGCGCGGGACCAGCAGGGTGCGTTCGACGGGGCGGCCGTCCGGGTGGGTGCGCGGGGTGCCGTCGCGTTCCTCGATGTGGGCGTGGCAGCCGATCCAGGTGGCGTGGTGGCCGCCGGAGACGAAGGTCCATCGGCCGTTGAGGATGTAGCCGCCGTCGGTGGCGCGGGCGATGGCGCCCTGGTTCTGGCCCCAGGCGAGCACGGCGCGCGGATCGGCGAACACGGCGTGAGCGGTTTCGTGGGGGACGTACGCGGCGGCGAAGGCGCAGCCGCCAGCCTGGCTGAGGCACCAGGCGGTGGAGGCGTCGGCGCTGGCGATGGCCATCAGCATGCGGGCCTGGTCGGCGGGGGCGCATTCGTCGCCGCCGACGCTGCGGGGAAGGAGGGTGCGGAACAGGCGCTGGGCGTGGAGCGCGTCCAGCGCCGTGGGCGTGATGCGGCGCGTGGCCTCGATCGCGTCGGCCTCGGCGGCGAGCACCGGCAGGATGGCGCGGGCGCGGGCTTCGGGGGTGGGGTGGTCCTGCATGGCCTGGGACTGTCACGCGAAGAGGTGGAGGGGTCAAGCGGACAGGAAAGGAAGGGGTTCTTTTTTGAAAAAAAGAACCAAAAAACTTTTCATCACTTGCGCGGCGGCAGGCGTTCGGGCGCGGTGCAAATGGATGAAAGTCTTTTTGCTTCTTTTTCTACAGAAAAAGAAGACTCTTCCTTTCTTGCCCGAACGGGCTTGAGCGCCGGGTGCCTTTGCGCCAGCATCCTGCAAAAGACGATGGAGGACGCGCCCATGAAGATCGACCACGTGTCGTTGACCATCTTCACCTGGGACAACATCCCGCGCACCAGCTACCACGCCGGCAGCTGGACGCAGCCGGTGAGCAATTTGGGCCTGCTGCGCATCCGCACCGATGACGGGCATGAGGGGCATGCGTTCCTCGGCTCGGCGAGCAACCCGGGCAGCATGGACGGGCCGCAGCTGATCCGCTGGATCAAGCCGATCCTGATGGGGGCGAACCCGCTGGAGCGCGAGCGCATCCACCAGCGCATGCTGAAGCTGAACCGCAACGTGTCGTGGCGGGTGATCGGGGCGACGGACACCGCGCTGTGGGACCTCGCGGGCAAGATCGCCGGGCTGCCGGTGCATGCGCTGATGGGCACGCACCGGACGGAGATCGGCGCCTATGCCAGCTCGCAGCTGCTGCCGGATGCGCAGGCCTATGTGGCGCAGGCGCAGCAGCACAAGCAGGAGGGTTGGGCCGGCTACAAGATCCATCCTCCGACCGACCCGGACACCGATATCAAGGTGTGCGCGGCGGTGCGCGCGGCGGTGGGGGACAGCTATCCGGTGATTCTGGATTCGACGTGGAGCTACGATTATCCCGGCGCGCTGAAGGTGGGGCTGGCGATCCAGGAGATGGGGTTCAAGTGGTATGAGGACCCGCTGGCCGACGAGGACATCACGACGTATGTGAAACTGCGCCAGAAGCTGAACATCCCGATCATGGCCACCGAGTATCCGATGGGCGGGCTCGACACCTACGCGATCTGGGTAATGCAGCAGGCCACCGACTACCTGCGCGGCGACATTCCGGCCAAGGGCGGGCTGACGACGATGCTTAAGACCGCGCACATGGCCGAGGCGTTCCACATGAACTACGAGGTGCACCACAGCGGCAACTCGCTGAACAACCTGGCGAACCTGCATCTGTGCATGGCGATCCCGAACACGACGTGGTTCGAGGTGCTGCTGCCGGACGGGGCGCATCGCTACGGGCTGGAGGAGGAGTTCCGGCCGGATGCGAATGGGATGCTGCAGGCGCCGACGGGGGCCGGGCTGGGGGCGAAGATCGACTTCGCGATGATCAAGGCGAAGACGGAGGCGGTGCTGGAGTAAGGAAGGGTCTTCTTTTTCTGAAGAAAAAGAAGCAAAAAGACTTTCCATCCATTTGCACCCGGGCTGGATGACCAGCCCGGGTGCAATGGGCGAAAAGTTTTTTGGTTCTTTTTTTCAAAAAAGAACGTGCTTCCTTAATGCCCGGCATTCTCCCCGGAGAAGTCCGGCGCTTCGAGGCCGGACGCTTCGAGTTGTGCCACCAAGGCGGTCTTGAGGCGTTCGAGGCCAGCGTCGGTGCTGGCTTCGCAGCGGGCGACCAGCACGGCCTGAGTGTTGCTGGCGCGCAGCAGCCACCAGCCGTCGGTGGTGTTCACGCGCACGCCGTCGATGTCGCTCATCTTCGCTCCGTCGGCGCGCAGGCGGGCGGCGACTTCGGTGATGACTTCGAACTTGCGGTGGTCGTCGCAGTTGAAGCGCAGCTCCGGCGTGTTCACCACCTGGGGCAGGGCGGTGCGGATGGCGGACATCTTCTGCGTGCCGCGGGCCATGATGCCGAGCAGGCGGATTGCGGCGTAGAGCGCGTCGTCGAAGCCGTACCAGTGGTCGTTGAAGAAGATGTGCCCGCTCATCTCGCCGGCCAGCGGGCAGCCGGTTTCGGCCATGCGCGCCTTGATGAGGGAGTGGCCGGTGCGCCACATCTCGGGCTTGCCGCCCGCGCGGGCGATCTCGTCGAACAGCACCTGGCTGGCTTTCACGTCGGCGATGATGTTGGCGCCGGGGTGCTTTTTCAGAACGTCGCGCGCCAGCACGACCAGGAGCTGGTCGCCGAACATCATCACGCCGGTGTCGTCGACCACGCCGATGCGGTCGGCGTCGCCGTCGAAGGCGATGCCGATGTCGGCCCCCTGCTTCTGCACCTCGGCGACCAGCGCCTCGAGGTTCTTGGGCACGGTCGGGTCGGGGTGGTGGTTAGGGAAGTTTCCGTCGATCTCGGGGAACAGGATGGTGTGGCTACCGGGCAAGTGCTTGACCAGGCGGACCAGCACGTCGCCGGCGGCACCGTTGCCGTTGTCCCACACGACCTTGAGCTTGCGGTCGCCGCCGTCCCAGTCCTTGGCGAGGCGGGCGATGTAGTCGTCGGAGATGTCGATGGCGCGGTCACTGCCCTTGGCCTCGGGGACCACGTCGCCGGCGGCGGCCATGGTGCCGATCTGGCGGATCTGCTGGCCGAAGAACGGCTTGCCGGCGAGCATCATCTTGAAGCCGTTGTAGTCGGGCGGGTTGTGGCTGCCGGTGAGCATGATGGCGCCGCCGGTCTTCATCACCGTGCTGGCGTAGTACAGCATCGGGGTGGGGCCGCGGCCGATGCGCACGACTTCCATGCCGCTGGCCTTGAGGCCGGCGACCAGCTCGGTTTCCAGCGCCGGGGAGGAGAGGCGGCCGTCGTAGCCCATGGCGACCACGGTGCCGCTGGCGCGCGCCACGATGCTGCCGAAGCAGCGGCCGATGGCGAAGGCGTCGGTGCCGTGGAGGGTTTTGCCGACAATGCCGCGGATGTCGTATTCGCGCAGCACGGTGGGGTCGAAGCTGTGGGCAAATGCCATCGTCGTTCGCTCTCTTCGGAGGGGCTCAGGCAAGGGAAGGCCTTCTTTTTGTGAACAAAAAGAAGCAAAAAAACTTTATCACTTAGCAAACGGATGAAAGTTTTTTGGTTCTTTTTTTCAAAAAAGAACGTCTTGCTTATAGCTCAGCACAGTAGTTTTTCAGGAAGCCCTTCACCGCCTCGGCCATCTCGGGGCGCTTGAGGGCGAAGGCGATCTGGGCTTCGAGGAAGCCGATCTTGTCGCCGCAATCGAAGCGGCGGCCTTCGTAGCGCAGGCCGTGGAACGGCACCTGGCCGATCAGCTTGGCCATGCCGTCGGTGAGCTGGACCTCGTTGCCGGCGCCGCGCTCCATGCGGGAGAGATGGGTGATGACCTCGGGGAGCAGCACGTAGCGGCCGATGATCGAGAGGTTGGAGGGCGCGTCCTCCGGCTTGGGCTTCTCCACCAGGCCCTTCACCTCGGCCATGCGGCCGTCATCGGCGCCGATGTCCAGGATGCCGTAGCGGTTGGTGTGCGCGCGCGGCACTTCCGTCACGGCCACGACGCAGCCGCCGGTCTGGTAGTAGGCGTCGGCGAGCTGCTTGGTGCAGGGGGTTTCGGACAGCACGAGGTCGTCGGGCAGCAGGATGGCGAAGGGGTCGTCGCCGATGAAGGCGCGCGCGCACCAGATGGCGTGGCCGAGGCCCAGCGGCTCCTGCTGGCGGACCGTCACCATGGCGCCGGGCTCCATCTGCCAGGAGCGCAGCTCGTCCAGCTCCTTCTGCTTGCCGCGGCCGCGCAGGGTGGCCTCCAGCTCGAAGGCGATGTCGAAATGCTCGACGATGGCGGTTTTGCCGCGGCCGGTGACGAGGCAGAACTGCTCGATGCCGGCGGCGCGGGCTTCCTCGATCGCGTACTGGATCAACGGCTTGTCCACGACCGGCAGCATCTCCTTGGCCATGGCCTTGGTGGCCGGCAGGAAGCGCGTGCCGAGGCCGGCGACGGGAAGCACGGCCTTGCGGAGCGGCTTGATCACGGTCGAGTCCCTTTCGATGCAGGTCCCTGGAGCAGATGGCATGCCGTATTGGCGGGATTATGGCATCCGCTCAAGTCCGGGCGGCGGAGTGGCGGCGCGCGGGCGGGGTCACAAGCGCGGCATCGGGCCGGCGAGGGGGCGGATTTTTCCGGAACGATGTCATGCTATCGTCCGGCGCGCCGGGTGGCCCGGCGGCGGAGGGAGGGCGCGATGCCAAGTTTCGACAAGACGGAGTTCGGCCGATACCTGACGGCGAATGTGTCCGCGGCGACGTTCGGGGTGGGGATGTGCGCGAAATACGTGCGCCACGCCCTGGCCGCCGCGGGGCTGTCGCCGGCGACGTGGCCGGTCTCGGCCAAGGACTGGGGACCGACGCTGCTGGCGATGGGGTTCCGCGAGCATGCGCGCAACGGCTACCTGGCGGTGAACGGGCAGTTCAACGCGTGCAGCATCGAGCCCTATGTGCCGGCGCTGGGCGATATCGTGGTGATGCAGGCGACGAGCACGTCGGAACATGGGCATATGGCCGGCTACAACGGCACGGCCTGGGTTTCGGACTTCGTGCAGCGCGACATGTGGCCCGGCCCGAGCTACCGCAAGGAGAAGCCCGCCCATGCGATGTATCGCTGGCCTTACTAGCCTGCTGCTGGCGCTGTTCGCCTGGAGCGCGGGCCCCGCCCTGGCCCAGGCGCCGCCGGAGGTGCGTGACCCGTTCTTCGGGGTGCGGATCCCCGCGGCGCAGATGAAGCTGGAGCGGGCGGAGGCGGCGTTCCTGGAGGAATGCGGCGTCGGGCGGCCGTCGATCGAGCAGATGTCGTGGATCTTTGCCGAGGCGCGCACGCCGCAGGGGCGGTTCGTGGCGCTGGGCGGGTTGGCGCGGCGGGTGCGCCATGGCCGGGCGGAGCCGTGGATCCAGAACTGGAAGGGCGAGCTGGTGGTGGTGGTGGGCGCGCGCTGCACGCTGATCGACCCGCCGCGCGAGGCGCTGACCAACCCGGACGACGCCTACGTGCCGCTGTCGCCGGATACGGTGGCGGGGCTGGCGGAGGATGCGGTGGCGCGGCTGACGCTGCAATTCGGCTCGCGCGCGGCGCTGGTGGCGGCGCTGCGGGCGCAAGGCGTGTATCCGACGGCAGGGCCGCCTTCCTTGCGCGCGGCGCTGGAGCGGGGGGCGCCCTAGGCCACGCGCGTCAGCCCAGCAGCACGTCGCGCGCCTGGTTGATGCGGGCGGCCAGCCAGTCCGATCCGCCGCGGTCGGGGTGGGCGGCGGCCATCAGGCGGCGGTGGGCGGCGCGGATGTCGGCCTGGGTGGCGCCGGGGCGCAGGCCGAGGATCTCGTAGGCTTCCTCGTGCGACATGCCGCCGCGCGGGGGCGCCTGCCAGAAGCGCGGGCGGGGGCCGGGGCCGGCGGTCGGGCGGGCGCGGCCGGTGCGTTCGGCGAGCCAGCTCCACAGCATCGGGCCGAGGAACACCAGCGCCGAGAGGGCGATGGCGCCGCGGCCGGTGAGGAACAGCATGGCGGCCAGCAGCACGCCGCCGATCGCCGCCGTCCAGATCAGCGCGGACTTGGCGCTGGCCACCTTGGCGCGGCTGAACATGCCGAGCACGGCGAGCAGGGTGGCGAGCGAGGCCAGGCCGAGGAGCAAGGCGATCATCGGACGTTGCTCATCCTGGCGGGTGCGCCGCCTGGGCGCGCAGGGCTTGCGCCTCAACCGAGGCGATGGCGCTGACATTGACGATGCCGCGCGCGGTGACGCTTTGCGTCACGACGTGGATCGGCTTGCTCATGCCCAGCAGCAGCGGGCCGACCGGCAGCCCGTCCACGGCGGCCTTCAGCAGGTTGAAGGCGATGTTGGCGGCATCCAGGTTCGGCATGACCAGCAGGTTGGCGGTGCCGGTCAGGCGGCTGTCGGGCACGGCGCGGTTGCGGATGGCTTCGACCAGCGCGGCATCGGCGTGCATCTCGCCGTCCACCTCGAGGTCCGGCGCGCGCTTGCGGATCAGGCCGAGCGCCTCGCGCATCTTGCGGGCGGAGGGGGCGTTGGAGCCGCCGAAGCTGGAATGGGACAGCAGGGCGGCCTTCGGCGCGATGCCGAAGCTGCGCACCGCGTCGGCGGCCAGCAGGGTCATCTCGGCGATCTGCTCGGCCGTGGGGTCGGTGACGACGTAGGTGTCGGCGATGAACAGGGCGCCGGCGGGCAGGATGAGGCAGGAGAGCGCGTAGAAGCGGCTGACCTCCGGGCGGCGCGGGATGATCGGGATGATGTATTGCATGTGCCGCCACCAATCCCCGGCGCCGCCGCAGATCGCGGCATCCGCGATGCCGGCCTGGAGCAGCATGGCGGCGGCGACCGTCGGGCGGGTGCGCAGGCGGCGTGCGGCTGCGTCAGGCGGGGCGCCGCGGCGGCCGACCAAGCGCTGGTATTCGCCCAGCAGCGGGCCGAACACCGCCTCGTCGCGCGCGGGGTCGAGGATGCGCACGCTTTCGTCGAGGTCCATGCGCAGGCCCATCTCCGCCACGCGCGCGGCGATCACGTCGCGGCGGCCGATCAGGATGGGTTCGGCGATGCCGTCGTCGACCAGCGTCTGCACGGCGCGCAGGGTGCGCTCGTCCTCGCCCTCGGCATAGACGATGCGGGCGGGATGGGATTTCGCGGCCTCGAACACCGGGCGCATCAGCTGGCCGGAGCGGAACACGAAGCGCTCCAGCTCGGCGGTGTAGGCGGCGAAATCGGCGATCGGGCGGCGGGCGACGCCGCTGGCCATGGCGGCGCGCGCGACGGCGGGGGCGATCTGCAGGATCAGGCGCGGGTCGAACGGCTTGGGGATGATGTAGTCGCGGCCGAACACCGGGGCGGCCCCGCCATAGGCGGCGGCGACCACCTCGCTGGCCTCGATGCGCGCCAGCACGGCGATGGCCTCCACGGCGGCGAGCTTCATCGCCTCGTTGATCGTCGTCGCCCCGCAATCCAGCGCGCCGCGGAAAATGAACGGGAAGCACAGCACGTTGTTGACCTGGTTGGCATAGTCGCTGCGCCCGGTCGCCACGATCGCGTCGGGGCGGACATGGCGCACGGCTTCCGGCAGGATCTCGGGCTCGGGGTTGGCCAGGGCCAGGATCAGCGGATTGGGTGCCAGCTTGTGCAGCCACTCGGCCTTCAGCACGCGCGGGGCGGAGAGGCCCATGAAGATGTCGGCGCCATCGAGCACCTGGTCCAGCGTGCGCGCATCGGTGCGGCGCGCGTAGGGGCGCATGCGGTCGTCCAGCCCTTCACGGTCGGCGTGGACCACGCCCTTGATGTCGGTGAGTGTCACGTTCCCGGCCTGCAGGCCCATGGCCACCAGCAGGTCGACGCAGGCCATGGCGGCCGCACCCGCGCCGGAGGTGACGAGCTTCACTTCGGCGAGGTTTTTGCCCTGGACCAGCAGCGCGTTGCGCACCGCGGCGGCCACCGTGATGGCGGTGCCGTGCTGGTCGTCGTGGAACACCGGGATGCCCATGCGGCCGCGCAGCTTCTCCTCGATGTAGAAGCACTCGGGGGCCTTGATGTCCTCCAGGTTGATGGCGCCGAAGGTGGGTTCCAGGGCGGCGACCACGTCGCAGAAGCGGTCGGGGTCCTGCTCGTCCACCTCGATGTCGAACACGTCGATGCCGGCGAACTTCTTGAACAGGACGGCCTTGCCCTCCATCACCGGCTTGCCGGCCAGCGCGCCGATATTGCCCAGGCCGAGCACGGCGGTGCCGTTCGAGATCACCGCCACCAGGTTGCCGCGGGCGGTGTACTGGTAGGCGTCGTCGGGGTTCTCGACGATCGCCTCGCAGGCGGCGGCCACGCCCGGGGAATAGGCGAGTGCCAGGTCGCGCTGGGTGGCCATGCGCTTGGTTGCCTCGATGGCCAGCTTCCCGGGGCGCGGGAGGCGGTGGTAGTCGAGCGCTGCGCGGCGGAAATCGTCGTCCATGAACGGGTCCTGTTCTGCCGCCCGTAGATCGGTGCGGCGCGGCCGGGATGCAACCGCAACGGTGGAGGCGATAGGTGCGGCTGTTCCTGTATGGCACGCTGCTGGAGCCTGCGCGACTGGCGCGCTGCGTCGGGCGGACGGTGCGGCTGGTGCCGGCGCGGCTGCGTGGCTGGCGGCGCGTGGCGATGAAGGGCGGGCGATACCCCACCCTTGTGCGCGCGCGCGGCGGCGTTGCTGGCGCGGTCGCGGTGGTGGACGCGGCGGGGCTGCGGCGGCTGATGGCCTATGAAGGGCCGCTCTACGACCTGCGCCGGCTTGCGGTGCGGGCGGGGCGGGGCAACAGTGTGGCCGGCGTGTGGATCGCGCGCGCGGCTGCGCGGAGGGAGTGGGGAGGGAAGCATGTTCTTTTTTGAAAAAAAGAACCAAAAAACTTTTCTGACCTTGCGCCGTGTCCGATCGGTTGATTCCCGCACAAATGGATAAAAGTCTTTTTGCTTCTTTTTCTTCAGAAAAAGAAGATTCTTACTTCCTTGAAGGGACCGCCCAATGCTGCAACCGCCCCCCGCCCGCCCCGGCATGCGCGAGGACGAGGTCGATACGCCCGCGCTGATCATCGATCTCGATGCCTTCGAGTACAACCTCGACACCATGGCGCGCGCGCTGGAGGGCACGAAGGTGAAACTCCGCGCCCATGCCAAGACGCACAAATCGCCGATCGTGGCGTTGCAGCAGATCCGCCGCGGCGCCGTCGGCCAGTGCGTGCAGAAGGTCGCCGAGGCCGAGGCGCTGGCCTGGGGCGGGGTGACGGACATCCTGATCAGCAACGAGGTGGTGGGTGCGAGCAAGCTCGCCCGCGCCGCGGCGCTGGCGCGCATCGCCCGGATCTCGATCTGCGCCGACGACCCCGCGCATGTCGCCGCCATCTCGGCCGCGGCGCGCGATGCCGGCGTGGTGCTGAACGTGCTGGTGGAGATCAACGTTGGCGGCAACCGCTGCGGCGTGGAGCCTGGCTCGCCGGCCGTCGCGCTCGCACAGATGATCGCCGCCGACCCGCACCTGACCTTCGGTGGGCTCCAGGCCTATCACGGCCGCGCGCAGCATTTCCGCACCATCGCCGAACGCCGCACCGCCATCGCCGAGACCGTGGCCGATACGCGCCGCACGGTGGAGATGCTGGCGCAGCAGGGGCTGCCCTGCCCGATCGTCGGCGGCGCCGGCACCGGGACGTTCGAGATCGAGGCGGCGTCCGGCGTGTTCACCGAGCTGCAGGCCGGCAGCTACTGCTTCATGGACGTGGACTACGCCAAGAACCTCGACGAGGGCGGCGGGTTCGTCAGCCAGTTCCGGCACTCGCTGTTCGTGCTCGGCACGGTGATGAGCGCGCCGCGGCCCGGCATCGCGGTGACCGACGTGGGGCACAAGGCGATCGCCATCGAATCCGGCATGCCCGGCGTGTGGCAGCAGCCGGCGATGAAATTCGTCAGTGCGTCGGACGAACACGGCAAGATCGAGTTCCCCGCCGAGATGCGTGGGCCGGGGATCGGCGCGAAGCTGCGCCTGGTGCCAAGCCACTGCGACCCGACGGTCGATCGGCACGACTGGTATGTCGGCGTGCGCGGCGGGCGGGTGGAGTGCCTATGGCCGGTGGCGGCGCGCGGCGGGGCGTACTGAGGGGCGGAGGGAAAGGAAGGCCAGGGGCTTTGCCCCTGGACCCCACCAGAGGCAGGGCCTCTGGACTCCCGGACCTTTTCCGCCTTCGGCGGGAGGGGCCGGCTCGGTCTGGGTCGCGCGTCGTGACGGCCCCTCCCGCCGAAGGCGGAACAAAGATGTGAGGGTGCAGGGGGCTCGGCCCCCTGCCGGGTCCAGGGCGGAGCCCTGGCCTTGCCTTCCGTCCGCGCCCCTCAGTAACCCGGCAGCTCGTTGACGCACACGACGCGCCAGCCGGTGGGTTCGCGTTCCAGGCGGGTGAGGCCGAGGTTGGCGACGGAGAGGTGCAGCGCGTTGGTGGCGGTGATTCCGATGGCGTGGGCGACGGCGGCGCGGATGGTGCCGCCGTGGCTGACGATCACCACGTTTTCGCCGCGGTGCTGGGTGGCGAGGTCTTCCAGGGCGGCGCCGGTGCGTTGGATGACGTCCTGCATGCTTTCGCCGCCGGGCGGGCGTTCGGTGCCGGAGAGGGGCCAGAACGGGTGGGCGGGTTCGGCGAGCTTGGCGGGCAGGTCGGCGTGGATGGTGCCGTGCCAGTCGCCCATGGATTGTTCGATCAGGCCGGGGACGACCGTGAGGTCCTGCGCGGGGTAGCCGGCGCGGAAGATCGCCTCGGCGGTGCGGCGGGTGCGCGACAGGGGGGTGCAGCCCCAGTGTGCCGGGCGCGGCAGGCGGCGGGCGAGGGCGGCGTACATCGGCGCCTGGTCCATCAGCGTGGTTTCGCACAGCGGCACGTCGGTGCTGCCGTAGAGCCGGGCGCGGGCGGATTCCTCCACCAGGGCGTGGCGGATCAGCCAGAAGGCGGTGGGGGGCATGGCTATTCTCCGATCGAAAGCAGGGCGCCGCTGGTGCGCGCGGCGCGGAACTGGCGGGCAAACAACAGGATGGCGGCGGCGGTCCAGACGAGGTTCAGGCCGGCGGCCCAGGCCAGGTGGTCCCAGCGGATGGTGCCGCTGTCCAGCACGGCGCGCATGCCCTCGAACACGTGCGCGGCGGGCAGGGCGAGGGCCACGGGCTGGAGCAGGGCGGGCAGTATGCTCACCGGGTAGAACACCGCGGCGAAGGGGGTGATGCCGAACAGCACGCTCCACGCCAGCGCCTCCGCCCCCGCGCCGTGGCGCAGGATCAGCGATATGACGCCGAGCGCGATCCACCAGCCCATCACCATCAGGTTGAGCGCGAACAGCACCAGGATCGGCCCCATCGCGAACAGGTTGAAGGCATAGAGCGCCCAGGCCAGCAGCACGGCGGGCAGCACGCCGATTGCCATGCGGATCGCGCTCATCGCCAGCAGGGCGGCCACCAGCTCCCACGGGCGCAGCGGCGAGACAAACACGTGGCCGAGGTTGCGCGACCAGATCTCCTCCAGGAAGGAGATCGCCATGCCCATCTGGCTGCGCAACGCCACCTCCCACAGCAGCACGCCGCCCAGCAGCAGCGAGGCGGCCACCTGGCCCTCGACGCCGATGCGGCTGGCGATGAAGGCGGCGGTGAAGCCCCAGATGAACATCTGCAAGGTTGGCCAATAGGCCAGTTCCAGCAGGCGCGGCCAGGAGCGGCGATACAATGCCAGATGACGATACATCAGGCCCCAGATGCGGCGGGCTCTCAAAGGAAGGGTTCTTTTTTGAAAAAAAGAACCAAAAAACTTTTCGCCCATTGCGCCGGGCCCGGGACGAGCGGCCCCGGTGCCTTGGGGAAAAGTTTTTTTGCTTCTTTTTGTTCACAAAAAGAAGAATCCTTCACTTGCTTCCCTCCCGCCGGTTGCGCGCGATATCGAGGAACACCTGCTCAAGGTCATCCCGCCCGTAGCGCGTGAGCAGGTCCGCCGGGCTGCCCTGGTCGACGATGCGGCCGGTTTTCATCATGAGCACATGCGAGCACAGGCGTTCGACCTCGGCCATGTTGTGGCTGGCGAGCAGGATGGTGCAGCCGGTGGCGGTTCGGTAGCGCTCCAGCCAGCTGCGCACCAGGTCGCCAGTATCGGGGTCCAGGCTGGCGGTGGGTTCGTCGAGCAGCAGCAGTTCCGGGCGGTTGATCAGCGACTTGGCAAGCGCCACGCGGGTCTTCTGCCCGGCGGAGAGCTGGCCGGCGGGGCGGGCGAGCAGGTCGGTGAGGTCGAGCTCGGCGGCGAGTTCGCGGATGCGCGCTTCCAGGCCGCGCACGCCGTAGAGGTGGCCGTAGACGCGCAGGTTTTCCGCCACCGAGAGGCGGGCGGGCAGCGAGACGTAGGGGCTGGAGAAGTTCATGCGGGCGAGGGCGGCGAAGCGGTCGCGCGCCATGTCGTGGCCCAGGACGTGGATGGTGCCGGCCGTCGGGATCAGCAGGCCCATCAGCATGGCGATGGTGGTGGTCTTGCCGGCGCCGTTGCCGCCGAGCAGGCCGATGGTCTGCCCGCGCGCGGCGGCGAAGGACAGGGCGTCGACCGCCAGGGTCTCGCCGTAGCGCTTGGTGAGGCCGCTCACGCGGATCGCGTCGGTCATGGCGGGTGTGTATGGCGGGCGGGGGGCCGCGCCAAGGCCCAGCGGTCAGGTGGGGAGGGCGAGCGGGCCGGTGACGAGGGGGATGGCGTGGGTGCGCGCCCAGTCCAGCGCCGCGGGGCTGCCGACGGCGGACAGCACGGTGGTGCGCGGGAGCAGGCCGAGGGCGGCGGGCGTGGTGGTGGCCAGGGCGGGGTCCCAGGCGAGTTCCAGGTGGTCGAAGCCGCTGGCCTCGGCGGGGAAGGCGCCGGCGATGGTGGCGGTGAGGCCGGAGAGCAGCAGGCGGAAGCCGCGCGCCTGGGCGAAGCCGCGGGCGAACAGGAAGGCGGGCGGGTCGGCCAGCACGTCCTCCGGGCGCAGCGCCAGCACCACCTGGCCGCGCAGGCGGGCCGGCAGGGCGGAGTCGAAGCGCAGGAAGGCGGGCGAGAGGATCGAGGCGACGTTCAGCGGCAAGGCGAAGGGCCCGGCGCGGTCGAGTTCCTGCGGGGCGGAGAGCAGGGCCATCATGCGCAGGTCGAGGATGCGGGTCAGGCGGCGGAACAGCCAGGGGGCGGCCTTGAGGTCGCGGTCCGGAGCGAGGGTTTCGGCCAGCTCGGACAGGGAGAACTGCCGCGTGTCCCAGGCGCGGCGCAGGCCCCGGCCGGGGACCAGGGTGCAGACGGCGCGGCGGCGGGCGAAGCGGGAGAGGTCGGCGCGCGACAGGGCCTCCTCCAGCGCCGCGAGGGCGGGCGGGTCGAGCGGCAGGCGCGCGACGACGGGGGCGGGCGGCGGCGGCGGGCGCAGGCTGGCGGCGGCGGCGGCGAGCAGCAGGTCGGCTTCCTCCGGCAGGCCGAGATGGCGGGCCAGGGTGCCGCCCTGCGGGAAGGCGCCGGAGAACAGCGTGTCCAGCCGGGCCAGGCTGTCGGCCAGCAGGGTGGGGGCGGGGCCGCGCCAGACCACGGCGGCGTCGTTGTTGGGCAGCTGGAACAGGCGGGCGCGGTCGGCGGCGAGCAGCGGTTCCAGCGCCTCGACGGCCAGGCGCAGGTGGTGCGGCTGGGCCAGCGCGCGCGGAAGGCCGGACAGGCGCAGCAGCAGGGCCTGGCGGGCGATGCCGGTGGCGACGGTTTCGCGCACCAGGGCATCGAGCGCGCGGGCAGCTTCCGACTGGGACGGGCCAGGGGGTTGGCCAGGGGGCGGTGCCGCCTGGGCGGGCCGGGGGGGAGCCGCGACGATTTCGGCGAGGGCGTTCATGCGACGGCGCGGGCCATCACGGTGGCGGGGAGGACGCGATCCCGCCGGGGCGGGATGGCGCGGTCGAGCAGGTCGGGGCGGATGCAGCCGGCGCGGCCGGACTGGGTGGCGGCGGTGCCGCGCCCGGTGCAGGCGCGCAGGCCGCATGGATGGTCGTCCAGGCTGACGGGCTCGCTGCCGCTTTCGCGCCGGCTTCCGGGGCCGGGGCAGGCCAGCAGGCGGGTGGCGGCGAGCATCGCTTCCACATGGTTGCCCTGGAACAGTTGGATGCCGGCGGCCCGGCCCCAGCGCAGCGCGGCCTCGCCGTCGGCCCCGGTCATCAGGAAGCGGTCGGGGCCGATGCGGGCGATGGCGGCGGCGACCTCGGCCTGGCGCGCGGCGGGCAGGCGGGGCAGGGCGGTGCTCCACGGCAGGACGAGCATGTCTGCTCCCAGCGCCTCGGGGCGGGCGAGCACCAGGGCGTGGTGGCTGAGCCCGTCGAGCACCAGGGGCATCGCGGCGGCGGCCAGGCGGGTGCGCGCGGCGACCCAGGCGGCGGGGTCGGCGGCGGCCTCGGCCATGGCGATGGCGACGGAGGGCGGAGCCTCGCCATGCGGCAGGGCTGCGAACGCGGCGAAGGCCGGGGTGGCGATCAGCGCCAGCGGCAGGCGCAGCAGCAGCGGCGGCACGAAGGGGCGCGGGGCGGCATCGAGCGGGCCGCCGCCGCCCCATTCCGCCTGGAGTGCTGCCAGCAGCGAGCGGCCGAGCGCGTCGGCGAGGTGTTGGCGCAGCCAGGGGTCGGTCGGCAGGCTGCCGGCCTCCGGCCCGCGGGAGGGCAGGTTGCGGGCCTCCGGCCCGCGGGAGGGCTGGTGGGCGGCGAGGTGGGCGGCGAGCAGGCCGGGCTCGATCGCGGGGGCGCGGTGGACCGGCAGGATCGGGGCGGTGGGCGGCGCGCCGCGCGGCGGCAGGCGGGCGGTGGTTTGCACGCGCAGCAACTGGGCGATGCCGCCGGCCGGCACCGGGGCGAGCCCGCCGGGGGTCAGCGGCGGGAAGCCCGGCGAGAGGCGGCCGGCGAAGGGGTTGCGCGGCCGGCCGGCGGGTTCCTCCTCGTCGTCGGAATGGGGATCGGAGTGGGGGTCGGCATGGGCGGGCTCGTCGAGCAGGGCGCGCAGCTGGTCGTGCCCTTCGGCCAGGGTCACGAGCGTGGTGACCGGGCCGTCGGCCTCGTCGCCATCCAGGTGGAGCAGGCGGGCGAGCAGGGCGGGCAGGGCCTGGGGCGTGTCGACGGCCGTTTGCGGTTCGGCAGCGGCGAGGGATGGGGCGTGGGCGAGCAGGACGAGGTCGCCGCTGGCGAGCTGGAGCACCTGGCCGCCGTGGCGCTGGGCGCAATCCTCCAGCAGGGCGCGGGCGACGCGGCGGTGATAGGGGCGCGGGCCGGGCGGCGGCAGGCGGGACAGGCGCACGACCACGGCGAAGCGGCCCTGGGGGGCGCGGGCCTCGCGATCGAGCGCGTCGGCCAGCAGCAGGTCGCCGGCGCGGGCGCGGCGGTGCGGCCGGGGGGCGGCGGGGGCGGCGGGTTCGCCGGGGATCCTGGCCGTCAACGCCATCGTCATGTCTTCACCCTCATGGTGCGTGCCGGGTCCGGTATTGGGCCCTGTCGTGCGGGGCGCGGGGGCGGGCCCCGGCTTGTGGCGATCCGGGCGGAACGCTAAGGGGATGGGATGAACGAGAGGTTAGCGCCGGCCGCGCTGCCCCCTGGGCAGCGGATCTATGCCGTCGGCGACGTGCATGGCTGCCTGGACCGGCTGGACGCGATGCACCGCGCGATCGGCGAGGACCTGCGCGCCCGCCCGCATCCGGACCCGCTGGTGATCCACCTGGGCGACTACATCGACCGCGGGCCGGACAGCGCCGGCGTGATCGCGCGGCTGATCGCCCCCTTTCCGGTGGCCGGCGCGCGGGTGCTGAACCTGGTCGGCAACCACGAGGACCTGCTGCTGGGCGCGCTGGCCGGGCGGCGGACGGATGCGGAGGTGTGGATCGCCAATGGCGGCCACGCGGCGCTGTCCAGCTGGGGGGTGCCGCCGCGCACGCCGTTCAAGCGCTGGGAGGCGCTGCTGCCGGCGCCGCACCTGGCCTTCATCCGCGCGCTGGCGCTGACGCATCGCGCCGGCGGCTACGTGTTCGTGCATGCCGGGGTGCGCCCGGGCGTGGCGCTGGACAAGCAGACGCGCCAGGACCTGCTGTGGATCCGCGAGCCGTTCCTTTCCAGCGCCGCGACGCACGAGGCCGTCGTGGTGCACGGGCACACGCCGGAGGACGCGGACCCGGTGGTGCGGGCGAACCGGATCGGGCTGGACACCGGGGCGGTGCTCGGCGGCGCGCTGACCTGCGGCGTGTTCGAGGCGGATCGGCTGCGGTTCCTGAGCACTTAGGGAGAAGGCGGGCTGCTTGCCATGCGGGTGGGGGTCCGGTAGGGCGAGGGCATGAGCAGCAGCGTCGACGGGCCGGACGACTCCCTGGACATCGGCCGCGCGATCGACCGCCTGGTCCGCGCGCGGATCCTGGTGGTCGGCGATGCGATGCTGGACCGCTACATCTTCGGCCGGGTGCGGCGCATGAGCCCGGAGGCGCCGGTGCCGGTGCTGACCATGGCCACCGAACTGGACGAGCCGGGTGGCGCGGGCAACGTGGTGCACAATCTCTGCGCGCTGGGGGCCGCCGTCGCGTTCGTCTCGGTGGTCGGCGACGACGCGGCCGGGGCAGAGCTGACCGGGTTGATCGGCGGGCAGCCGGGCGTCGAGCCGTGGCTGCTGGTGCAGGGCGGGCGAGTGACCACCGTCAAGACGCGCTATGTCGCCGAGGGCAGCCGCCAGGGCGGGCAGCAATTGCTGCGCACCGACCGCGAGGATACGCGCCCGATCCATCCCAAGCTGGCCGAGCGGCTGCAGCGCATCGCGCGCGACGCGATGGCGGCGACCTCGGTGGTGGTGCTGTCGGACTACCGCAAGGGCGTGCTGGCAGGCGAGGTGCCGGCGCAGCTGATCGCCGCCGCCCATGCCGCCAACCGGCGCGTGGTGGTGGACATGCGCGCGGCGGATTTCGCCCGCTATGCCGGCGCCGATGTGCTGATACCGCACCGCGCCGACCTCGACCCCACGGCGGACGAGCTGCCGGAGGGCGACGCGGAAATCGCGGCGGCGGCGCAGGCGGTGCGCGCGGCGCACGGCATCGGCGCGGTGCTGGTCAAGCGCGGCGAGGAGGGGCTCAGCCTGGTGGACGCCGAGGGCGCGGTGCATTTCCGCCTTGATCCGGCGCTGCTGGTGGACCTGTCCGGCGCCGGGGACGCGGCGGTGGCGACCATGGCGGCGGGCGTGGCGGCAGGGCTGCCGGTGCGGCTGGCGGCACTGCTGGCCAACGCGGCGGCGGGCGTCGTGGGGGCGCGGCCGGGGACAGGCGTGGTGCGCTGCGAGGATTTGCGGGCGGTGCTCGTCGAGTAGGGAAGGCCTTCTTTTTGTGAACAAAAAGAAGCAAAAAAACTTCATCCATTGGCGGTGTGGCTGGGTGATTGGCTGCGGGGCAAACGGATAGAAGTTTTTTGGTTCTTTTTTTCAAAAAAGAACATCCTTCTCTTTCTGGAACCCTATCGACCCTTGCCGCTTCCCCTCCCGACGGGCGGGAGACGGGCGATGGCGGTGCGCGGGTGATCCGGCAGGTGGCCTTTGGCAAGGCGCTCCTGGCCGGGATGCTGGGGGCGCTGGCCTGGGCGGCGGTGTCGCTGGCGGTGGCAGCGCTGGGGTTGCCGGTGCCGGACATGGTGGACCCGGTCGGGGCCGTCGCGTTGCCGGGGGGCGCGCCTTGGGCGCGCTGGGCGGTGGGGCTGCTGCTGCACCTGGCGGTGGGGGCGCTGTGGGGGCTGTTCTACGCGTTCTTTTTCTTCTCGCTGCTGCCGGTGCGCCCGGTGCTGCAGGGCGTGGCGTTCTCCGTCGGGCCGCTGCTGCTGGCGTTGCTGGTGCTGCGGCCGCAGTTGCAGCTGATGCTGAGCGAGGGTGTGGAGGCGGGGCGGCTGGTGCGCCCGGCGCTGTCGCCGTTCGACGAGGCGGTGGGGGTGCCGCTGGCGCTGGCGGTCGGGCACCTGGTATGGGGCGCGGTGCTGGGGGCGCTGTACACGCGCCCGGTGGGGTTTCCGAGCCATCGCCCGCCGCACCTGGCCACGCCTCCCTTGGCCGCCCCCGAGCTTCTGCTGGCGCCCGAGCCCGCGCCGCCGGAGGACCGGTTCATGTTCGCCACCGGCATCGAGTGCAGCTACCCGACCATCGAGCACGGGCGCTGGCGCATGGACCAGATGGCGGCGAGCGGCCATTACCGGCGCTGGCGCGAGGATCTCGGCCTGGTGCGGGAGATGGGGCTGCGCCACCTGCGCTACGGCCCGCCGGTGCACCTGATGTTCCGCGGGCCGGGGCAGTACGAGTGGGGCTTCATGGATGCGGTGGCGGCCGAGATGCGGCGGCTGGGCATCGTGCCGATGATCGACCTGGTGCATTTCGGCGTGCCGGACTGGCTGGGCAATTTCCAGAACCCGGAGCTGGCCCCCGCGCTGGCGGAGTTCGCCGGCGCCTTCGCGCGGCGCTATCCGTGGGTGAAGCTGTACACGCCGGTGAACGAGATGTACGTGTGCACCAAGCTCTCGGCGCTGGAGGGCATGTGGAACGAGCAGCGGCGCGACGAGCGCAGCTTCGTGACCGCGGTGCGCAACGTGGCGAAGGCCGGCGTGCTGATGGCGCAGGCGATCCGCGCGGTGCGGCCGGATGCGATCTTCATCAACAGCGAGAGCGGCGAGTTCTACCAGCCATGCTGCCCGGAGCCGGAGGTGGTGCGCATCGCGGCATTCGAGAACGAGCGGCGCTTCCTGCCGCTGGACCTGCTGTATGGCCATCCGGTCAGCGACGGGATGCGCACGTATCTGCGCGAGCACGGCATGCCGGATGACGAGTATGCCTGGTTCATGCAGCAGGATGTGAAGAGCCGGGCGATCCTGGGCGTGGACTACTACGTGTGGAACGAGAAGCTGATCGACACCAACGGGCGGGCGCAGACGCTGGGCGAGCTGTTCGGCTGGTATGTCGTGGCGCAGCAATACTACGAGCGCTACCGAAGGCCGCTGATGCACACCGAGACCAACCACCAGGATGCGCGCGAGGGGCCGCGCTGGCTGTGGCGCCAGTGGCACAACGTGCAGCTGCTGCGCGAGAGCGGCGTGCCGATCGTCGGCTTCACCTGGTATTCGCTGACCGACCAGGTGGACTGGGATGTCGGGCTGTCGGCGGCGCGGGGCAATGTGAACCCGGTCGGGCTGTTCGACCTGAACCGTGATCCGCGGCTGGTGGGGCAATCCTACCGGCACATGGTGCGGATCTTCGAGCGCGACCTGGCGCGGGACCCGACCTTGGAGCAGGTGCTGGCCGATGCGGCGGGCGGGCGGATGGTGGCGCCGCCGGATGCGGGGGCCGTGGTGGGCGGCGAGCCGGATGCGGGGCGGATCGTTCAGCCATGATCAGCATGGTGCGGGCGCATGGGCTCGATCCCGGGCCGACGCAGCGGCCGCTGGCGGCGGGCGCGCTGGCCGGCCTGGCGGCGGCGCTGCCGGCGGTGGCGGTGCTGGAGGGGTTCGGCTGGCTGCAGGCGTTGGCCCATGCGGTCGGCGGGGCGGCGATCGGCCGCGTGGTGGTGGCGCTGGGCTGTGCCGTGGTGCTGACGGTGGCCGGGGTGCTGTATGGGCTGGCGTTCGGGCGCGCGGCGAACGATCCGCTGGGCGGGTGGCTGTTCGGGCTGGCGTTCGGGTTCCTGCTGTGGATGCTGGTGCCCGTGGCGCTGCTGCAATGGCTGCCGGCCGCTGCGGCGGATGGGCGGCCGGTGTTCATCGGGCGGCCGGCGATGGGGCTGCTGGTGGGGGCGCTGGTGTGGGGGGCG
>CAMDGX010000036.1 GCA_945897825.1 Asaia bogorensis | reverse complement strand
GGGGCGGTGAGAAAGGAAGCGGTTCTTTTTTGAAAAAAAGAACCAAAAAACTTTGTCCATTTGCACCGGGCTCTAACGTGAAGCCACGGTGCAAATGGACGAAAAGTCTTTTTGCTTCTTTTTCTTCAGAAAAAGAAGAGTCCTGCTTCAGGCGCTGCGCTTGACGTTCCAGAACACCGGCAGGCCGGTGAGCACGCCTTCGAGGTTGGCGCGGTGGGCGCTCTGGCTGCGGACCTGGCCGAGGGGGATGTAGGGCACGTCGCGGAAGGCCTGGAGCTGCATGGTTTCGCAGACCTTCTTCTGGGCGGCGAGGTCCGGCGCGAGGAACCATTCGGCGCGCAGGGCCTCGATGGTCGGGCTTTGCGGCCAGCCCATGATGCCGGCCTTGCCGTTGCCGCGCAGGAAGGCGTGCACGGCCGGGTTGAACTGGTCGACGCCGCCCCAGGAGGTGTGGAAGACGCTCCAGCCGCCCTGGTCGACCGGCTCCTGCTTGGTGCGGCGCTGGACGACGGTGGCCCAGTCCATCGCCTGGGCCTCCACGTTCAGGCCGATGCGCTTGAACAGGTCGAAGCTGACCTCGGCGATCGCCTTGGTGGAGGGGATGTCCTGCGGGGCGAGGAGGACGACTTTCTCGCCCTTGTAGCCGGCCTCGGCGAGCAGGCGCTTGACGTTCTCCAGGTTGCGCGGGCTGGTGAGGTTCTCCATGCCGGCGCGGTTGTCCATCGGGGTGTCGGGGCAGAAATAGCCGACGCCGTCGCGCCAGAGCTGTTTGTCCTCACCCTGGATGGCGATCATGTAGTCGGACTGGGTGACGGCCTGTACGATGGCGCGGCGGATGGCCGGATTGTCGAAGGGCGGCTGGAGCTGGTTGAAGCGCATGGTCGCGATGGTGCCGGTGGGGACCATGGTGAACAGCTTCACGTTGCGCGAGCGGGCGAGGATGGGGCGCAGGTCGGCGGCGGGGGTGGCCCACCAGTCGATCTCGCCCTGGGTCAGCCCGTTGGCGACGGCCGAGACGTCGGGGATGATGGTCCATTCGATGCGGTCGAAATGCACGACCTTGCCGCCGGCGGTGCGCTCGGCGGGCTCGTTGCGGGGCACGTAGTCGGCGAACTTCTCATAGACCACGCGGCTGCCGGGGACGCGCTCGTCGGCCTTGAAGCGGAACGGGCCGCTGCCGACCATTTCGGTGAGCTGGCGGGCGGCGTCGGTCTCGGCGAGGCGGGCGGGCATGATGGCGAGCATGTTGGGCGAGTAGTGGCCCAGCGCGTCGAGCAGCAGCGGGAAGGGGCTTTTGAGGCGGAAGCGGATGGTCTTGTCGTCGGGCGCGTCGAGCTCGTGGGTGTTGGCCATCAGGGCCTGGCCGAAGCTGTCGCGCTTGCCCCAGCGCTGGATGGAGGCGACGCAGTCCTTCGCCGTGACGCGCTCGCCGTCGTGGAACTTCAGGCCGTCGCGCAGGGTGATCTTCCAGGTTTTGCCGTCGTCCTCGACCACGTGGCCCTCGGCCATCTGCGGGCGGATGCGGTACTGGTCGTCCTGGCCGTACAGGCTGTCGAACACCATGAAGCCGTGGTCGCGGGTTTGGTAGCTGGTGGTGATGACCGGGTCGATGATGGCGAGGTCGGCGTCGGGGACGAATTTCAGCACGCGCCGGTTCTGCGCCTGGACGATGTTGGGGACGGCCAGCGCCGCGCTTGTTGCCGCAAATCCGCCGAGAACCTGACGCCGCTTCATCGTGGAGCCTCCTGTTTGATCTCGCGCGGGATGTAGGGCGGCGGGAGGGCGCGGGCAACCATGCTGTGCCGCCCCCTTGCGTGACGGCGCGGCTGCGGCTTGGGTGGCGGCGGTGGAGGAGGGCCGGATGGAAGACGTGGACGTTGTGGTGGTGGGCGCGGGCGTGGTGGGCATCGCGGTGGCGCGGGCGCTGGCGCTGGCCGGGCGCGAGGTGATCGTGCTGGACGCGGCGGAGGGCATCGGGACCGAGACGTCCTCGCGCAACAGCGAGGTGATCCATGCCGGGATCTACTATCCCAAGGGCTCGCTGATGGCGCGGTTCTGCGTGGAGGGGCGGCGCAAGCTGTATCGCTACTGCGACGAGCGGGGCGTGCCCTATGCCAATTGCGGCAAGCTGATCGTGGCGACGAGCGACGCCGAGACGGAGATGCTGGCGGGCATCAAGGCGCGCGCGGAGGCGAACGGGGTGGAGGGGATGCGGTTCCTGACCGCCGCCGAGGCGATCGCCATGGAGCCGAACCTGGCCTGCACCGGGGCGCTGTTCTCGCCGACGACGGGGGTGATCGACAGCCATGGCTACATGCTGGCGCTGCAGGGCGACGCGGAGCATGCGGGCGCCATGTTCGTGTTCCACTCGCCGGTGGCGGGCGGGCGCGTGGTGGACGGGGGGGTGGAACTGGACGTGGGTGGTGCCGACCCGATGACGCTGCGGGCGCGGCTGGTGGTGAATTCGGCTGGGCTGCATGCGTGCCCGCTGGCGCGGCGGATCGAGGGGATGCCGCGGCAGCTGATCCCGCAGGAATACTATGCGAAGGGGAACTACTTCACGCTGGTCGGCAAGTCGCCGTTCTCGCGGTTGATCTATCCGGTGCCGGTGCCGGGGGGGCTTGGGGTGCACATCACCATCGACCTCGGCGGGCAGGCGCGGTTCGGGCCCGACGTGGAGTGGATCGACGCGATCGAATACGTGGTCGATCCGCGGCGGGCGGACAGTTTCTACGATGCGGTGCGGCGCTATTGGCCGGCGCTGAAGGACGGGCAGATCCAGCCGGGCTATGCCGGGATCCGGCCGAAGATCGTGCCGAAGGGGGCGCCGGGGCAGGATTTCGTGGTGCAGGGGCGCGAGACGCACGGGATTGCGCACCTGATCAACCTGTTCGGCATCGAATCCCCGGGGCTGACGGCGGCGATCGCGCTGGCCGACCATGTGGCGGAGTTGGCGGGTCAGTAATTGATCTCGGTGACTTCGACTCAGAGAAGGAAGGCAAGGCTGGGCTCTGCCCAGACCCGCCTGGTCCGGCGCGCGCTTTCGCGCGACGGGCCAAGCCCCTGGACCTTTAATTGGGATCAAAGGGCCGCGGGCCCTTTGCGGGTCCTCCGCGTCGCGACTTCGCGTCGCGACGGCAGAGCCCTGGCCTTGCTTTCTGTTACTGGTCCAAATTACTTCAGACTTGGAATGGGCTGTTTAGGTCGGCACGGTGACCCGCACGCGCAGGCCGCCGAGGGGGGAATCCTCGAGAGCGATGTCGCCGCCATGGGCGCGGATGACGTCGAGCGCGATGGTGAGGCCCAGGCCGGTGCCGCCGTCGCGGCCGGCTTCGAAGGGGCGGAAGGCGTCGGCGCGGCGGTCGGGCGGGATGCCGGGGCCGTCATCGTCGATGGTGACGGCGATGGCGCCTTGGGTGGCGTGGGCGGCGATGGCGACGCGGCGGGCGTGGCGGCGGGCGTTGTCGACCAGGTTGGTGATGGCGCGGCGGAAGGCGTCGGCGCGCAGCATCAGGGCGACGTCGTCGGGGCGGTCCACGGTGATGTCCGCGCCGGCGCGCCGCGCGTGGCGGGCGACGTCGTCGAGCAGGGGGCCGAGTTCGGTGGGCTCCGCCTTCTCCTCGCCGACGCCGCGGGCGAAGGCGAGGTAGCCGCCGATCATGCGGTCCATCTCCTCGAGGTCGGCGGTGAGGTCGGCGAGGTCGTCGCGGTGGGCGTCGTCGACCTTCATCATGGCCAGGCCGAGGCGCAGGCGGGTGAGGGGGGTGCGCAGGTCGTGGCTGACGCCTGCGAGCATCTGGGTGCGCTGGGCGAGGAAGCGGCGGACGCGGGCCTGCATCTCGTTGAAGGCGGACGCGGCCTGGCGGATCTCGGTGGCGCCGGTGGGGCGCAGGGCGGCGGTGTCGTGGCCGCGGCCGAAGGCGTCCATGGCGGAGGCGAGGCGGCGGATGCTGCGGACCTGGTTGCGCATGAACAGGGCCGCGATGGCGAAGAGCAGCAGGGCGGAGCCGACCAGCCAGAGCACGAAGAGGTAGAGCGTGCCGGCGAACAGGCGCTTGCGCGGGGCGTCCACCTCCAGCAGCGCGCCGTCGAGCTGGATGCGGACGATGACGGCGTTGGCGTCGGACTGCCAGTCCAGCGCGGCGGGGCGGCGCAGGCGTTCGTCCAGCGCCGTGACCAGGCTGCGTTCGAGCAGCTCCAGGGGCGGCGGGCGGCCGTGCTCCGGCTCCAGCGCGCCGGGGATGATGCGCATGGGCAGTTCCAGGCGCTCCTGCGCCAGGGCCAGGATGTGGTTCTGGTCGTGGGGGGCGCGTTCCAGCGCGTCGAGAACGACCGCGATCTCGCCGGCGATGGCGGCGGCGAGGCGGCGGGAGACGATGGACATGTGGGTGCCGTAGAACACCTGCAGCGCCACGGCCTGGACGACGACCAGCGGCACCAGGACGATCAGCAGGCTGCGGCCGAGCAGGCCGCGCGGCATCAGCCGCTTCAGGGGCGCGGCGAGCCAGGCCGGCCATGCCCAGCGCGCGGCCATCTCAGTAGCCCGGCTTGAGGATGTAGCCGCGGCCGCGCACGGTGTGCAGGAAGCGCGGCTCGCGCGGATCGGCCTCGATCTTGCGGCGCAGGCGGGTGACCTGGACGTCGATGGCGCGTTCACCGGCCTCGTCCATTTCCAGGGCGGCGGCGATGTCCTCGCGGGTGAGGACCTCGTTGGGGCGGGCGGCCAGGGCGGCGAGCAGGGCAACTTCGCCGCCGGTCAGCCGGACCTGGCCGGCGGGGCCGCGCAGCTCGCCGCGGGCGCGGTCGAAATGCAGCGGGCCGAGGGCGAGCGGGCCGGTCGGCGCCTCGGGCGGCGGGGCAGGGGGGGCGGCGCGGCGCAGCAGGGCGCGGATGCGCAGGACCAGCTCGCGCGGGTCGAAAGGCTTGGGCAGGTAGTCGTCGGCCCCGGCCTCGAAGCCGGCAATGCGGTCTTCGGGGGCGCCGCGGGCGGTGAGGAGCAGGATCGGGGTGACGGCGTTGTCGCGGCGATGCGCCTCGGTGAGCTCGAGGCCGGTTTCGCCGGGCATCATCACGTCCATGACGATGAGGTCGGGTTGGAGGAATTCCAGCCGGTCGCGCGCTTCGGCGGCGCTCTCGGCAGTGCTGACGCGGAAGCCGTTTTCCTGGAGGTAGCGCGAGAGCAGGGCGCGCAGGCGGGCGTCGTCGTCGACCACCAGGACGAGGGCTTCCTCCGGCATGTCAGCCTCTCCGGTCGAGATAGGCGCGGGCGTCGTCGTCCATGATGCCGCGCATGACACGGCGGAAGCCGTCGACGGCGCCGGCGCCGGCCTCGCGGTAGGCGCCGGCGAGGCGCTCGCGCTGGCGGTCGAAGAGCTGGCGCTCCAGGGCCTCGCCCTTGTCGGTGAGGGTCAGCAGGCGCTGGCGGCGGTCGACCTGGCCCTGCTGCTGGGTGACGTAGCCATCCTCCACCAGCATGTTCAGCACGCGGGCGAGGCTCTGCTTGGTGATGCGCAGGATGGCGAGCAGGTCGGAGACGGGGATGCTCGGGTTGCGGCCGATGTAGTGCAGCGCGCGGTGGTGGGCGCGGCCCATGCCGAGGCCTTCGAGCACCTCGTCGGCGGCGCGGGTGAAGTCGCGGTAGGCGAAGAACAGCAGGTCCTGGGCGGCGCGCAATTCCTCCTCGCGCAGGAACAGCAGGTTGGCGCCGGCGGCGGGCGTGGCCCGGTTCTCGGACACCCGGGACTCGGGCGGCCGGCCCTCGGGAGAGCGACCATCGGGGCGCAGCTCGCCCTTCACGTCGGGCATATCTGGCATACCTCGCATTTACGGCAGGATTGTTGACGTAGGTAGTCGAGGATTATAGCGTCGGCGCCCATAGAGCAACAATCTTGCGGGAGAGCGGGTCCATGGCGCTGGTTCCTTTCGACGACCGGGATGGCTTCATCTGGTACGACGGTGCCCTGGTGCCGTGGCGCGACGCCAAGCTGCACGTGCTGTCGCACGGCCTTCACTACGCCAGCGGGGTGTTCGAAGGCGAGAGGGCATATGCCGGGAACATCTTCAAGCTGCGTGAGCACACGGAGCGGTTTCACAATTCCGCGCGGCTGCTGGGCTTCGAGATCCCGTGGACGGCCGACGAGATCGACGCGGCGTGCCAGCAGGTGCTGGCGGCCAATGGGCAGACGGATGCCTATGTGCGCCCGGTGGCGTGGCGCGGGTCCGAGATGATGGCGGTGGCGGCGCAGAACTCGAAGATCCATGTGGCGATTGCCACCTGGGCCTGGCCGGCGATGTTCGCGAACCGCATGGCCGGCATCCGGCTCGACATGGCGGAGTGGCGCCGCCCGCACCCGGCGACGGCGCCGACGGCATCCAAGGCGGCGGGGCTGTACATGATCGGCACGCTGTCCAAGCACGCCGCCGAGGCCAAGGGGTTCCAGGACGCGCTGATGCTGGACTGGCGCGGGCATGTGTCGGAGGCGACGGGCGCGAACGTGTTCTTCGTGTTCGACGGCGAGCTGCACACGCCCACGCCCGACTGCTTCCTGGACGGCATCACGCGGCGCACCGTCATGGCGCTGGCGCGGGTGAACCAGATCAAGGTGGTGGAGCGCACCATCATGCCGGAGGAGATCGGGCGCGCCAGCGAGGTGATGATCGTGGGCACCGGCGCGGAGGTGACGCCGGTGCGCGAGATCGCAGGGACGATGTTCACGCCGGGGCAGATCACCGAGACGCTGCTGGGCGACTACGAGAAGCTGGTGCGCATGTCGCCGGCCGAGGTGGAGAAGCGGCTGGCGGTGTAGCAGGACCAGTGTAGCGGGGGCGCGCCTTCCGCCGGGCGCGTCGCTGTGCTACCGCCCGCGCCATCGCTCGGTCCCGGGCCATCGCTCGTTCATGGAGAAGATCATGTCGGACACCAAGGCCGCCAACGGCGCCCAGCAGGTTCCCCCGCTGGTGGTGAACATCCAGTACATCAAGGACCTGTCGTTCGAGGTTCCCGGTGCGCCGGCGATCTTCACCACGCTGCGCGCGGCGCCGCGCGTGGACATCAACCTCGACGTCCAGGCCCGCCGGGTGACGGAGGGGCAGGAGGTGTTCGAGGTGACGCTGCAGATCCGCGCCGAGGCGCATGATCCGAACGCCGCGGCTGGCGAGAGCCGGGTGTTCCTGGCCGAGCTGGCCTATGCCGGGGTGTTCACGCTGAACGGCCTGCCGGCCGAGACGGTGGAGCCGGTGCTGCTGGTGGAGTGCCCGCGCATCCTGTTCCCGTTCGCGCGCAACATCCTGGCCGACATCACCCGCGACGGCGGCTTCCCGCCGGTGCTGGTGCAGCCGATCGACTTCCTGGCGCTGTGGCAGAACCGCCGCCAGCAGGGCGGCGCCACCCCGCCGGCCACGGCCTGACGGGCGGATGGGCCCAGGGTTCGGCCCGGCGAGTTGACCTCGGCGAGTTGAACCCCCGGCCCACTGCCTCTAGCGTGCGCGCATGTCCGACACGCTTCGCATCGCACTTGCCCAGCTGAACCCGCACGAAGGCCAGGTGGTGCACAACCTGGCCAATATCCGCCGCGCGCGTGCCGAGGCGGCGCGGCTGGGGGCGGATCTTGTCGTCACGCCCGAATTCTCGATCGCCGGCTATCCCGCCGAGGATTTGGTGCTGAAGCCCGCCTTCGTCGCGGCGTGTGAGGAGGTGTTGCAGAAGCTGGCCGCCGATACCGCCGATGGCGGGCCGGGGCTGATCGTGGGCGGGCCCTGGGCCGATGGCGACAAGCTGTACAACGGCGCGTTCCTGCTGGATGGCGGGCGCGTGGTGGCGCGGCGGGCCAAGCACGAGCTGCCGAACTACGGCGTATTCGACGACAAGCGGGTGTTCGACCAAGGGCCGGCGCCGGGGCCGGTGCCGTTCCGCGGCTTTCGCATCGGGCTGCTGATCTGCGAGGACTGGTGGTTCCCGGCCTGCGCCGAGACGCTGGCCGAGAGCGGGGCCGAGATCCTGCTGTCGGTGAACGGCAGCCCCTATGAGGTGGACAAGCACGAGAAGCGCATCGCGCTGGCGGTGAACCGGGTGGTGGAAACCGGGCTGCCCTTCGTGTTTTGCGCCCAGGTGTGTGGGCAGGACGAGCTGGTGTTCGAGGGGGCGAGCTTCGTGCTGAACGCCGACCGGTCGCTGGCGGTGCAGATGCCGCATTTCGAGGAAGCCGTCACGCTGACCGAATGGACGCGGGTGGGCGACCAGTTGGTATGCACGCCGCAGGCGTTGGCGCCGGAACCGGGGCGGCTGGAATCCATCTACCGCAGCATGATGCTTGGCCTGCGCGACTATGTGCTGAAGAACCGCTTCCCGGGGGTGATCCTGGGGCTGTCGGGCGGCATCGATTCGGCGATCTCGGCGGCGGTGGCGGTGGATGCGCTGGGGCCGGAGATGGTGCGCACCTTCATGATGCCGAGCCCCTACACCAGCCAGGACAGCCTGGACGACGCGGCGGAATGCGCGCGATTGCTGGGGATTGCCTGCGACAGCCTGTCGATCGAGCCGGCGATGGCGGCGTTCGAGGGCGTGCTGGCGCCGGTGTTCGCCGGGCGGCAGGCCGATATCACCGAGGAGAACATCCAGTCGCGCTCGCGCGGGCTGATCCTGATGGCGATCTCCAACAAGCTCGGCCACATGGTGCTGACCACAGGCAACAAGAGCGAGATGTCGGTGGGCTACGCCACGCTGTATGGCGACATGTGCGGCGGCTACTCGGTGCTGAAGGACGTTTACAAGACGACGGTGTTCGAGCTGTGCCGCTGGCGCAACGGGACCCGGCCGAAGGGCGCGCTCGGCCCCGAGGGGGCGGTGATGCCGGAGCGGGTGATTACCAAGCCGCCGAGTGCGGAGCTGCGGCCGAACCAGACCGACCAGGACAGCCTGCCGCCCTACGAGGTGCTGGACGCCATCCTGGAAGGGCTCGTCGAGGGCGAGCAGAGCGTGGATGCGCTGGTGGCCGAGGGGCATGACCGGGCGACGGTGCTGCGGGTGTGGAAGCTGCTCGACCGCGCCGAATACAAGCGTCGCCAGGCACCGCCGGGGGTGAAGATCACGGCGCGGGCGTTCGGGCGGGATCGGCGCTATCCGATCACCAACGGTTTCACGAATTTGATCGCATGACCCGCGAGATCGACGTCGCCGACGTTTTCGCGCCACAGGGCGGCTGGCGCGTGCGCATCCTCGACCTGTCGGCCGACAGCAGCGACAACGTGGTGGAGGAGATCGCCGGCTTCCCCACGCTGATGCATGCCAACGCCTTCGCGCGGCGCTACGTGCGCGATTCGGTGGAGTTGTGCCGCGCGCCCGGACTGCCGGCACGCGACGTGCTCGCCGCCTGGTTCGCCTATGGCGAGAATGCCGAGGTGGTCGATGCCGGCGAGGCCGGCTGGCAATCCGGCACCGAATTGTCCGACTTTGCCGACCATCCCGCCGGGGACGAGGATCGCGACTGGCGGGCCCTCGACCCCCGTCGCGACGACGACGACGGCGAAGACGACGCGTGACGCTGCTTCTCGCCGCACTGCCCGCCGCCGGCGCGCTGCCGCTCGGCCGCGCCCGCATTCTGCATGCCGCCTGGGTTGAGGCGCGGCGGCTGGGCGGGCGGTTCGTGCTGGCGCTGGACGACAGCGCGCCGGCGCGCCAGGGCGATCCGCTGGCCGATCTGGCCTGGCTCGGGCTCGACTGGGACGAGGCCTTCCGCCGCGCCGACCACGCCGACCGCTATGCCGCCGCCGCTGCGCGGCTTGAGGCGAGCGGCCGGCTTTATCCCTGCTTCGAGCACCCCGACGAGTTGCGCGCCAAGGCAGAGCGCCAACGCCGCCAGGGCCGGATCCCCCGCTACGACCGCGCCATGCTGAAGCTCACCCCGGCGCAGCGCGCGGCCGCGGAGGCCGGCGGCAAGGTGCCGCACTGGCGCTTCCGCCTCACCGACGGCGTCCGCGCCTGGCCCGACACACGCGAAGGGCGGATGGAATTCGCCCTGCCGAGCCTGTCCGACCCCATCCTGCGCGACGAATCCGGCCTGATCGATCCCGCCCTGGCGCTCGCCGCCGACGATGCCGCGCTGGGCGCCACCCATATCGTCAGCGGCGCGGAGCTGGCCGCCGTGACGGCGGTGCATCTCGACCTGCTCTCCGCCCTGGGCGCCGACCCGGCCGCGCGCGTGCTGACCCACCTGCCGGCCCCGCGCGACGAAGGCAAGCGGCGCCTGCTGGGGCAGTCGCTGCACGCGTTGCGCCAGGACGGCGTGGCACCCGTGGCGTTGCGCGCCTGGTTCGGCGCGATGGCCGCCCGGCGCGCGCCCCGTGCCGACATCGCCGACCTGCTGGCCGAGAACCGGCGCGCGCTGGCCGATACGCCGTTCGAGGCGGTTCGGCACATGCTGCCGGGGGTGGACGAGGCGCGGTGGTTAGCGATGCGCGGCGGGATCGACCTGATCACCGAGGCGCGGCTGTCGGACGACGAGGCTTGATGGCTGGCAGCCTCTTGCCGCGAGTGCCAACAGGTTCCATCTTTCCCGCAGTGCCACTTCTGTGCCGGACCACCGGATGATCCACTACACCCTGCGTTGCGACGACGGCCACGAGTTCGACAGCTGGTTCAACAGCTCGGCCAGCTTTGAGCAGCAGGCGAAGCGCAAGCTCCTGGAGTGCCCGCATTGCGGCAGCACGACGGTGGATCGCGCGCTCATGGCCCCCAACGTGCCGCGCAAGGGGCGGATCACCGCCGACCCGCCGCCGCCTGCGCCGTCCCCCGCCCCGGCCGTCGCCGGGCAGCAGATCCCGGACCATGTCCGTGCCATGCTGCAGAAGCTGCGCGCGGAGGTGGAGAAGAACTGCGACTACGTCGGCGCCGATTTCGCCGAGGAAGCGCGCAAGATCCACACCGGCATCGCCGAACCGCGCCCCATCTACGGCGAGACCGCGCCGGACGAGGCGGAGGCGCTGGCGGAGGAAGGGGTGGCGTTCTCGCGGATACCGTGGGTGCCGCGGGCGGACGGGTAAGAAAGAAAGCGCTTCTTTTTTGAAAAAAAGAAGCAAAAAACTTTCAACTCTTGCATCGGCGCTGGCCGTCTGGCTCGGCGCAATGGAAGAAGTTTTTTTGCTTCTTTTTGTTCACAAAAAGAAGACTCTTCCTTCCTACTCCGCCGCGAGCCAATCCTCGATCAGCCGCCGCGCGATCGAATCCGCGCGCGGCAGCTGGAAGCCGAGGTCGCGGTGCCGGCGCATGTCGTCGCGGGAGAACCAGCGGGCGTCGGCGATTTCTTCCGGGTCGATGGTGATCTCCTCGGTCAGCCCTTCGGCGTAGAAGCCGAGCATGATCGAGGCGGGGAAGGGCCAGGGTTGGCTGGAGTGGTATTGCACGTTGGCCACTCGCACCCCGGCTTCCTCGAATACCTCGCGGGCCACCGCCTCCTCCAGGGTTTCGCCCGGCTCCACGAAGCCGGCAAGGGTGGAATACATGGTGGAGTTGGGGAAGCGGCGGGAGTGGCCGAGCAGGGCGCGGTCGCCGCGGTGCACCAGCATGATCACAGCGGGGTCGGTGCGGGGGAAGTGCGAGGCGTTGCAGGCCGGGCATACCATGGCGTGGCCGGCGGATTTGGGCCGGCAGGCGGTGCCGCAGACGCCGCAGAAGCGGTGCTTGGTGCGCCAGTGCATCAGGCCGCGGGCGTGGGCGAGGATGGAGGCGTCGTTGCCGGGCAGCAGGCCGGCGACGGTGCGCAGGTCGGTGAACTGACCCATTTCGGGCGGCAGCAGCGGCAGGGGGTCGTTCTCCGGGCTGATGTCCAGGGCGAACAGCGGGTTGGGGCCCTGCATGCCGAGGAAGGCCCAGATGCCGCCATCGGGCCAGCCGCGCACCAGCATCGCCGCGGCTGCCGGGCCGGTGAGGAACACCGCTTCCGGCCGGCCTTCCTCCACGCCGCGCATCAGGCTGCGCGCGCGCCACACCGGGGTGAACAGGGCCAGGTCGGAGGCCAGGGCCGCCTCGATCCAGGCCGGGTCGTCGCGGTGGTGCGCGGCGCGGTCCAGCGGGCTGCCGGAATAGGCGTTGGGGCGGCTGGCAAGGATCAGGGGCACGCGGATCATTCCTCGGGGAGCGTGGCGCGACCCTGCCATGGGGCCGGCGCAGCGGCAACCGCGGCCGTTTCGCCTTGCCAGCCCGGCCCTGATGCACGATATGAGGGGCGGGAGGTCGGCGGCGGACGGGCGCCTCGCCAACCCGGTCAGGTCCGGAAGGAAGCAGCCGCAACGAGTTTACGCCCGGGTTGTTCGTTCGGCCTCCCACCTCCTGCTCCCCCATCATTTCCAATCGGCGCCGCGCATGTCGGGCTTGTTCCAGGACGACGACGACAAGCTGCCGACGCCGGAGCCCGAAGGCGCCGGCCTGTTCGGCGATGCGGCGCCCCCGGCCCCCGCCCCCGCGCTGGCCGCCCCCGCCTATCGCGTGCTGGCGCGCAAGTATCGCCCGACCGTCTTCGACGACCTGATTGGCCAGGAGGCGATGGTGCGCACGTTGCGCAACGCCTTCGCCCTCGGGCGCGTGGCGCATGCCTTCATGCTCACCGGCGTGCGCGGCGTCGGCAAGACGACGACGGCGCGCATCATCGCGCGGGCGCTGAACTGCATCGGCGCGGACGGCCAGGGCGGGCCGACGGCGGACCCCTGCGGCGTGTGCGCCAACTGCACCGCGATCCTGGCCGATCGCCACCCGGATGTGGTGGAGATGGACGCCGCCAGCCGCACCGGCGTGGAGGATGTGCGCGAGATCATCGAGGCGACGCGGTTCCGGCCGATGCAGGCGCGCGCCAAGGTGTTCGTGATCGACGAGGTCCACATGCTGTCGCGCAACGCGTTCAACGCGCTGCTCAAGACGCTGGAGGAGCCGCCGCCGCATGTGAAGTTCGTGTTCGCCACGACCGAGATCCGCAAGGTGCCGGTGACGGTGCTGTCGCGCTGCCAGCGCTTCGACCTGCGGCGCATCGCCACCGGCGAGCTCGCCAGCCACTTTGGCCGCATCTGCGACAAGGAAGGCGCGCGCATCGAGGAGGAGGCGCTGACCCTGATCGCCCGCGCCGCCGACGGCTCGGTGCGCGACGGCCTTTCGCTGCTCGACCAGGCGATCGCGCAGACCGAGTCCGGCGCGGCCATCACCAGCGCCCAGGTGGCCGACATGCTCGGCCTGTCGGACCGCACCGCCATGTTCGACCTGTTCGAGGCGGTCATGGCGGGCAAGCCGGCCACCGCGATGGAGATCACCGACCGCGCCCATGCTCGCGGCGCGGATCTCGGCGTGATGCTGCAGGACGTGTTGGAACTGGTGCATACCCTCACGCGGTTGCGGGCGGTGCCGGCGCTCCGCACGTCCAACGACCTGCCGGAGGCCGAGCGCACCCGCGGCGTGGCCCTGGCGGAGCGCCTGTCCATCCCGGTGCTTGGCCGTGCCTGGCAGATGCTGCTGAAGGGCATCGCGGAGGTGGAGGCCGCGCCGGACCGCAAGGCGGCGGCCGAGATGGTGTTGATCCGGCTGTGCCATGTCGCGGACCTGCCGACGCCCGGCGACCTTGTGCGGCGCCTGACCGAGGGGGGTGGCACACCCGCGCCCGGGGGGAACGGCGGCGGCGGGAACGGAGCGGGCGGGGGTATGGGTGGCGGCTCAAGGGCGGTGGCCAACGGCGCCCCGGCCACCATGGCCGCGCCGGCGCCCGGCCCGCGCCTGTCGAGCTTCCGCGAGGTGGCCGCCCTGGTGGCCGAGCGGCGGGAACCCTCGCTGCACGCGCATCTTGTCCATTCGGTGCATCTGGTGCGCTTCGCCTCGCCGGTGATCGAGCTGCGCCCGCAGCCGGAGGCGCCGCGCGACCTGGCCGCCCGGCTTTCGGCCGTGTTGCAGGAGGCGACGGGCACCCGCTGGACCATCGCCCTGTCCGCCGCCCAGGGCGAGCCGACACTGGCCGAACAGGGTGTGGCCGCCGATGCCGCCCGCCGCACCACCGCCGCCGAGCACCCGCTGGTGCAGGCGATCATGGCCGCCTTTCCGGGCGCGCGGATCGAGGCGGTGCATGATGCCCGTGCCGACGCCTATGGCCTCACCACCGAGCCGGCCAGCCTGCTCGCGGATCCGGCGCCGGATGGTGACCTCGAATTCGCGCCGCTGGATGACGACGGCGCCGCCTCGTCGGACGACGACCCCTTCGATAGCTGGGAGCCACCCCCATGAAGAACCTTGCCGGCATGCTCAAGCAGGCTTCGCAGATGCAGCAGAAGATGGAGGAGATGCAGGCCAAGCTGGCCGGCATGGAGGTTGAAGGCAGCGCCGGGGCCGGCATGGTCAGCGTCACGCTCAACGGCAAGGGCGAGATGCGCGGCATCCGCATCGACCCCAAGCTGGTCACCGATGGCGATGCCGAGATGCTCCAGGACCTGATCGTTGCCGCCCATGGCGATGCCAAGCGCAAGGCGGAGACCTTCGGGCAGGAAGAGATGCAGAAGCTGACCGCCGGCTTGCCGATTCCGCCCGGAATGAAGCTGCCGTTCTAGAGAAGGCAAGCATGTTCTTTTTTGAAAAAAAGAACCAAAAAACTTTCGCCCCCATAACGCTGTGCGTTCAGGCCACGGCGCCATGGATGAAAGTCTTTTTGCTTCTTTTTCTTCAGAAAAAGAAGATTCTTCCTTCCTTCGCGCCCTGATGGGTGGCCCCGAGATCGAGCGCCTGATCGCGCTGCTGGCCCGGCTTCCCGGCTTGGGCCCGCGCAGCGCGCGACGCACCGCGCTACGCCTGTTGCAGGAGCCGCAGACAAGGCTGATCCCCCTGGCCCACGCGTTGACCGAGGCCGCGCGCACCGTTCGCTCCTGCACGGTCTGCGGCAATCTCGACAGCACCGACCCGTGCCATGTGTGCGCCGACCCGCATCGCGACCGCGGCGTGGTGTGCGTGGTGGAGGGAGTGGGCGACCTCTGGGCGCTGGAGCGCGCGCATGTGCATCGCGGCACCTACCATGTGCTCGGCGGCACCCTCTCGCCGCTGGCCGGCACCGGGCCGGACGACCTGAACATTGCCTCGCTGCTCGCCCGCGTCGAGGCCGGCGGCATCCATGAGGTGATCCTCGCCCTCGGTGCCACGGTGGATGGCGCGACCACCAGCCACTGGCTGACCGAGCGGCTGAAGCCCACCGGCGTTGCCGTCACGCGCGTGGCGCAGGGCGTGCCGATGGGCGGGGCGCTCGATGTGCTCGACGACGGCACGCTGGCCGCCGCCGTGCGGGCACGGCGGGCGGTGTAGCGCTCAGCCTTCCGCGCGCCACTTCCAGAAATCGCCGCCCTCGCGGGTCATGAAGTTGGACAGCACCATGCGGTGCACCTCGCTGGCGCCGTCGACCAGCCGTGCCTGGCGCGCGTAGCGGTAGATCCACTCCACCGGCGTGTCCTTGGAATAGCCGCGCGCGCCGAGCAGCTGGAGCGCGGTGTCGGCGGCCTTGTGCAGGGCGTCGGCGACGACGATCTTGGCCATCGAGACTTCCTTGCGCGCGAAGTCGCCCTGGTCGAGCAGCCAGGCGGCCTTCATGGTGAGCATGCGGCCGATCTCGATTTCCATGGCGGCCTGGCCGATGAGGGTCTGGACGCTTTCATGGTCGATCAGCCGCCCGCCGAAGCTGCGGCGCTGTTGGACATACTCCATGGCGATTTCCAGGCAGCGGCGGGCGAGGCCAGTCCAGCGCATGCAGTGGGTGAGGCGGGCGGGGCCGAGGCGGATCTGGGTGAGCTTGAGGCCGTCGCCGACCTCCATGAGGCGATTCTCGTCGGGGATCTCCAGCCCGTCGAACTCGATCTCGCAGTGCCCGCCATGCTCCTCCGGCCCCATGATCTCGATGCGCCGGATGATCCGCCAGCCGGGCTGGTCGCGGTGGAACAGGAAGCTGGTCAGCCCTTTGCGCTCGTCGGCCGAAGTGCGTGCGATCAGGATGAAATGCTCGGCGGTTTCCGCGCCGGTGATGAACCACTTGCGGCCGTTGACCTTCCAGCCGGTGTTGGTGCGCACGGCCTCGGTGTTGGTCAGCGAGGGGTCGGAGCCGCAGCCGCGGCCGTCCTCGTCCATCGGTTCGGTCATGATGAAGCTGGAGTTCATCTTGCCGTCGATCACCGGCTGCAGCCACCAATCCTGCTGCGCCTTGGTGGCGACCTGCGCCATCACACGCATGTTGCCGTCATCAGGGGCGGCGCAGTTGAAGCAGACCGGGCCGAAGATGGAGCGGTTCATCTCCTCGTAGAGCACGGCCTGCTCGGCCATCTTCATGCCGCCGCCGCCACGGGCCTTGGGCGATTGCAGCGCCCATACGCCCATCGCGCGGGTTTCCTGGCGCAGCTCGGCCAGCAGGCCGTGCTGGATGTTCTCATGCGCGTCGTAGCTGGACCGGTCGCGCTCCAGCGGGATCAGGCGCTCGTCGACGAATCTCCGAATCGCCAGCCGCTTGGCCTCGATGTCGGCGGATATGGTGAACTCCATGGCGTCCTCCCGGCGTGCTGGCGACAGTATCGCGCCGCGCCGCGCATCCCGCCAGACCGGCTTCCCGCCCGTGTGCCGATATGGGAGGAAGGGCGATGGCATTTTCCGCCACATTGCCGGCGCGCGGCCGCTGGCGCCTGGCCGCCGGGCTGGGCGTGGCCTGCGCCGGGCTGGTGCTGGCCGCGTGGCTCGGCGTGCGCATCGCGCCGGCGGTCCGGGCCGGGCTGCTGTTCTTCAACGACAGCAGCGCGCAGTGGAGCTTCGCCCGCTTTGCCATGGAGCTGCCGGCGGCGGGGCTGTATGACGCGGATGCGCTGTATGCCTTCCAGCGCGGGCTCTATCCGCCGCTGAACCGCACCTTTCCCTATCCCTATCCGCCGCACTACCTGTTCGCAGTGTCGCCGCTGGGCTGGCTCGATCCGCACTGGGTGTGGCCGCTGTGGAGCGGGGCGACGCTGGCGCTGTTCCTGGTCGCGGCGGGGCTGCGGCGACCGTGGGAGGTGGCATTGCTGGCCTTCGCGCCGGCCAGCATTGTGGCCTTCGCCTATGGGCAGAACGGGTTCCTGACCTCCGCGCTCATCCTCGGCGGGCTGCGCCTGCTGCCGCAGCGCCAGGTCTTGGGAGGGGTGCTGCTGGGGCTCGCCACGATCAAGCCGCAGCTCGGCCTGCTGATCCCCGTCGCCCTGCTGGCCGCCGGCCAATGGCGGGCGCTGGCTACCGCCGCAGGCACCCTGGCCGCCCTTTTTGCCGCGTCCGCGCTGGCGTTCGGATGGGAGACCTGGCCGCTGTTCCTGACGAGCGTCACGGGCCATGCCGGCGCCATCGACGGCTGGGTCAGTGACTACCGCAAGGCCACGATCGCCGCGAACCTCACCCTGGCGGGCCTGCCGCGCGGCCTCGCCTATGGCGTGCAATGGGCGCTGGCCGCCGCCATGACCGCCATGGTCTGGACCGAGTTCCGCCGCGGTGTCACGCCAGCACGCATCGCGCTGTTGATCGTGGCCGGCTATGTCGCCACGCCGTACGCCTTCCTCTACGACCTGCCGATGCTCGCGGCGGCGGCATTGATCCTGGCGCGCGGCCGAAAGCTGGCGTGGCCGGAGGCGGCGATCCTGGCCGCCGGCCTGCTGTTCCCGCTCGCCGCGGTGATGACCAGCCGGCTCTACTGGATGACGGGGGCGAGCCTGCTGGGGCTGCTGGCGCTGGCGTGGTGGAGGAGCAGGAAGGAAGGATCTTCTTTTTCTGAAGAAAAAGAAGCAAAAAGACTTTTCTTCATTTAGGCCCGCTGGTGGCCATTAGATTGGGGAGAAAAGTTTTTTGGTTCTTTTTTTCAAAAAAGAACATTCTTCCTACCCCCGCGGGTGCGCCTTCCGCCAGACATTCATCAACTGCGCCGTCTCGACCGCCGTGTAGCGCTGCGTGGTCGACAGGCTGGCGTGGCCCAGCAGGTCCTGGATCGTGCGCAGGTCGGCGCCTTCCGCCAGCAGGTGCGTGGCGAAGGAATGCCGCAGCGCGTGCGGCGTGGCGTGCTCGGGCAGCCCGTTCTGCTGGCGGAACACGCGCAGGGTCCGCTGCGCCACGCCGGGGTTGAGTCGTTCGCCGCGCACCCCCACGAACAGCGGCGCCGCAGGGTCTCCGGCCGCCGGGTGGTGGCGCAGCCACGCCGCGATCGCCGCCCGCACCGCCGGCAGCACCGGCACGATGCGCGGCTTGGCGCCCTTGCCCACCACGCGCAGCATGTCGGTCGCGCCCTCGCGCGGGGCCTGCCCGACATCCAGCGCCAAGGCCTCGGCAATGCGCAGGCCGCTGCCGTAGAGCAGGCTGAACAGGGCGGTGTCGCGTGACTGGGTGAAGGCGGTGTCGGTCGCCTCGCCGATATCCTCGGCCACCGCCAGCGCCTCCTGCGGGGTCAGCGCATGCGGCAGCGGCGGCTTGGCCCGGGGCGTGGCCAGCAGCGCCACCTGGGCGTTCGCCACGCCATGCCGCCGCGCCAGGAAGCGGAAGAAGCTGCGCACCGCCGCCAGGTGCCGCGCCCGCGTGCTTGCCCCCGCGCCGCGCCCGGCCTCCCACGCCAGCCACGCACGGAAATCCGCCGCCCGCAGCGCGGCCAGCGCCGCCAGGTCCGGCGGCTCCCCCAGATGCCCGGCCAGGAAACTCAGGAACGCGCCGACATCCCGCCCATAGGCCTCCAGAGTCAGCGGCGAACTCCGCCGCTCGTGCGCGAGCCACGCCAGGAAGCCCTGCCGCCCTTCCTCCGCCGTCATCGCCCCAGGGCGGCCGCCGCCGCCCGCGCCAGGAAGGCCAGCGGCCCGAGGCCCTGCGCCGGATCGAGCGGCCCGGCATCGCGCGCCGCCAGCGCCACCAGGCCCGGCGCCCCTTCACCCGGCAGGCGCAGCAGCGCCTCGTGCCGCGCCAGCCTCGACGCCTCGCCATGCAGCGCCGCGGCATCCTCGCCGCCTGGGCGCAACACCACGCCCCGGTGGCCGAGCAGACGGACCACCTGCCCAGGCGCCAGCCGGCGCGCGCCGGGGGGGGCGCTTCCCTCCAGGCACAGGCTCGCTGCATCCACCGCCAGCAGCGCCGGCCACTCCGCCGCGATGCACTCCGCCACGTCCTCGGCGCGGATCAGGGCCAGCACCGCCTCCTGCACCCGCCCGGCCATCCCGGCCGCCGCGCGCCCGGCCGCGAGCACGCCGTCGGCGCGTTCCGCCATCGCGCCGGCATGGGCGCGCTCAGCCATCAGCATCGCCGCCATGTGGTCGGCCAGGCGCTCGCCATGCACCCGCGCCGGAGGTTCCAGGGCGCGGTACAGCTCCGGGCGCTGGGCCAGGAACTCCGGGTGGGCGCGCAGGAAGGCGGCGACGTCGTCCTCGTGGGTCATGGCAGGAAGCGGCTCTTTTTTGGAAAAAAGAACCGAAAAACCTTCATCTTTCTGGCATCCCGCCTACGCGATCGTCTGGCCGGTCTTGGCCCAGTCCGCCAGGAATGCGGCGAGGCCCTTGTCGGTCAGCGGATGGCCGTAGAGCTGGCGCAGCACGTTCGGCGGCAGGGTGGCGACATGCGCGCCAAGCTTGGCCGACTCGACCAGATGGATGGGGTGGCGGATACTTGCCACCAGGACTTCAGTCTTAATAGAGCTATAGTTCCGGTAGATCGCCATGATGTCGGCGATCAGCGCCATGCCGTCCTGGCCGATATCGTCCAGCCGGCCGACGAAGGGGCTCACGAAGGTCGCCCCGGCCTTGGCCGCCAGCAATGCCTGCGCCGCGGAGAAGCACAGGGTCACGTTCGTCTTCACCCCCTCGCCGGTCAGCGCCTTGCAGGCGCGCAGCCCGTCCGGAGTCAGCGGCAGCTTCACGGTCACGTTGGCCGCGATCTTCTTCAGCACGGCAGCCTCGCGCATCATGCCGTCATAGTCGGTCGCGGCGACCTCCGCGCTGACCGGCCCCTCGACGATGGCGCAGATCTCGGCCACCACGTCGAGGATCTTGCGCCCGGACTTGGCGATCAGCGACGGGTTGGTGGTAACCCCGTCCAGCAGGCCGGAGGCGGCGAGGGAGGTGATCTCGGCCGTGTCGGCGGTATCGACAAAGAATTTCATGGCGGTCTTCCGAACTGGGGACTGGCGGTAGGGTATAGCGGATGGCGGAGCGGAACAGGAAGCGGCGGGCGCCAGGCGCCCTGGCGACGACGGAGGCGGAGCTGCTGCCGGCAGCCCTCGGCGAGGTCGTGCCCGTGCTGCTGCCCTACCCCTTCGCCGGCCCGTTCGACTACCGCGTGCCGCCCGGAATGACGGTTGCCCCGGGTGATGTGGTGATGGTGCCGCTCAACCGCCGCGTCGAGGTCGGCGTGGTGTGGGACGGCCCGCCCGAGGGCACCATCGGCGGCAACCGCCTGCGCCCGATATCCGCCCTGATGGACACGCCGCCGATGCGCGCCGACCTGCGCCAACTGGTGGACTGGATCGCCGCCTACACCGTCTCCCCACCCGGCGAGGTGCTGGCGATGGCGCTGCGCGTGCCGAACCCGCAGGCGGACCCGCCGCCGGTCGGATGGCAGCGCGCCGAGCCGCTGCCCGAGGCGCGCCTGACCGAGCCGCGCAAGCGCGTGCTGGAGATCCTTGGCGACCGCCGCCTCCCCGGCCCCGCCCTGACGAAGGAGGCCGCCGTCTCCTCCACCTTGCTGCGCGGCATGGCCGATGCCGGGCTGATCGCGCCGGTGACGCTCCCCGTTGTGCCGCCGTTCCGCCAGCCGGATCCCGACCACCCCCGCCCAACCCTCTCCGAGGACCAGGAGGCAGCCGCCGCCGATCTCCGCGCCGCCGTCGCCGCCTGCGCCTTCTCCGTCACGCTGCTCGACGGGGTCACCGGCTCCGGCAAGACCGAGATCTACCTGGAGGCGATCGCCGAGTGCCTGCGCCAGGGCCGCCAGGCGCTGATCCTGCTGCCGGAGATCGCGCTGTCGTCCCAGTGGCTCTCCCGCTTCGAGCGCCGCTTCGGCGTGGCCCCGGCGGTGTGGCACTCCGACCTCTCCAGCCGCACCCGCCGGATCACCTGGCGCGAGGTCGCCCAGGCCACGGCCCCGGTCGTTGTCGGCGCCCGCTCCGCCCTGTTCCTGCCCTTCCCCGACCTGGGCCTGGTCATCATCGACGAGGAGCACGAGACCGCCTTCAAGCAGGAGGACGGCGTCGTCTACCACGCCCGCGACATGGCCGTGGTCCGCGCCCGGCTCTGCGGCGCGCCTGCCGTGCTGGTGTCCGCGACACCCAGCCTGGAGACCATCTCCAACGCCGAGGCCGGCCGCTACCGCCGCCTGCACCTGCCGGACCGCTTCGGCGGCGCCACCCTGCCGCATGTCGAGCTGATCGACCTGCGCCAGACCCCGCCCGAACGCGGGAAGTTCCTCGCCCCGCCGCTGATCGAGGCCATCAACGCCACCTTCGCCCGGGGCGAGCAGGCGATGCTGTTCCTCAACCGCCGCGGCTACGCCCCGCTCACCCTCTGCCGCACCTGCGGCCACCGCATGCAATGCCCCAACTGCACCGCCTGGCTGGTGGAGCACCGCGCGCGGCGCATCCTGCAATGCCACCATTGCGGCCACACCATCCCGATCCCCGAGGAATGCCCGGAGTGCAAGGCGCAGCACAGCCTCACCCCGGTCGGCCCCGGCGTGGAGCGCATCACGGAGGAGGCGCGCGCGACCTTTCCCGATGCGCGCATCCTGGTCATGGCCAGCGACACGCTCACCGGCCCGCAATCCGCCGCCGACGCCGCCCAGGCCATCGAGGACCGCCAGGTGGACCTCATCATCGGCACCCAGATCGTCGCCAAGGGCTGGCACTTCCCCCACCTCACCCTGGTCGGCGCGGTCGATGCGGATTTGGGCCTGGGCGGCGGGGACCTGCGCGCCGCCGAACGCACCGTGCAGCTCCTCCATCAGGTCGCCGGCCGCGCCGGCCGCGCCGAATCCCCCGGTCGCGTCCTGCTGCAAACCTTCAGCCCCGAGCACAAGGTCATGCAGGCCCTGCTCTCCGGCGACCTCGAAACCTTCCGCGAAAACGAATCCGCCGAACGCCGCCCCGGCCACTGGCCGCCCTATGGCCGCCTCGCTGCCCTCATCGTCAGCGCCGACACATCCGAAGCCGCCGACCTCGCCGCCCGCGACCTCGGCCGCGCGGCCCCCATCGGCGACGGCATTACCGTCCTCGGCCCCGCCCCGGCGCCGCTGGCCATCCTGCGCGGCCGCCACCGCCGCCGTCTGCTGCTCAAGGCGCGGCGGGACGTGGCCGTGCAGCCGTTGATCCGCGAATGGTTGGCCGGGGTGCCGACAGGAAGGGGGGTGAAGGTGGAGGTCGATATCGATCCAGTGAGTTTTCTCTAAAGCAAGGAAGCGGTTCTTTTTTGGAAAAAAGAACCAAAAAACTTTTATCCATTGGCTGGGGAGATGAACTCCCTGTCACGGTGCAAATGGAAAAAAGTCTTTTTTCTTCAGAAAAAAGAAGACTCTTCCTTCAGCTCACCTGCTTTGTCCGCCCCGCCCAGAACGGCTCCCGCAGCACCGTCTTCAGCACCTTCCCCGCCCCGGACAGCGGCAGGCCTTCCGCCCGGATCTCCACGCTGCGCGGCACCTTGTAGCCGGCGATCATCTCCCGGCAGTGCGCGACCACGGCGTCGACGGAGATCTCCCGCCCGGCGCGCGGCACCACGACGGCATGGACGGTCTCGCCCCATTTGTCGTCGGGAATGCCGATCACCGCCACTTCCGCCACCCCGTCCAGCGTCGAGATCGCGCTTTCGACCTCGGCGGAATAGATGTTCTCGCCGCCGCTGATGATCATGTCCTTCAGCCGATCGACGATATAGACGTAGCCGTCCTCGTCCATTACGCCGCCGTCGCCGCTGTGGTACCAGCCGCCGCGCAGCGCATTGGCCGTCGCATCCGGCAGGTTCCAGTAGCCGAGCATGATGTTCGGGCCGCGCACCTGCACCTCGCCCACCGTGCCGCGCGGCACCTCCGCGTCGTTCTCGTCGGCGATGCGCACATCCACCAGCACCGCCGGCCGCCCGCAGCTTTGCGCCCGCCGCCCCTCGGGCTCCTTCTGGTCGATGTCCATGGCGGTGACGATCGGCGAGGCCTCGCTCATGCCGTACACATGCAGCCAGCGCACCGTCGGCATCGTCTGCTTGGCGCGCTGCAGCACCGCATCGGGCATCGGCGAGGCGCCGTAGGGGATCGTGCGCAGGCTGGAGACGTCGTGCTTGCCGATTTCGGGGAAGTTCGCCGTCGCGTTGATCATGGTCGGCACCAGCAGCGCGTTCGTCACTCGGTGCTTCGCGATTTCCGCCAGCATGTCGCCGGGGTCGAAGCGCGGGATGAACACATGCGTGCCGGCCACCATCGTCACCGCGAAGGTGCTCGCCCCGTCGGCCAGGTGGAACATCGGACCGGCATGGATGTAGACGCTGTCGTGCCGGTAGCCCATCGCCGGGATCACCATCGCCGCGTTCGACACAAGGTTGCGGTGCGACAGCATCACCCCCTTGGAGCGCCCGGTGGTGCCGCCGGTGTAGAAGATCCCGGCCACGTCATCGCCGCCCGCCGTGCCGAACCCGTCCGGCCGCCCGTCCAGCAGCGACTCCCAGGCGATCATCCCCGAAGGTGTCGCGGCCTCGCCGATGTGCACCACATGCGCCACCGCCCCCATCTGCCCGGCCAGCCGCTCTGGCATCGCCGCGAAGGCATCGTCCACCAGCAGCACCCGCGCCCCGCTGTCGGCCAGCATGAAGGCGATCTCCGGCGGCGCGAGGCGCGTGTTCAGCGGCACCATGATCGCGCCGAGGCCGGGGATCGCGTACATCGCCTCCCAGTAGCGGTCGCTGTTCAGCGCCAGGATCGCCACCCGCTCGCCGTGTGCGACCCCCAGCCGCGCCAGCCCGCCGGCCAGCCGCGCGATGCGCTCGCCCACCGCGCCCCAGGTGAATCGCCGCGCACGAAAGATCGTCGCAGTCCCGCCCGGGTTGATCGTCACCGCACGGTTCAGCCCCTGGATCAGCTGCATGGCGCCCCCCTCCCGATCGCTTCTCGTTGCGGCAAGGCTAGGCGACGGGATCGTATCGTTCAACACCGCGCACAACCGTCAGTCCTCCACCGGCGTCCAGCCGTTGGCGACGTAGCAGGCCCGTCGCTCCTGCCGCCGCGGCCCCGCATGATCGTCGACCACGATCGTTTGCGGCGGCTCCCACCAGCCGCCATACCAGCTGCATCGCCCGCGCGAATCGCAGCTGCGCATGGGCGGCACCCAGCGCGCCGGCGCGACCAGCTCCTCGCGCAGCCGCGGCGGCCAGCGCTCGCCGGCATAGGCGTCGCATTGCGCGGCCATCGTGCGGAACTCTGGCTCCCCGGCGCCCGGCTTGGCCCAGCGCTCGGCGCAGCCGGCCAGCAACAGCACCGCCAGGATCGCCAATGCCGGCCTCATGCCGCCTCCGCCAGGACCATCCGCCGCCGCGCCACCCCGTCGGCCGGCAGGGCGGCATACATGTCCTTCACCGCCTCGGTGATCGTCACCCCCGCGAAGCGCGGCAGGAAGCGTCGCCCGGTCCGCTCCCACAGCCGCGCGCCGCGTTGCACCAGCCGCAGGTTGGTCGGCGGCAGGAACAGCGCCACGTCCCGCCGCTCCACCCGGAACATGGAGGCCGCCATCAGCCGGCCCACCTGCCCCGGCGAATAGGGCGTGCCATGCCCGAACGGCGTGCTCTCCAGATGCGCCCACATCCCGCTGCGGTTCGGCGCCACCACCAGCAGCCGCCCGTCATCCTTCAGCACCCGCCACACCTCGCGCAGCAATCGTCGCGCGTTCTCCGCCGCCTCCAGCCCGTGCACCAGCAACACGCGGTCGAAGCACAGATCCGGGAACGGCAGCGCATCCTCCTCCGCCGTGCAGGAGAGGTTGGCGCTGCCGACCGGCCAGCGCGCGGCACCCACCTGCGCCGGCGTCAGGGCGATGCACCGCGCCGCCTGCTCGCGCCACAGCCGCAGATAGGGTGCGGCGAAGCCGACGCCCAGCACCGACTGCCCCGGCAGGCGCGGCCACACCAGCGCCAGCCGCTCGCGCACCAGATGGGCCGCCAGCGCGCCCCGCCGGGTGGCGTAGAAATCAGCCGCGAAATGCGCGTCGGACACCATGGCAGGCCTTATAGCAGAGCCCGAAGCCGCCGAACGACGTTTGCGGCAGGCCGACGCGGTGCTATCGTCGCATCATGATCAAGGTCACAGCGATCCCCATCCTGCAGGACAACTACGCTTGGCTGCTCCGCGACGAGCAGAGCGGCTGCACCGCCATCGTCGACCCCGCCGAGGTGGACCCGGTCGTCCAGGCGATCGAGGCGGCCGGCGGCAAGCTGGACCTCATCCTGCTCACCCACCACCACGGCGACCACGTCGCCGGCACCGACGCGATCCGCGCGCGCTACAAGGCCCCCGTCGTCGGTGCCAAGGCCGACGCGCACCGCCTGCCGAAGCTCGACCGCGAGGTGTCCGAAGGCTCCGAGGTCGATCTCGGCGCCTCCACCGCCCGCGTGTTCGAAACCCCGGGCCACACCCGCGGCCATATCAGCTTCTTCTTCCCCGACGGCAACGTGCTGCTGTGCGGCGACACCCTGTTCAGCCTCGGCTGCGGCCGCCTGCTCGAAGGCACCGCCGCCGAGATGCACAAGAGCCTCGTCCGCTTCGCCGCCCTGCCGCCGGACACGCTGGTCTGCTGCGGCCACGAATACACCGAGAGCAACGCCCGCTTCGCGCTGCACGCGGACCCTGACAACGCCGACCTTCGGGCCTACGCGGAGCGCGTGAAGGAACTGCGCGCCATGAACATGCCCACCCTGCCCAGCCTCCTGTCCGACGAACTGGCCTGCAACCCGTTCCTGCGCGCCACCGACGTCGCCATGCTCGCCGACCTGCGCAGCCGCAAGGACACGTTCCGGTAGATCAGGCGCCCAGCGCCGCCGCCACCGCCCGCGCCACGCCGTTCCAATCGCCGGCCCGTTGCTGGCGGAACAGCCGCAGCGACGGGTACCAGGGCGTATCGGTTCCGTTCAGCCCCCAGCGCCAGTCCGCCGGCCGCGGCAGCATCAGCCAGCACGCCCGCCCCATGGCACCGGCCAGGTGTGCTGCGGCGGTGTCCACCGTTACCACGAGGTCCAGCTCCGCCAGGATCGCCATCGTGTCGGCGAAACCCGCGATCTCCGGCCCGAGATTGACTACCGGCGCGCGCCAGAAACTGCTCCCCAGCGCCGCCTCCGCGCCCCCCAGCTGCAACGCGACCCAGCACAGCCCCGCCACGTCGCCCAGCGGCGCCAGCCCGGCCAGCGGCGCCGAGCGTGCGAAATCCTGCGGATGGCTCGCCCGCCCCGCCCACACCAGCCCCACCCGCCGCTTCCCGCGCGGCGCCAGTTCGTCGAGCCGCGCCCGCCAGCGCAGCCGGTCCTCATGCAAGGCGGCGAGATAGGGCACCATCCCCGCCGGAATGCTCTCCGCCCGCGTCCCGGCCAGCGCCGGCAGGTCCGACAGCGCCGCCCAGGCCCGGAACGGCTCCAGCGCCGCCCATTCCGCCACCTGCGCCGCCACCTCGGGAAACTGCGCGATTACCGGCCGCATCTCCGGGCTCGCCGCCACCACCAGCCGCCCGCACCGCGAAGCCGCCCAGGGGATGTAGCGGGCGAACTGCACCACGTCGCCGAAGCCCTGGTCCGCCACCAGCAGCAGCGTTCCGTCCAGGGCCCGGCCTTTCCACTGCCGCCGCCGCCCCTGCACCTCCGGCGGCAGCGGCGCCGGCACGCCCGGCAGGCGGAAGCGCCATGCATAGCCCTTCCATCCCTCGGCATAGTCGCCGATCGCCAGCTTCACCTCGCCGCGCCCGAACTGCGCCCCCGCGTTCTGCGGGTCCAGCGCGATCGCCCGGTCGTAGCAGGCGAGCGCCGCATCCAGCTCCAACGCCGCGAAATGCGCCAGCGCCAGGTTGTTCAGCACCACGGGATCGTCGGGCGCGAGCGCCATCGCCGCCCGCCCCGCCGCCACCGCCTCGCGCGGGCGCTGCAACCGGCGCAGGATCTCGATGCGGTTGCGCTGCACCAGCGCCAGCAGCGCCGGATCCCCCCCCAGCTTCGCCGCCCGCGCCAACAACCTCGCGGCCCGCTCCAACCCGCCCTGCTGCGCCGCGACCACGCCGGCGAGCAACAGCCCGTCCAGCCGTTCCTCGGCCGCCGCGCCCAGTTCCGCCAGGATCGAAGCCGCGTCGCCGACCCGTCCCTCCTGTTCGGCCGCACTCGCCTCCGCCAGAAGCCGCCCGACCGCATCCCCGTTCATGCGTCGTAGCCCAGCCGCGCGATCGCCGGCGCCAGGATCGGCAGCACCGGGGCCAACTGCTCGCGATAGGCCAGCCAGCGCAGGCGCGAGCGGTCGTAGACCTTCTCCGTCACCTGCGCGTAGCTCGCCGTGCGCGCATACCGCGCGTTCTCGTGCGGCGCCACGCAGGCGGGGTCGAACGGCAGGCCGATGAAATCCAGCATCCGCCGCACGGTCGCCTCCGGGTCGTCCACCAGATCCTCGTAGCGCACCGGCAGCAGCCGCAGCGCCAGCGTCGCCCGGCAATGCGCCACCAGCTCCGCCGTCAGCGCGAAATGCCGCGCCGCCCCCTCCAGCGAATAGGCGCAGTGGAACCCATGCGTCAGCTCGTTGCCGAACACCGACAGCACCACGTCGGCCGGATGGCGCACCAGCAGGATGATCGGGCTGGCCGGGAACACCATGCCGAGCAGCCCCAGGTGCCATTCGTTCAGCGGCATCTTGTCGGTGAACCAAGCCTGACCCGGCCCGACGATCCCCATGCCCCGCACCCGCCGTAGATAATGGTCGCGCAGTGTCTCCAACCCATCCGCCTCGTCGCCCATCCACAGATCGGCCAGCGCCTCCGGATAGGGCAGCGAGCTCGACAGCACCCGCGGCACCATCGCCGCCAGGTCGCCCACCAGCGGCAGCTCGTCGCCGGCCGCGATCGCCGGATGCGCCGACAGCATCTGCTCCACCAGCGTGGTGCCGGAGCGCGGAAAGCCCAGAATGAACACCGGCTGCGCGCCGGCGGCCACCGGCGCCCGCGGCAACAGGCGCCGCCGCTCCGCCGTGAAGAACCCACGCAGCCGCCCCGCCAGCGCCTCCGCCGCCGCCGTCTCGTAGTCCTGCCCGGTCGCCTCGCGCAGGCGCCGCTTGCCCTCCGTCCAGGCCGCGAAGGCCGCCTTTGGCCGGCCCATGCGGTCCAGCAGCCGCCCCTTCTCCATCAGCACCGCCGGCGCGCCGGTCTCCGCCATCCCGTCGAGCACCGAAAGCGCATGCTCCCGCGCCCCCTGCCGCGCCGCCACCACCGCGCGTGCCAGATCCACCCCCGGCGCACCCGGCGCCACCGCCCGCGCCTGGTCCAGCAGCGCAGCCGCCCGGTCCAGCGCGCCCGCCGCCTCCTCCATCCGCGCCTCGCCCAGCAGCGTGGTCAGCACATCGGGCGCGGCCGCCCGGCTCTCGGCATACAGCGCCCGGCTCTCGACGATCCGCCCCTGCGCCTTGAGGTTCCACGCCAGATTGGCCAGCACGATCGCATCGCGCCGGCCCGCCAGTTCCAGCGCCCGCCGGTAGTGATGCTCCCCCGCCACCGCCCGGTTCGCTTCGGTCAGCGCCAGGCCCAGCAGGTGATGCGCATCCGCCGACAGCGGATCGCCGCGCACCGCATTGCGCGCATGGCCCAGCGCGCCCGCGATGTCGCCCCGGTTCAGCGCCACCCGCGCCGCCTCGCGCACCGCCTCTTGGTTGGCAGGATCGACCGCCACCACCCGCGCCAGCAGCACCGCCGCCGCCCCCAGCCGCCCGGCCTGCTGGTGGATGCGCGCCAGCACCATCAACGCCGCCGGCGCCCATGGCGCCAGCTCCAGCACCTGCAACAGGATCCCGGTCGCCCGATCCGCCTCGCCCGCCTGCCGCGCCTCCTCCGCCGCGCGGATCTGCGGCGCCAGCAGCAACGCCGAGCCGGGCAGGCTCGCCGTCGCCAGGTCCATGGCGCAGCAGCGCATCGGGCGCAGCAGGCTGCCGCAGGCGCAGCTCATAGAAAGAAAGGATCTTCTTTTTCTGAAGAAAAAGAAGCAAAAAGACTTTTCATCCCTTGGCACCCCGGCAGCAGGTCAAACGCCGCCCAAATGGATAAAAGTTTTTTGGTTCTTTTTTTCAAAAAAGAACATGCTTCCTAGGCTGCCCAATACACCCCGCCCGTCGCCAACTCGAACGACAAGCGCCGCGCCCCGCGCAGATGCAGCCAGCCGCACCCGTCGCTCCAGCGCAACGCCCCTTCCGCGGCATGCCACCCGGCTCCGAAGCACGAATCCGGCGCCGCCTCCCCATCCAGCCGCACCCGCCCCACCGCCACGCCCAGCCGGCGCGCATCCTCGCTGCCGCCCATCTCCGCCGGCACCCAGCACCGCGACTCGAGCGCCACTGCCCGCACCCCCTCCGGCAACGCCACCTCCCGCCGCGCGCCGGAGGCCGCCACCGCCAGCGCCACCCCATCCGCCCGCACCACCAGCCCCGCGTCCGACCCGCGCCGGAGCCCCATCGCCCCCGCCCGCGCCAACAGCCGTGACCGCGCCGCCGCCACCGCCGGCCCCGCCTCCACCAGCGGCGCGCAGCCCGAAGCCGCCCACCGCCCGCGCGCGAAATCCGGATGCAGCATCATCGCCGCCCCGCCATTGGCGAAGGCAGCCCGGTTGCCGGTGTCGAGATAGCTTTCGCACGCCAGCCCCTCGGCCAGCAGCACGTCGTGCGCCGCCAGCTCGACATGGAAATACGTCACCGCATCCACCGCCTCTTGGCGCACTGTCCGCCCGTTCACCAGGTGGCGCACCGGGATCAGCACGCCCTCCCAGAACACCGCATGGTCCGGACTCAGCAACAGGTCGCGCCCCGGCACCCCGCGCGCGAACGCGCCCGCCGCCACCCGCACCGGCCAGACCTCCTCCGGCCGCGGATGCCGCCGGCACTCCACCCTCCGGTGCCCCACCCACACCACCTCCGCCACGCCGCCCCGCGCCAGCAGAACCGGCATCCCCGCCGCCAACGCCTCCACAGCCACCTCCCCGGCCGGGGTGGCGATCCGCGTCCCCATCGCGAAGCACGGCGCCGCCAGCGCCGTTCCCGCGCCCTGCGCCGAAAGCCCGAACGCCCCCGGGCCGAACGCCTGCAAGGGGTCGAACCGCAGCACCACCGGCGCGCCGCCCGCGCGCGACACCGTCAGCACGTTGCCGTCGTCCAGCACCGCCGACGTCGCGTCCGTCACGCCCCCCAGCACCAGCCCCGTCGTCGCGTCGAACCCCGCGATCACACCGGCCATCGCCGCCGGATCGGCCAGCGTCAGCACGGCCCCCGTGCCCAGCGCCACCGTCTGCCCGCTGCCCACCGTGCCGGCCAGCGACCAGCTTGCCCCGGCATCCACCTCCACCCGGCCGAAGCCGAGATACTGGCTGCCGAACCCCACCACGCTCCCCGTCCCGGCGCCGGCCGCCAGTTGCAGCACCCCGTTCGGCGATGGCGCCCCATCCGCATCGCCCATCACCGTGCCCAGGAACGACGCGCCGGGATAGGTGACGATCCGGTCGCCCGAGCCCTGCACCGTGTTCAACACGGCAAACGCCCCGCCGCCGATCACGCCGCGATTGGCGATCGTCGTGGTGCCGGCGATCTCGATACCCCGCGCCGTGCCGACGATCGAGCCGCCGGCAAGGTTGTCGATCCGCCCCTGCCCGCCGAACAGCAGCGCCCGGTTGCCGCCAATCGTGCCCGCGTTCACCACCGACACGGTGTTGTAGGTCACGATGCCGAACGGCCCGTCGCCGATCGTGCCGGTTGCCGCGTTCTCGATCCGCCCGTCGCCCTTGAACCACACCGCCGCGCCCGAAACGCCGGGATCGTTGGCAAGGATCGTGCCAGCATTGATCACCGCGCCGCCATTGGCGTTGGCGCCGTTGAAGCTGCCGATCTGCGCCCCGATCCAGTAGCCGTCGATCACCCCGCCCGCCGCGTTCACGATCGTGCCGCCGTTGCGCATCTGCACGCCCGACCCGGTCAACTCGTTCGAATTGCCCTGCCCGGATTTGCCCGTCGCCTGGATGCTGCCGGCATTCGTCACTGTCGAGGCGGGGTTGGTGCTCAGCACTCCGAACCGCCCCGAGATGCTGCCCGCGTTGACCACCGAGGAGTCGGCGGTGCCCAGCACATACGCGCCGACCAGCCCGGCCGTCAGATGGCCGCCCGCCTGGTTGTCCACCTCGCCGCCCTTGGACAGGAACACGCCGAAGCCGTTCGGGCTGCCGATCGTGCCGGTGTTCGTCACCCGCCCGGCACCGGCGTAGAAGTAAACGCCATAGCGCGGCCCGCTGATCAGCGCCGCCGGGCCCGCATTGGTCACCGTGCCGGGGCCGATCAGCACGCCGGCGCCCTTGGACTCCCCGGTGCTGACGATGGTGCCGGCGTTGCTGACGGTGGAGGCCTTGAGGCTGTAGATCGCGTAGGTGGCGCCCTCGATCCGCCCGGTCGCCTCGTTGGTGATCGTCCCGCCGGCCGAGCCGAAGCCGGAGTTCAGCTGGATGCCGACGCCGGCCGTGCCGCTGGCGCTGATCGTGCCGGCATTGCCGATCACCCAGTCCGCCGTCCCCGCCGTCTCCAGCGCATTGGCATTGGTGCTGGCGATGGTGCCCGTGGCGGTCACGGTCAGCGGGTTGTCCGTCTCGCCCAGTTGCACCGTGCCGACGCTGCTGGTGCTGATCGTCCGTCCCGCCATCGGCCCGCCCGCTCCGTTGCGCCCCCCAGGCGGGGCGATGGCGCATTATTCGGCCGTATCGCCCCCGCACCGCAAGCGCCCCCTCGCTTTCGCCATCCCCCGCCCCGTGCTACCCGCCACCGCCATGCTCAAGTCGTTCCTGCGTCGCCCGGCCGTCCAGGCATGGCTCGCCGCCCTGCTCGGCCGCTACTTGGCGTTCGCGCTGCGCACCACGCGCTGGACGCTCGAAGGCGAGGCCCATCTCGCCCCCCACGCCGCCGGCCAGCCCGCCGTCGCCGCGCTCTGGCACGAATGCCTGCCGCTCATGCCCGCCCTCTGGCTGCGCATCCGTCGCCCCGGCGCGCGCGCGCACGCCCTGGCCAGCCGCCACGCCGACGGCCGCTTCATCGGCGACATCATGCGAAGCTTCGGCCTGGAGGTCGTGCACGGCTCCACCGCCCGCGACGGCCGCGACAAGGGCGGGGCCGCCAGCGTCCGCGCCCTGCTCGATGTGCTCGCCCAAGGCAGCCACGTCGTCCTCACCCCCGACGGCCCGCGCGGCCCGCCGCGCTGCGCCGCCCCCGGCGTGGCCCAGCTCGCCGCCCTCTCCGGCGTCCCCGTGCTCCCCTGCGCCGCCCGCACCAGCCGCGCCTGGCACCTGCCCACCTGGGATCGGATGATGCTGCCCCTGCCCTGGGGCCGCGGCGTCCTGGTCGTCGGCCCGCCGATCAGCGTCCCGCGCGAAGGATGGGAAGACAGCCTGCCAACCATCGAGGCGGCGATCAGCGAAGCGGCAGAGAAGGCTAGAGTCTTCTTTTTGTGAACAAAAAGAAGCAAAAAAACTTCATCCATGGCACCGGTGCCAAACGGATCGAACCCGAGGCAAAAGGATAGAAATTTTTTCAGAAAAGAACCGCTTCCTTACTCCGCCGCCTCCGCGAACCCGCCCGACTGCCGCAGCCACATCCGCGAATACGCCCCGCCCACCGCCAGCAACTCGGCATGCGTGCCCTGCTCGACGATCCGCCCGTTCTCCATCACCACCAGCCGGTCCATCCGCGCGATGGTGGAAAGCCGGTGCGCGATGGCGATCACCGTCCGCCCCCGCATCAGTGTTTCAAGTTGTCCCTGGATCGCCGCCTCCACCTCGGAATCGAGCGCCGAAGTCGCCTCGTCCAGCACCAGGATCGGCGCGTTCTTCAGGATCACCCGCGCGATCGCCACCCGCTGCCGCTGCCCGCCCGAAAGCTTCACCCCGCGTTCGCCCACATGCGCATCGAACCCGCGCCGCCCGTTCCAGTCCTCCAGCAGCTCGATGAAATCCGTCGCCTCCGCCTGGTCCGCCGCCGCGCGGATCTCCGCCTCGCTCGCCCAGGGCCGGCCATAGGCGATGTTCTGCCGGATCGAGCGGTGCAGCAGCGAGGTGTCCTGCGTCACCATCGCGATCTGCGTGCGCAGGCTCTCCTGCGTCACCCGCGCGATATCCTGCCCGTCGATGGTGATCCGCCCCGCCTCGGGGGCGTGGAAATGCAGCAGCAGGTTCACCAGCGTGGACTTCCCCGCGCCGGAATGCCCCACCAGCCCCACCCGCTCCCCGGGCCGGATATGCAGGTCGAGGTCATGCAGCACCCCACGCGCCGTGCCGTACCCGAACCGCACCCCCTCGAACCGGATCTCCCCCTTCGAAACCTCCAGCTCCTTCGCGTCCGCCGCATCCGGCATCTGCCGCGGCACCGCGATCGAGCGCATCCCCTCCTGCACCACGCCGACGTTCTCGAAGATCATCGTCACGTTGTCGCCCACCCAGCCGGCCATGTTGGAGATCTGCCAGGCCAGCGGCAGCGCCATCGCCACCGTGCCCACGCTCACCTCCCCCATCCGCCACAGCCAGATCGCCATCGCCCCGGTGCCGACGATCAGGCACGCGTTGATCAGGTTCAGCGTCAGGATGTAGCGCGTCGTCATCCGCAGCTGCCGGCGGAACGTCGTCGTGTGCTCGTCGATCGCCTCGCGCACGAAATCGTCCTCGTCGCGGGCGCGCGCGAACAGCTTCACCGTCAGGATATTGGTGTAGCTGTCGACGATCCGCCCCGTCAGCCCCGAGCGAACCTCGCTCATCGCCCGGCTGCGGTCGCGCATCCGCGGCACGAAGTAGCGCAGCATCAGCACATAGGCGCAGAACCACGCCAGCATCGGCATCGCCAGCCGCCCGTCGATGCTCGCCAGCAGCACCACCGCCGAGGTGCCGTACACGATGATGTACCAAACCGCGTTGGTGGCGCTCACCACGCTCTCGCGCAGGCTCGGCCCGGTCTGCATCACCCGGTTGGCTATCCGCCCGGCGAAGTCGTTCTGGAAGAAGCTCCAGCTCTGCCGCACCACATGCCAGTGGTTCTGCCAGCGGATCAGGTTGGTCATCCCGGCATTGATCGCCTGGTTGGTCATCAGCACCCGCAGCAGCAGCGCCGCCGGCCGCAGCACCAGCATCACCACGGCCATCGCCAGCATCTCGTGCCAGTGGTCGCGCAGGATCACCTCCGGCGGCACCCGCCCGACCAGCTCCACCACCCGCCCGATCATCACCGGGATGGTCACGTCCATCAGCGCCACCAGCAGCCCGGCGAAGAACAGCGCCACCAGCAACCCGCGCACCTGGCGGATGAAGTGGAGGTAGAACCGCACCAACCCATGCCGCCCCCCCTCCGCCGACGGAGGGCTGGAGGGCGAGACCTCGGTCGGGCGCAGCAGGTTTTCAAAGAAACGGAACATCCGCCCTCGCTAACGGCTGCCCCCGTCATCCGTCCAGCCCCGCATGGCCGGGTTGCTTCCGCCGCCTTCGCTGGGGCAGGGTCCGTGCCATGAATGACGATGTCGACAACGATGACGACGGCCCACCGCCCCCGCCCGGCACCAAGAACTACATGACCCCCGCCGGCCACGCCCGCCTGCAGGCGGAGTTGCACGCGCTGTGGGTGGTGGAGCGCCCCCGCGTTGTCGAGATCGTCTCCTGGGCCGCCGGCAACGGCGACCGCTCCGAGAACGGCGACTACCAGTACGGCAAGAAGCGCCTGCGCGAGATCGACCGCCGCGTCCGCTTCCTGCGCAAGCGCCTGGCCATCGCCGAGGTCGTCGACCCCGCCGCCCAGACCCAGCGCGACCGCATCTTCTTCGGCGCCACCGTCACCTACGTCACCGAAGCCGACACCGAACGCACCGTCACCATCCTCGGCGTCGACGAGGCAGAGATCAGCCGCGGCGAAGTCAGCCTCTCCTCCCCCATCGCCCGCGCCCTGATGCGCGCCAAGACCGGTGACACGGTGCGCCTCATGACCCCGTCCGGCTCCGAGGAAATCGAGATCCTGGCGGTTCGCTACCCGAACGCGTAGCCGCCCCTACCCCACCCGCGCCTTCAACCCATCCGCCATCTTCTCGGCGATCATGATCACCGGCACGTTCAAATTCGCGCACGGAATCGTCGGCATCACCGAGGCATCGCACACGGAAAGCCCCGCCACCCCCCGCACCGCACCAGTGGCGTCAACCACCGCCATCGGATCGCCGTCCGCGCCCATCCGGCACGTCCCGCACGGGTGCCACACGCCCCCAACCACCCGCCGCAGATACTCCTCCAGCCGATCGTCATCCGCCGCCAGGAACCCCGGCTCCGGCGCGTTCTCGGTCGCCACCGCCAGCATCCGCCGTCGCAGAGCAGCACTCGCATCCATGATCGGCCCGGCGATCCCCATCACCAGCCCGTTGCGCGCAGTCGGCCGCGCCAGCGCCTTGATCCGCTCCGAATACCCACTCGGAAAAATCTCCAGCACCGCCCCCGCCGCGCGCGCCCGCTCCAGCACCCGCAGCTTCATCCGGAAGCTCTGCATCAGCCGCACCAGGTCCCGCCGGTCCGACAGCATCCGGAAATCCACCTCCGGCACCGCCTCGATATCCTCCCCCAGCCGCACCCGACCGCGCGAATAGCTCTTGTTCACCCACCCGTAGAACCCGCCGATCCGCCGGCCCACCGCATGCCAGGTGCTCCGCGTCGACACCGCCCAGTGCATGTCCCCCTCCGGCGTCCCTTCCAACCCCGAAGACCACCGCACCAGCGTCTGCAAGTGATACCGCTCACCCCCCGCCCCCCGCGCCCCCGGCGCCAGGAACGCTGAAACCCCCGTCGCCGGATGCTCCTGCAGATTCTCCCCCACCCCCGGCAGGTCGGCCACCACCTCCACCCCGCGCGCGCGCAAATGCCCCCCAGGCCCGATCCCGCTGCGCATCAGCAACGCCGGCGACCCGATCGCCCCGGCACTCACCACCACATGCCGCGCCCGGATCACCCGCTCCTCTCCCTGGTCGCGCACGCGCAGCCCCACCGCTCGCCCGTCCTCAACCACCACGCGCAAAACCCGCGTCATCGGCAACAGGCAGAAATTCGGCCGCCGCCGCACCGCCTCGGTCAGATACGCCACCGCCGTGCTCGCCCGCTGCCCGCGCTCGTCCACGTTGATCGAGGTCGGGATGATCCCCGTCCGCCACGCCCCGTTCTGGTCCTCGGCGAACGCCAGCCCCTCCGGCTTCACCGCCTCGGCCACCGCCTTGGTGAACCCCGTCCACTCCCCGCGCGGAATATGCTGGATCGGCAGCGGCCCGTCCTTGCCGTGCAACTCCCCGCCATGCACCAGCTCCCGCTCCAGCTTGCGGAAATACGGCAGCACCTCGCTCCACCCCCACCCCGCCGCGCCCTGGTCCGCCCACTCGTCATAGTCCGAAGGCTGCCCCCGGTTGGCCCCGATCCCATTCACGCTCGACCCGCCGCCCAGAACCCGCGGCTGTTCATACCCCCGCGCCGCCCCCGGCTGGTTCGACTTCAGCTCCCCGAACGTCGCCTTCAGCTCGGTCCAGAACCAGTCCGGATTGAACTGCGCCCGCCCGGCATACTGGCTCGCCAGAACCGCCGGCACATTCGCCGGATCGATCCCCGGCCCCGCCTCCACCAGCGCCACCCGCAACCCCGCCACCTCGGTCAACCGGGCCGCCAGCACCGCCCCCGCCGACCCGCCGCCAGCGATGGCAATGTCGAACATCTCGTCCATCCGGAACCCCCTCCCGACCACGCGCGCAAATGTGGGCGGAAGCCGGAAAGGAAGGAAGGGCCTTCTTTTTGTGAACAAAAAGAAGCAAAAAAACTTCATCCATGGCGCCGGGAGCGCCGCCCGGCGCCGGGGAGGCATAACACCGCCCCTCCGCGCGCCAATGGAAGAAAGTCTTTTTGCTTCTTTTTCTTCAGAAAAAGAAGAATCTTGCTTCCCTGTTGGCGCGCCCCCCCGCACCCGGTATCGTCCCTCCGACGAGAGGGAGCGCCCGCCATGACCGACCTGCCCAAGACTGTCGCCATCCATGAGGAAGGCCCGCGCGAGGGCTTCCAGATCGAGCCCGGCCCGATCCCCACCGCCGACAAGATCAAGCTGATCGAGGCCCTGGCCGAAACCGGCCTGCACCACATCCAGGCCTGCTCCTTCGTCAACACCCGCCTGGTCCCCGGCTGGGCCGATGCGGAGGCCGTCGTCGAGGGCTTCAAGCCGAAGCCCGGCGTCGACTACACCGCGCTCTGGTTCAACGCCAACGGGCTGGAGCGCGCGCTCGCCTACCGCGAGAAGCTGACCATGACCGGCTCCATCTCGCTCACCGCCAGCGAGGGCTTTACCCGCAAGAACCTCAACCGCAGCCATGAGGAAAACCTCGCCGCCATGCGCAAGCAGACGGCGCTGCATCTCAGCCACGGCATCAAGGTCACCCGCGTCGGCGTCATGGCCGCCTTCGGCTGCAACTACCAGGGCGACATCTCGCCCGAGCAGGTGGTGAAGACGCTCGAAGACGGCATGGCGATCGCCGAGGAAGCGGGCGCGAAAATCGAGTTCTTCTCGCTCGCCGACACCATGGGCTGGGCCATCCCGCCGCGCATCGAGCGCGTCATCGGCACCGTCCGCGCCAAGTGGCCGGACATGCGCATCGGCCTGCACCTGCACGACACCCGCGGCCAGGCCGTCGCCAACGCCCACGCCGCGCTCAAGATGGGCGTGTCCCAGTTCGACAGCACCGTCGGCGGCCTCGGCGGCTGCCCCTTCGCCGGCCAGAAGGGAGCCGCCGGCAACATCTGCACCGAGGAGCTCGTCCTGCTCTGCGAGGAAATGGGCATCGCCACTGGCGTCGACCTGGACAAGCTCATCGAAGTCGGCCGCATGGCCGAGGAGATCGTCGGCCACGTCCTGCCCAGCGAGCTGATCCACGCCGGCTCCCTCGGCGCCTTCCGGCGCATGGCCGCCGAATGACCGTTTCCGCCGCCCCGCTCGCGGGGCTTCGGGTGCTGGAGTTCAGCCACACCATCATGGGCCCCACCGCCGGGCTGGTGCTGGCCGATCTCGGCGCCGATGTCGTGAAGGTGGAGCCCGCGCCAAAGGGCGACCACACCCGCGGCCTCGGCGGCTTCGCCGCGGGCTTCTTCGCCGCGTTCAACCGCAACAAGCGCGGCATCGCCATCGACCTCAAGCGCCCCGAGGGCCAGGCCGCCGTGCACCGCCTGGTCGAACACGCCGACATCGTGCTGGAGAACTACGGCCCTGGCACGATGGAGAAGCTGGGCGTCGGCTACGAGGCGCTCGCCGCCCGCAACCCGCGCCTGATCTACCTGGCGCTCAAGGGCTACCTCGCCGGCCCCTACGCCCACCGCCCGGCGCTGGACGAGGTGGTGCAGTTCCATGTCGGCCTCGCCCACATGACCGGCCCCTATGGCCGGCCATTGCGCGCCGGTGCCTCGATCATCGACATCCTCGGCGCCGTATTCGGCGTCGTCGCCGTCCAGGCCGCCCTGCGCGAGCGGGACGTGACCGGGAAGGGCCAGCGCGTCTCCAGCGCCCTGTTCGAGAGCGCCGCCTTCCTCATGGCCAGCCACATGGCCGGCATCGCGATCACCGGCGAGGACATGCCGCCGATGCCCGAGCGCCGCGGCGCGTGGGCGATCTACGAGGTGTTCCCGACCAGCGATGGCCAGCTGTTCATCGGTGTGACCAGCGACCAGCAATGGAGCCGCTTCACCGAGGAGTTCGGGTTGCAGGCGCTGGCGGCCGATCCGCGCCTCGCCACCAACGTCATGCGCGTCACCGAGCGCGAATGGCTGATTCCGGAGCTGAAGAAGGTCACGGCGCTGCTGCCCACCGCGGAGGTCGCCGCGCGGCTGGAACGCTGTGCCGTCTCATGGGCGCCGGTCGGCAAGCCGGGCGACCTGTTCGAGGACGCCCACCTGCTCGCCACCGGCGGATTGCTCGACGTGTTCGTCAGCCGCATCGGTGGCGAGAACGGGGTGAGGGTCGGGCTCCCTTCCCTGCCGGTGGAGTTCGGGGCCGAGCGTGGCCGATCGACACTGCACCGCCAGCCGCCGCGCGTGGGGGAGCACAATGGCGAGGTGCTGGCCGAAGCCGGCTTCTCCGCCGCCGAGATTGCTGGCCTGGCCGGGGCGGGCGTTCTCGTCAGCGCTTGAGGATCGAGCCGAGCAGGCCGCGGACGACGGAGCCGCCGAGGCTGCGGGCGGCGGATTTGGCGAAGGCTTCGGCGACGCCCTCGCGGCGGCCGTTGCCGAGCAGCAGGGACATCAACGGATCAGCCGGGGCTTCCGGCTCGGCCCTGCGACGGGCACGGGGCGGGGGATCGTAGGCGGCGCGGCTGGGTTGGGGGGCGGTGGCGGCGCCCCAGGGGGATGACATGGTGCCCCAGGGGTTGGAGGGATCGACCTGGACCGGGTGGGGGGTGGCCTCGGCGATGGTGTGGGCCCTCCCGTTCAGCATCTCGTAGGCGGAATCGCGATCCAATGGCGTGTCGTAGCGGCCGGCCAGGGGGGAGCGTTGGATGAGGTCGGCCCGTTCTTCCTTGGTGATGGGGCCGATGCGGCCGCGTGGGGGGGCGATCTTGGCGCGTTGGACGATGCCTGGGATGCCCTTGCCGTCGAGCAGGGAGACGAGGGCTTCGCCGACTTCGAGCTCGGTGATGGCCTGGGTGACGTTGAGCCTGGGGTTGGGGCGGAAGGTCTCGGCGGCCGCCTTGACGGCTTTTTGGTCGGCCGGGGTGAAGGCCCTCAGGGCGTGTTGGACGCGGTTGCCGAGCTGGGCGAGGACGGTTTGGGGGAGGTCGAGGGGGTTCTGCGTCACGAAGTAGATGCCGACGCCCTTGCTGCGGATGAGGCGGACGACCTGTTCGACCTTTTCGACCAGCGCCTTGGGGGCGTCGCGGAAGAGGAGGTGGGCTTCGTCGAAGAAGAAGACGAGCTTGGGTTTCTCCAGGTCGCCGACTTCCGGGAGTTCCTCGAACAGCTCGGAGAGGAGCCAGAGGAGGAAGGTGGCGTAGAGGCGGGGTGAGTGGATCAGCTTGTCGGCCGCCAGGACGTTGATGGCGCCGCGGCCGTCCGGGGTCAGGAGCATCAGGTCGGCGAGGTCGAGGGCCGGTTCGCCGAAGAAGGTTTCGCCGCCCTGCTGGTCCAGCATCAGGAGCTTGCGCTGGATGGTGCCGACGCTGGCCTTGGAGACGTTGCCGTATTCGGTGCCGAGTTCGCTGGCGCGTTCGGCGACGTGGGAGAGGAGGGCGCGGAGGTCCTTGAAATCGAGCAGGAGGAGGCCTTCGTCGTCGGCGAGGGCGAAGGCGATGTTGAGGACGCCTTCCTGGGCTTCGGTGAGGTCGAGCATCCGGGCCAGGAGGGTGGGGCCCATTTCGGCGACGGTGGCGCGGATGGGGTGGCCCTGATGGCCGAAGACATCCCAGAAGACGGCCGGGGAGGCCCGGTAGGCGAAATCGGCGATGCCGAGTTGCTGGGCCCGGGCTTCGAGGCGGGGGCTGGGCTTGCCGGGCATCGAGAGGCCGGAGAGGTCGCCCTTGATGTCGGCGCAGACGACGGGGACGCCGGCGGCGGAGAAGGCCTCGGCCATCACCTGCAGGGTGATGGTCTTGCCGGTGCCGGTGGCGCCGGCGATGAGGCCGTGGCGGTTGGCGGTGGGCAGGTGGAGCAGGCACGGGGCATCGCCGCGGGCGATGAGGATGTCGGTCATGTCGGGTCCTCCGTGGGAGCGACATGCGGCATTCGGGGGCGATTGGCGAGGGGGGCAGCTGGTAGTTTTGATAACGGAACGATTAGGGCGTGGGTCGGGTTTTCAGCCGTAGAGGGGTTTCCAGGCGCGGACGGCGGCGCGGACATAGGCTTGGAGCGGGCGCAGGGGGGGCAGGGGCGCCCGCGGCGCCGGGGCTGGGCGGGGCGCGCGGGGCCGCGGCGGCCGGGGCGGGCCGGCCTGGGTGAGGAGGGCCGGGAGGTCGACGCCGAGGAGGCGGCAGGGCATTTTCAGCGCGCGGGCC
>CAMDGX010000035.1 GCA_945897825.1 Asaia bogorensis | reverse complement strand
GCTGCCCGTACCCGCCCCGCGCACCGCCGACGCGCAGCCGCCCCCCGGCCTGCCCATCCCCGCCCAGCCGGGGACCGCCCGCCCCGCGCCCCCGATCCCGCCGCCGCCCCGCGCCGTCGCCACCCAGGCCGACGGGCTCGGCCCGCTGCGCACCGCCGCCGCCGCCCTGCCCTGCGCGCTGCTGTCGCTCTCCCAGGGCACGGGCAATGTGGTCACCATCGCCGGCCGTGCCCGCCAGGATGCGGCGCTGGACGGCTTCCTCGCCCAGGTCCGCGGCGCCGGCCTGCCGGTGCAGATCACCACCGAGCCGCTCGACCCCGGCCTCTGCGCCCCGATCCCCGCCCTCGCCGCCCCCTTGCGCCAGGCGCAGGACACGGCGCCGCTGCGCCTCACGCTGGTCAACGGCCCCATCGTCGCCGGCGGCGCCTTCGCCGCCATGCTGCAGGGCACTGGCGGCGGCATGCTCCAGGTCGACCTCCACGCCGCCGACGGCACGGTCCATCACGTCATGCGCCGCCCGCTGCCTTCCGGCCAATGGAGCAACCGCCTGCCGATCACCGCGGCCCCCGTCGCCGGCCAGCAACTCCTGGTCGCCATCGCCTCCGCCGCGGCACTGGACCTCGGCCAACGCCCGGCGCAGGAGCGCGCGGAAGACTACCTCCCGGTGCTCCGACGGGAACTCGAACGCGCCGCGCAGGCCCAGGCCACTGCGCCCCGTGCCGCCGCCATAGTGCTCCAGGCGACGGCGCCTTAGAGCTAGGCAGGCAAGGCCGGGCTCTGCCCGGACCCGCCAGGGGCCGAGCCCCTGGACCTCCATATTGGGGTTCCAAGGGCCGCCGGCCTTGGTGGGTCCAGGGTGAAACCCTGGCCTTGCCTTCGCGCTGATAAGCTTCAGCGCCGCGCCATTCGCCAGATCATCGGCCCCGCCAGCGCCAGCGCCGCCAGGGCCAGCAGCACCGCCGAGATCGGCTGCGTCACCAACACCGACCAATCGCCGTTCGAAATGGTCATCGCCCGGCGGAATTCCTGCTCGGCCAGCGGCCCCAGGATCATGCCGATCACCACCGGCGCGGCCGGGAAGTCGTACCGCCGCATCAGGAACCCGATCGCCCCGATCACGTACAGCAGCACCAGGTCGATCGCCGAGTTCGAGATCCCGTAGGTCCCGATCGTCGCGAACACCAGAATGCCGGCATACAGGATCGGCGGCGGAATCCGCAGGATGCGCACCCACAGCCCCACCAGCGGCAGGTTCAGCACCAGCAGCATGATGTTGGCGATGTAAAGGCTGGCGATCAGCCCCCACACCAGCGCCGGCTGGCTCTGGAACAGCATCGGCCCCGGGTTGATGCCGTAGCTCTGGAACGCCGAGAGCATGATCGCCGCCGTCGCCCCGGTCGGCAGCCCCAGCGTCAGCATCGGCACCAGAACGCCCGCCGCCGATGCATTGTTGGCGGCTTCGGGCCCCGCCACCCCCTCGATCGCCCCGGTGGTGCCGAACTCCTCTGGATGCTTCGACAGCTTCTTCTCGGTCCAGTAGCTCAGGAAGGTCGGCACCTCGGACCCGCCCGCCGGCATCGCCCCGATCGGAAACCCGATCGCCGCCCCGCGCAGCCACGGCTTCCACGAGCGCGACCATTCCTCCCGCGTCATGTAGAGCGAGCCGCGCAACGGCACGATCTCGTCCTGCCCGGCATGGCGCCGCGCCGCCACGTAGAACGTCTCGCCGACCGCGAACAAACCCACCGCCACGACGATGACGTTCACCCCGTCGAGCAACTCGTCGAGCCCGAAGGTGAAGCGCGCCTGCCCGGTCTGCAGGTCGATGCCGATCAGCCCCAGCCAGATCCCGAAGAACAGCGCCGCCAGCCCGCGCACCGCCGATGAGCCCAGCACGGCCGACACCGTCACGAACGCCAGCACCATCAGCGAGAAATATTCCGCCGGCCCGAAGCTCAGCGCGAAGCCCACCACCACCGGCGCCAGGAAGGTGATCCCCAGCGTGCCCACCGTCCCGGCCACGAAGCTTCCGATCGCCGCCGTCGCCAGCGCCGCCCCCGCCCGCCCGGAGCGGGCCATCCTGTTGCCCTCCAGCGCGGTCACGATGGTGGCACTCTCGCCCGGCGTGTTCAGCAGGATGGATGTGGTGGAGCCGCCATACATCGCGCCGTAGTAGATGCCGGCGAACAGGATGAAGGCGGCGGTCGGCGGCACCTGGAAGGTGATCGGCAGCAGCAGTGCGATGGTCAGCGCCGGCCCCAGCCCCGGCAGCACGCCGATCGCCGTGCCCAGCGTGGTCCCCAGCAGGCACCACAGCAAATTCTCCGGGCTTAGCGCGACACCGAAGCCGGTGCCGAGCGCCGCGAGCGTTTCCATGAACTCAGGCCCCCAGCAGCCGCTCGATGACGCCGGCGCCGATGTTCACGCCGAGCGCCTTGGCGAACCCGAAATACGCCGCCAGCCCGAACACCAGCGCGATCCCCGCGTCGCGCAACGGCGCCCGGCTGCCGAAGCCATGCGCCACCAGCACGAACATGACGACGGACGCCAGGGTGAACCCCGCCGGCCCGATCAGCAGAACATTGGCCAGCAGCCCCGCGGCCACGAACCCCACGGCCCGCCAATCGGTCGCGACCTCGCGTTCCTCGTCGGTCTGCCAGCCGCCGCGCAGCCCGGCGACCACCATCGCCGCCGCCAGCACCGCCAGCCCGATGGCGGTCAGGTAGGGAAAGATGCGCGGCCCCACCTTGGCATACATCGGCGAGGTCGCGATCGCCCCGGCCTGCCACCACACCACCCCGGCCACGCCCAGCAGCCCCAGCCCGATCAGCGTCTCGGGCCAGGCGGGGCCACGGTGCAGTCGCTCCGACACGGCCTAGGCCAGGCCGAGATCCTTCAGGATCGTCTCGATGCGCGCCGTCTCGCTCTCGATATACTTGGCATAGGCATCGCCGAACATCGGGATCGAGGTCCAGTCGCGCTTGCGGCATTCCTCCTGCCAGGTGGACGAGGCCGTCATCGCCTGCATCAGCCCGACCATCGCCTCGCGCTGCGCCGGGGTCACGCCCGAGGGGGCGAACACGCCGCGCCAGTTGAACAGCTCCACATCCACGCCCTGCTCCTTGAGCGTCGGCACATCGATGCCCGGCTGGCGCGCATCGGCGGAAATCGCCAGCGCCCGCATCTTGCCAGCCTTCACCTGCTCGCCGAACTCGCCGAAGCCCGAGATGCCCGCCGCCACATGCCCGCCCAGGATCGCCGCCTGGGCCGGCCCGCCCCCGGCGAACGCCACGTAGCTCAGCTTGCTCGCCGGAACGCCGGCCGCCTTGCCGATCATGCCCAGCAGGATGTGGTCCGACCCGCCCGCCGAGCCGCCCGCCACCGGCACCTTCGCCGGATCGGCCTTCAGCGCCGCCACCAGCTCGCCCATCGTCTTTAACGGCGAATTCGCCGGCACCACCACGGCGAGGAACTCGCCGGTCAGCCGGGCGATCGGCGTCGTGCTCGTCAGCTTCACCGGCGCCTTGTTGGCGATGATGGCACCCACCATCACCATGCCGCCGACCATCAGCGCGTTCGGCCGGCCACGCCACTGGTTCAGGAACTGCGGCAGCCCCACCACGCCGCCCGCGCCGGGCACGTTGGTCACCTGCGCTGTCTTGATCTGGTTGGTGTTGCGCAGCACCGCCTCGATCGTGCGCGCCGTCTGGTCCCAGCCGCCGCCGGGGGCCGCCGGCACGAACAGCTGCAGCTGCTCGATCGCCTGCGCCATGGCGGAACGGCCCAGCCCGGCCGCGCCGGCCAATGCCAGGGACGACTGCAGCAACGCGCGCTTGGTGAACATCATCATGGCTCTCCCGAATGGACGTCCGCCCCGTTCCCGGGCGGTCACACCTGTTACGCAACGCAGGCCAGAGAATCGGCGCGAAGTCAAACGTTTGCTGCAACGTGACATCGGGCCGCCCTGCCCATAGCATGTGCCCAATGTGACCCGCTGCGGGAGAACGCCGATGGATTCGCCAATGACCGATGCGCTCGGCTTCGCGCCGGACTACGACTCGCCGATCCCGTACATGCAGCGCACCCGCGAGTACTACAAGGCGATCGGCTACACGACGCCGTACCGCTGGGCCCATCACCTGGAAGCCCCGTTCGCGAAGCTCGCGAAGCCGCTGTCCCAGGCCCGAATCGCCATCGTCACCACCGCCGCCCCCTACCAGCCCGACAAGGGCGACCAGGGGCCGGGCGCCGCCTACAACGGCAGCGCCAAGTTCTACCAGGTGTACGAGGGCAACACCGCCGCCGATCACGATTTGCGCATCAGCCATATCGGCTACGACCGCACCCACACCACGGCGACGGACAGCGGCACCTGGTTCCCGCTCCCCGCCCTGCGCCGCGCCGCCGCATCCGGGCGCATCGGCGCCGTCGCTCCGCGCTTCTTCGGCGCGCCGACCAACCGCAGCCACCGCGTCACCATCGACACCGACGCGCCGGAGATCGTGCGCCGCGCCCTGGCCGACGGGGTGGACGCGGCGATCGTGGTGCCGAACTGCCCGGTCTGCCACCAGACCTCGACGCTGACCGCGCGCGCGCTGGAGGCGGCCGGCATCGCCACGGTGGTGATGGGCTGCGCCAAGGACATCGTCGAACACGCCGCGGCCCCGCGCTTCCTGTTCAGCGACTTCCCGCTGGGCAACAGCGCCGGCCGGCCGCACGACGTCGCCAGCCAGGACCAGACGCTGGAACTGGCGCTGCGCCTGCTGGAGTCGGCCGCCGGCCCGCAAACCACCATGCAGTCGCCGATCCGCTGGAACGCCGACGGGCGCTGGAAGCTCGACTACCTGAACCTGGAGCAGATCGGCGAGGAGGAGCTGAAGCGCCGCCGCGAGGAGTTCGACCGCCAGAAGGAACTGGCCCGGCCCAACCGCGTCGCGGCGGGCGATTGACCCGATGAGCGCGCGCCCGTTCGAAGGGGTGAGGATCCTGGACTTCACCCAGGTCCTCGCCGGCCCCTATGCCAGCTTCCAACTCGCCCTGATGGGCGCCGAGGTCATCAAGGTCGAGCGCCGCGAGGGCGAGGATGCGCGGCGCACCCCACTGTCGCGCGACTGGGCGGAGCGCGGCATGGCCTCCGGCTGGATGGCGATCAACGGCAACAAGCGCAGCCTGACGCTCGACCTGCAGAAGCCCGAGGCCAAGGACATCATCCGCCGCCTGGTCGCCGAGGCCGACGTGGTGATGGAGAATTTCCGCCCGCGCGTGATGGACCGGCTCGGGCTCGGCTACGAGGACCTGCGCAAGATCAACCCGAAGCTGATCTACGCGGCCGTGTCGGGCTTCGGCCATACCGGGCCGGACAGCGCCGAGGCGGGCTACGACGGCAAGATCCAGGCGATGAGCGGCATCATGTCGATCACCGGCCACGAGGAAACCGGCCCGGTGCGCGCGGGCTTCGCGGTGTGCGACACGCTGACCGGCATGACCATGGCCTTCGGCGTCGCCTCTGCGCTGTTCCAGCGCACGCACACGGGCCAGGGCCAGTTCGTCGACGTCTCGATGCTCGACGCGACGCTGGCCTTCCTGCCGGGCCCGATCGCCGACTGGACGGTGGCCGGCCACAAGCAGAAGCAATCCGGCAACCAGGCGGTCAGCCGCAAGCCGACCGCCAACCTCTTCCGCTCCAAGGATGGCTGGCTGCTGCTGGCGGTGAACAACGACCGCCAGTACGACGCGCTGATGAAGGCGCTGGGCCTGGAGCACGCCTTCTCTGATCCGCGCTTCGCCGACTGGTTCCTGCGCGTCGAGAACGAGCCCGCCCTGCGCGCGCTGATCGAAGACAAGCTCGCCGCCGCCACCCCCACGGAATGGGAGGAGCGGCTGAACGCCGCCGGCGCCCCCTGCGCCGCCATCTGGCGCATCGAGGAGGTGATCGAGCACCGGCAGGTGAAGGCGCGCGGGCTGATGCAGGAGGTCGAGTCCCCCTGGGGCAAGCTGCGCTTCGCCGGCTCCGGCGTGACGCTCGCCCACGGCACGCCGCGGCTGGACAAGCTGGCGCCGCTGCTGGGCGCCGATACCGATGCCATCCTGGCCGAGGTGGGCTTCGGTGCGAACGAGATCGCGGCCCTGCGCGAAGGAGGCGTGGTTTGAACACCCAGAGGCTCAAGCACTTCATCCAGGATTTCACCCGCCTGGCCGACGCGCATCACGGCGACGAGGCGGCGATGCTGGCCAACGGGCAGTTGCTGCTGTCTGGCCTGGTGGCGCAGGACGACTGGCTGCCGGAGGCCTTCGCGCGGCCGAACCCCGAGCGCTACACGCAATACCTGCTGCATTGCGACCCGCTGGAGCGGTTCTCGGTGGTCAGCTTCGTGTGGGGGCCCGGGCAGAAGACGCCGGTGCATGACCACATGGTCTGGGGCCTGATCGGGATGCTGCGCGGCGCGGAGACCGAGACGCATTTCACGCGCTCGCCCTCCGGCGCGCTGGTGCCGGGCGACAGCGCCACGCTGCGGCCGGGCATGATCGGCATGGTCTCGCCCAGCATCGGCGACATCCATGTGGTGGCCAATGCCGTCGCGGATGCGCCGTCGATCAGCATCCATGTCTATGGCGCCAATATCGGCATGGTGGCGCGCCACGTGTTCGACCCGGCGACAGGGGCGGAGAAAACCTTCGTGTCCGGCTATTCGGCCGACGTGGTGCCGAATCTGTGGTCGATGCCGCCGGCTGCCGCATGAGCCTGGTTTCGACCGCCCTCGAGGGGGGTGTGCTGACCATCCTGCTCAACCGAGCCGATCGCGGCAACGCGCTCGATGCCGCACTGGTGGCCGATCTGCGCACGGCGGTGGCGCTGGCCGATGATCCGGCGGTGCGGCTGCTGGTGCTGCGCGGGGCGGGCCGCGCGTTGTGCACCGGATTCGACGTCGGCGGGATCGAGGCGGAGAGCGATGCGTCGCTGCTGGCGCGGTTCGTAGCGATCGAGCTGCTGCTGCAGGCGGTGCGCCATGCGCCGGTGCCGAGTGTGGCGCTGGGGCATGGGCGGATGTTCGGGGCGGGGGCGGATCTGTTCGCCGCCTGCACGTGGCGGGTGGCCGACCCCGGGGCGCGGTTCGCGTTTCCGGGCGCGCGGTTCGGGCTGGTGCTGGGCACGCGGAGGCTGGCGTCGATCGTCGGCGAGGCGCGGGCGCTGGCGTTGACGGCGCGCGGCCAGGGGCTGGATGCCGCGGCGGCGCTGGGCTGCGGGTTGGCGACCGATATCGTGGCGCAGGATGGGTGGGACGCGGCGGTGGCGGCGATGGCGGGCGAGGTTTCGCGGGTGGACCGGGCGACGGCTCTGGCGCTCGCCGGGGCGGCGCGGGCGGATACGCGGGATGCGGACCTGGCGGCGCTGGTGCGCTCGGCCGCGGTGCCGGGGTTGGCGGGGCGGATCGCGGCCTATGCGGGCGGGAGGGGTTGATGGCCGAACCGGCATTGCCGCTGTTCTTCAGCAAGGTGGTGGGGGTGAACCCCACGCAGCATGGCGGGCTGCTGCTGGACCGCGGCGTGGGCTACGGATTCGCGGACAAGGCGGCGTCGATCCCGCTTGGGCTTGGGGAGTTCGGGTTGGCGGCGCGGCATTATCCGATCGTGTTCGCCGCCGGGCCGGTGCCGGCACCGGTGGCGCTGGTGGGGCTCAGCGAGCTGGGCAACCTGTTCGTGGACGCAGCGGGGCAGTGGCGGGCGGGTACCTATGTGCCGGCCTATCTGCGGGCGTGGCCGTTCATCTTCGTGGAGGACCCGGCGCGCAGCACGACCTTCGTCGGCATGGAGGAAGGGGCGGCGTGCCTGGGGACCGGGCAGGGGGTGGCGCTGTTCGAGGATGGCAAGCCGAGTGCGGCGCTGAGCGAGGCGGTGCAGTTCTGTGCCGCGTTCCGCGACAACCTGACCGGGGCGGCGGCGCTGGCGCGGGCGCTGGACGAGGCGGGGCTGCTGCAGGAGGAGGAGGCGACGGTGACGTTCAGCGCCGGGGGCTCGACGCGGGTGCGCGGGTTCAAGGCGATCCGGCCGGAGCGGCTGGACCAGGTTTCGGACGAGATGTTCCTGGATTGGCGCCGGCGGGGATGGCTGGGGGCGATCTATGCGCACCTGCACTCGGCGGCGAACTGGGCGCGGCTGATCGATCTCGCGGCGGAGAAGGGCGGGGCGGCGGCGGGGTGAACTCTTGCGCGAAAACTAAGATGCCCAGCAAGAATGGCGAAACTGTAAGTCGGATGTAATGGCGTGCGAGGCACTCTCCCGGTGCCGACACACTGCCGCCCTGGAAGCCAGAGGCACCTCGGTGGCGAATTCGAAATAGCTTTATCGGGAGACCCTGACATGCTGGCCATTCTGAAGATCGCGAAGTCTGTCGTCGCCGACCGCCGCGGCGTGACCGCCATGGAGTATGGGCTGATCGCCGGCGTTCTCGCCGTCGGCCTGGCCACTGCCTTCGGCGCGCTGTCCGGCCGCCTGAACAATGCATTCAACGCGCTGAATTTCTGATCCGCCGCCGGGCGGCCGCTTCCCGGCGGCGCGCCCGGACCGGATTGGCCAAGACCCCCGCTGCCCTCCCCTGGAGGGTGGCGGGGGTTTTCGGCGTTCGGGGATTTTGTTGCGTTATCGTAACATTTAGGGCGAGCGGAAACATGTTGCGGCACAGCGTCGAAAATGATCGGGGGGTGGATGGGTGATGCGGCGGGGGATGGACGTGGGGGGCGATGCGGGCGACCGGTCGTGGCGGCACGCGAAGGGGCCGTGCGGGCGCGCGGGCACGGGCGGGGATGGATGGGCCGCCAGCGGCTGGGCGGACTCCGGCTCGGCCTGATGGACATGGCTGGGGCGTGAAACGGGCGCGCGGTGGCGCTGGCGACGGGGGGCATCGGGGTTGGCGACGCGGGGAGCGGTGCGGATGGCGGGCGGCGCGACCGGGGGGAGAATGAGGGTGCCGGCGCGCCAGGCCTCGAACATAGCCTCGAACCGGGCGATCAGCGCGGCGATGCGACGGTGGATGAGCCAGGACAGCACGGCGATCAGGGCACGCTCCGCCACATCCTGTGTGAAGGATTTGGGGGCGCGTCCGGCGCGCTGCTGGGGGGCGGGATGGCTCATTGAGGTTATATATAATCACCCACAACCGGAGAAGCAAGGGATTTTTTCTGTTTTACTGATTTTTTCCCTCGGGCGGCAGAGACGGGAGTCCAATGGCGCTTCGCCCATCCGACCTACGGGGTGGCGCCGGTTTTCAGCATGGTGGCCCATTTCGGCCAGCCGAGGTCGGCAGCGTGTTGGGCGGCCTTGTCCCAGTCGTAGTCGAGCGCGATGAGGTCGGCGGTCCAGCGGCCGTTGCGTTTGGTCAGGATGGCGTAGCGGGCGTGGGGGGAGCGGTGCTCCCAATTGGCGGCAGCGGGGACGTCGGCGAAGGCGGGGCAGCCGACGCTGCCGGGGTTGAGGATCAGGCAGTTGTTCGGGCCGGTGACGAGGGCCTGGCGGTGGCTGTGGCCGCAGAGGATGACCTGGCGGTGGGATTCCGCGCCGATGCGGGTGGCGACGGCGTCGCGGCTGGCGGGGGCGGTGCGGCCTTCGAGGGGTTCTTCCAGCAGGTTCTGCATGTCGTCGGTGGGGGTGCCGTGGCAGGCGAGGATGTTGCCCATATCGATTGTGGCGGGGAGGGCGTGGAGGATTTCGCGCTGGGCGATCGTCAGCGCATCGCGGGCGAAGCGGCCGGCGGGGGGCATCTGGTCGTCCGGGCGGTCGACGGCCCAGCGGTCGTGGTTGCCGCGCACGGATTTGATGCCGAGTTCCGACAGGAGTTCGAAGGTTTCGCGGGGCCAGAGGGGGCCGGCGATCCAGTCGCCGAGGTTGATGATGTCGTCCACGCCGCGCGTGGTGATGTCGTGCAGGACGGCTTCCAGGGCGAGGAGGTTGCCGTGGACGTCGGAGATGACGGCGAGGCGCATGGCGGGGTTCCTCAAGGAAGAGTTTTCTTTTTCTGAAGAAAAAGAAGCAAAAAGACTTTTATCCATAAGGTAAGGGAAGCAAGAAAGCGTGGATCCTTCGCTGCGCTTAGGATGACGCTGGGCCTAAGGGATGAAAGTTTTTTGGTTCTTTTTTTCAAAAAAGAACCGCTTTCTTGACTCCCCCCCCCTCCGGCTCCCCCCGTGGAGCACGGGGGGAGAGAAGATTTAGCCGACGCGGTTCTGCACGAGGTCCGTGACGACGCCGGGGTCGGCGAGGGTGGAGGTATCGCCGAGGCCTTCGGTTTCGTTGGCGGCGATCTTGCGCAGGATGCGGCGCATGATCTTGCCGGAGCGGGTTTTGGGCAGGCCGGGGGCCCATTGGATGGCGTCGGGGGCGGCGATGGGGCCGATTTCCTTGCGGACCCAGGCGATGAGTTCCTTGCGGAGGGATTCGGTGGGTTCCTCGCCGAGCTTGAGGGTGACGTAGGCGTAGATGCCTTGGCCCTTGATGTCGTGTGGGAAGCCGACGACGGCGGCTTCGGCGACTTTCTGGTGGGAGACGAGGGCGGATTCGACTTCGGCGGTGCCCATGCGGTGGCCGGAGACGTTGATGACGTCGTCGACGCGGCCGGTGATCCAGTAATAGCCGTCGGCATCCCGTCGGGCGCCGTCGCCGGTGAAGTAGAGGCCGGGGAAGGTGGAGAAGTAGGTCTGGATGAAGCGCTCGTGGTCGCCGTAGACGGTGCGCATGATGCCGGGCCAGGGCTGGGACAGGCAGAGATTGCCTTCGGTGGCGCCTTCCAGGACTTTGCCTTCGCCGTCGACGATGAGGGGGTGGACGCCCGGGAGCGGCTTGGTGGCGGAGCCGGGTTTCTGGGCGATGGCGCCGATCAGGGGGGTGATGAGGATGCCGCCGGTTTCGGTCTGCCACCAGGTGTCGACGATGGGGCAGCGGTGGTCGCCGACGACGCGGTGGTACCAGAGCCAGGCTTCGGGGTTGATGGGTTCGCCGACGGAGCCGAGCAGGCGCAGCGAGGTGCGCTTGTGCTTTTTGACGGGCGCTTCGCCCTCGCGCATGAGGGAGCGGATGGCGGTGGGGGCGGTGTAGAAGATATTGACCTGGTGCTTGTCGACGACCTGCCAGAAGCGGCCGGCGTCGGGCCAGGTGGGGATGCCCTCGAACATCAGGGTGGTGGCGCCGTTGGCGAGCGGGCCGTAGACGATATAGGTGTGGCCGGTGACCCAGCCGACATCGGCGGTGCACCAGTAGGTTTCGCCGGGGCGGTAGTCGAAGACGAGCTCGTGGGTGTAGCTGGCCCAGACCATGTAGCCGCCGGTGGTGTGCAGGACGCCCTTGGGCTTTCCGGTGCTGCCGGAGGTGTAGAGGATGAACAGCGGGTCTTCGGCGTTCATCACCTCGGGTTCGCAATGGGGGGCGGCGGCGGCGACCAGGGTGGCGTAGTCGTGGTCGCGGCCGGGGGTCATGGCGACGTCGCCGCCGGTGACCTTGACGACGACGACGTGCTGGATGGTGGGGCACTGGGCGACGGCGGCGTCGGCGTTGGCTTTCAGCGGGACCTTGCGGCCGCCGCGGCGCCCTTCATCGGCGGTGATGAGGATGGCGCATTCGGAATCCTGGATGCGGTTGGCTAGGCTGTCCGGGGAGAAGCCGCCGAAGACGACGGAGTGGATGGCACCGATCCGGGCGCAGGCGAGCATGGCGACGGCGGCCTCGACGACCATCGGCAGGTAGATGCAGATGCGGTCGCCTTTCTTGGCGCCGAGGGAGCGCAGGACGTTGGCGAGGCGGCAGACGCGTTCGTAGAGGTCGCGGTAGGTGACTTTTTCCTGGGCGTTGGGGTCGTCGCCTTCCCAGATGATGGCGACCTTGTCGCCGGAGCGGGCGAGATGGCGGTCGAGGCAGGAGACGGAGGCGTTCAGGGTGCCGTCCTCGAACCACTTGATGCGGACGTCGCCGGTGAAGCCGCCGGAGAGGGTTTTGGTGGGGCGGTTGGTCCAGGCGATGCGGTGGCTTTGCTCGAGCCAGAAGCGGTCGGGGTCGGCGGCGAGGCGGGCCTGCATGGCCAGCAGCGTGTCGGTGGTGAGGTGGGCGGCGGAAGCGACTTCGGGCTTCACCGGAAAGAGGGAGTCGGACATCGCTGGTGTTTCCCCGTCCTGCTGCGTGGGGCCGGGCTAGAGGCCCGCGTCGGCGGGGACCAGCACCTGGCCGTCGATGATCTGGATCATAACCTGTTCCAGGCGATCGCCAAGGCAAGGGCCGTGGATGCACTCGCCGGTGTCGATGCGGAACTCGGCGCCGTGGACGGCGCAGATGATCTTGCGGCCGTCGCGGGTGAGGAAACGGTGGGGGGACCAGTCGAGCGGGACGCCGATATGGGGACAGGAATTGACGTAGGCGAAGACCTGGTCGCCCTGGCGGATGGCGAAGAGGCCGGTGAAGCCGCCGGGCGCGGGGTCGAAGCCGCGGGACTCGCCGTCGGGGATGTCTTCCAGGCGGCAGAGGGGGCGGAGAGTCATGGGGTGTTCCAAGGAAGGAAGAATCTTCTTTTTCTGAAGAAAAAGAAGCAAAAAGACTTTTCATCCATTTGCGCCGGGGCTGACGAGTTGGCGCTGGTGCAAATGAGGGAAAGTTTTTTGGTTCTTTTTTCAAAAAAGAACTGCTTGCTATGGCTTGACGCCGCCCAGCGTGCAGATCGCGGCCCAGTGTTCGGGGCTGATGGGCATGACGGAGAGGCGGGATTGGCGGATGAGGGGGAGTTCGGCGTAGGCGGGGTCTGCCTTGAGTTGGGCGAGGGTGACGGGGGTTTTGAACGGGCGAAGGGCCTTCATGTCGACGCAGGACCAGTCGCCCTTCTCGCCGGGTTCGACGGTGGGGTCGGGGTAGGCTTCGCGGGCAACCTCGACGATCCCGACGATTTCCTTGCCGATGTTGGAATGGTAGAAGAAGGCGCGGTCGCCTTTCTTCATCGCGCGCAGGTTGTTGCGGGCCATGAAGTTGCGCACGCCGGTCCAGGGTTCGACCTTGTTGGCGACCTGCTGGTCCCAGCTGAAGGCGTCGGGCTCGGACTTGACCAGCCAATAGGCCATCTTCCACCGTTCCGTTTCTGTCGGGATCACGAACGCGGCATGACATAGGCGCAAGGGGGCCATCCGGCAAACCCGTGCGGCTTCAAAGTGGCGCGGGGTGGGACTATGGTGCGGCCCCGTGGACACCTCCCTGGACAGACCCCGTACCATCGCACCCGGCGGGCGCAGCCTGCATCGGTTTGCCAATCCCGGCCGGTTCCTGCGGCTGTCGGGGCGGGTGTTGCCGTTCCTGGCGGTGCCGGCGGTGCTGCTGACGCTGGGGGGGCTGGCGTGGGGGCTGTTCGCGGCGCCAGCGGACTACCAGCAGGGCGACGCGGTGCGGATCATCTATGTGCATGTGCCGGCGGCGTGGCTGGCGAGCGGCGGATATCTGGGGCTGGCGGGGTGCGCGCTGCTGTCGCTGGTGTGGCGCCATCCGCTGGCGGACCTGGCGGCCGTGGAGATCGGGCCGGTGGGGGCGGCGTTCACGGCGCTGTGCCTGGCGACGGGGAGCCTGTGGGGCAAGCCGATGTGGGGCGCCTGGTGGGTGTGGGATGCGCGGCTGACCTCGGTGCTGGTACTGTTTTTTCTGTACCTCGGGCATATCGCGCTGGTGCGGGCGTTCGACGATCCGGAGCGGGGCTACCGGGCCGGGGCGATCCTGGCGCTGGTGGGGGTGGTGAACCTGCCGGTGATCAAGTTCTCGGTGGATTGGTGGAACACGCTGCACCAGCCATCGACGATCACGGTGACGGGCGCGCCCTCGATGCATGTGGACATGCTGTGGCCGCTGTTGACCTGCATCATTGGCTTCTCGCTGGGTTTCGCGGCAATCGTGGTGGCGCGAGTGCGCGCGGCGGTGATGGAGCGGCGGATCCGCGGATTGCTGATGGCCCGGGCGCAGGGCGCGGAGGTGGCGTGACGCATCTTCCGTTTATCCTCGGGTCGTATGGGCTGGCGCTGGTGCTGGGGGTCGGGTTCGCCGTGGATGCTTGGCTGCGGGTGGGGCGGGCGCGGCGGCGGCTGGCGGCGATCGATCCGCGGCAGCAGCGCGAGCGCCACCGCGATGGCGGGCAGGAGCGGGGCTGATGGCGATGCTGCGCACGCGCAAGGGCCGTCGGCTGATGGTGGTGCTGATGTGCCTGTTCGGGCTCGGCAGCGCCACGGGGCTGGCGTTGCTGGCGTTCCGGGACAGCCTGGTGTTCTTCGTGACGCCCGGGGACATGGTGGAGAACCCGCCGCCGGCGGGGCGAACGCTGCGGCTCGGCGGGCTGGTGGAGAATGGCAGCGTGCTGCGCGACCGGCGGGACGGCAAGCCGGTGGCGCGGTTCCGCGTGACCGACGGGCGGGCGGCGGTGGATGTGGAGTTCGCCGGCATCCTGCCGGACCTGTTCCGCGAGGGGCAGGGCGTGGTCAGCCTGGGGACGTTGCGGCCGGACGGCAGCTTCGTGGCGAGCGAGGTGCTGGCCAAGCATGACGAGACCTACATGCCGCCCGATGTCGCCGAGGCGCTGAAGAAGTCCGGGCAGTGGAAGCCGGAGACCGGGCAGGCACCGCCGGCGGGAACCTGGAACACGCTGCGGCCCGGCGCCCCCAAGAGCGGCGGCTGAGATGTTCATCGTGCTCGGCGTGCTGGCGGTGCTCGGGGCGGCCGCAGTGGTGGTGTTCACGTTCTGGGAAGACCTGGTGCCGCCCTCGAACCGCCCGTTGGCGCTGCGCGGCAGCCCCACGCGGCTGCAAGACCAGCGGGTGCCGGGGTTCTCCCTGCCGGGGCTGGTGGGGCCCGGTTTCGAGGCGCGCGACCTGCTGACGGCGAAGCGGCCGATGCTGATCAAGTTCTGGGGCTCGTGGAGCCCGGCCTGCATCCTGGAATACCCGCAGCTGATGGACCTGCAGGCGGCGCGGGTGGAGATGTGGGGGATCGCGTTTCGGGACAGCCGGACCAATGCGCTCGACTACCTGGAGCGCAACGGCAACCCCTATGGGCGGGTGGCGCTGGATGCCGGCGGGCGGATCGCGTCGGTCTGGGGGGTGACGGCCGCGCCGTCGACCTTCCTGCTCGATGGCGACGGGATCGTGCGCTGGCATCGGGCGGGGCCGCTGACGCAGCAGATCGTGGCACGGGAGCTGTGGCCGATGCTGGAGCGGCTGGCGCCGTAGAACTCCGCGATCAGGCGGTTGGATCAGGCGGGCGGGGCGGGCTGGTCGTCGCTGGTGGTCCAGCCGGGTTCGATCGACAGGGTGGTGCTGCGGCAGAGGTCGATGCCGCGGCGCTCCTCGGCGCTGCGGTTCTCGAAGACGATGCGGATGTCGGCGGTGCAGGGGCCGCGGAAGGCGACGGTGCCACTGTCGCCGACCGAGATGGCGTGGGGCAGGAGATCGTCGCCCCAGTCGGGCGCGTCGGCGGCGGAGACGAAGACCTGCTGGATGGCGCGGCCGCTCTGGTTGGAGAGCACGACCTGGCGCGACGGCGGGGCGGCGGGCGCCGTGCGGGCCTTGCCGTCGAGCGAGACCTGGCGGCTGCGGCAGACGTTCTGCGCGGCGCGTTCCTCGCGGCTGGCGTCGTTGTAGATGACCAGCACGTCGAAGGCGCAGTCGCGCGTGCGGCCAAGGCGCAGGCGCAGGGTGCGGCCGGGGCCGAGGATGGCCTCGCCGAGGCGGTCTTCGCCCCAGGCGTCGGAACTGGTGGGGGAGACGTAGAGCTCGGTGATGGGCAGGGCGCTGCGGTTGGCGATCGTGACCTCGCGCTCGCCCAGGGGCCCGGATTGCGGAGCCCCGGATTGCGGAGCCCCGGATTGAGGCGCCTCGCGCAGCGGGACGGAGGGCTGGCGCTCGGCATGGGCCACGCCCTGCAGGGAGAAGGCTGCCAGCACTGCAAGGACAGGCAGCCGCGCGCGCATGGTGGTCTCCGGTTTCGGCCCTGGGCGACCACGGGATGCCGGGCGCAGGGCACTTGGATACTTCAGCGTAATGGCGCCGGCCATGGCAACCCCGGATTGGTTGCAAACGGCGGCGCACACGCCATGTTGATGGCATGACCGACGCGAAAACACCACAGCCCGACTCGCAGGAACCACTGAAGCCCGAGGCGCCGGCGAAGCGGCCGGGGGCGGCGGCGCTGCCGAAGGAAATCGGCGGCGCGCCCGGGCCGGAGCCGACGCGCTATGGCGACTGGCAGCACAAGGGGCGCGTGACCGACTTCTGAGGAACGCCGGTCGCGGGCCGGGCGGCGTTCATCATTCGGCAACCGTTGGTGTGGCATGCTCGCGCCCTAGCGCCAGGATGGTGCCTGAAGTTGGTTTCGCGCCATCGAAGGTGTCCCGCCATGCCGAGCGATCTTTCCGTTCCCCGCGTCGGTGTTGCCGCAGGCGTCAGCCTGGTGGATCGCGGCCGCCAGGAGCCTGCCCGGTCCCCGACGGACGAGGAGACCAAGGCCGCGCAGGCGGTGGTGGCGGACAGCAAGCCGTTTCCCAACCCGACGCTGCGGCTGGATCCCGGGCTTGCCCTGGTGGTGATCGAGTTCCGCGACGGGGCGGGCGAGGTGCGCGACACGATCCCGACCCAGGCGCAGCTCGATGCCTATCGCTCATGGGAGCGCAGCAAGTCCGGCACGCCGCCGCCCGGACAGCGCGAGGAAAGCAGCGTCGCATCCCCGGAGCCGGCGCGCGAGCGGCCCTTGCCCGGCGCCGCGCAAGCCGGGACCAGCCCCGATGCGGCGGCAACGACGGATGGCTCGGTGGCGACCGGGGGTTCGCCGGCGCTGGGGCTTTCCGCCGCACAGGATTCCACGGCGCCGCGCGCGGCGACGGCGCCGCGCGCGGCGACGACCGTCGCCCCGGTGGCGACGCCCGCACCGCCGCCGCCGCCGGTTAAGGTTTCCTCAACCGAACTGGCCTGATGCTGGCGCGCCAGGTGCAGGACGGCGGGCGCGCCCCACGGGGGTGATGCCGCATGGCCGGACCGCGCCGCCGGGTGCGGAGGTGTTGCCATGCGTCGCCTGTTGCTGGCCGACCGGGTCAAGGATGAACGGGAGAGTTTCCTCGCCCCGTTGTTGCCGGCGCTCGCGCGGCACTACGAGGTGCGCTTCGCCGCCCTGCCGCCGGGGCCGGAGCTGGCGGCGGCGATCGGTTGGGCGGACATCGTCTGGCTGGAATGGTGCTGGGACCACGCGGTGTGGGCGACGACCAGCGGCGTGCTGGCGGGCAAGCCCTGCCTGGTGCGGCTGCATTCGATCGAGGCACTGCAAACCGAATATCCGGCCCAGGTGGACTGGCGGCAGGTCGATGCCCTGGTGACGGTAGGCGACGACATCGATGCGCTGGTGCAGGCGCGCTTCCCCATGACATCGGCCGTTGGAACGCGGCATGTGATCGCCAACGGGATCGACCTGGAGCGTTTCCGCCCCGGCCAGCCGGACCCGAAGCGGATCGGCTGGGTCGGGCATGTGGAGCCGAAGAAGAACCCGATGCTGATGCTGCAGGTGATGCATGCGCTGGAGCGGGTGGCGCCGGGCCATCACCTGGACGTGGCCGGCGCCTTCACCGACCTGCGCACGCTGCGCTACCTGCGGCGGATGGTCCCCGCGCTCGGGCTGCAGGGCAAGGTGACGTTCCACGGCATGGTGGCCGACATGCCCGCCTGGTACGCCGACAAGGGCGTGCTGCTGTCGACCACGATGTACGAAAGCTTCGGGCTGAACATCGGCGAGGCGATGGCGGCCGGGGCATTCCCGGTGGTGCATGATTTCCCCGGGGCCGAGGTGCTGTGGCCGCCTGAGTGCCTGTTCGCCAGCGTCGAGCAGGCGGTGGCGCTGATCCGTGCCGCCCGGCCGTGCCTGTATCGCGATTGGGTGGCCGAGCGGTATGGGCTGGCGCAGCAGGAGGTGGCGGTGCTGGCGGTGCTGGACATGCTGCCGCAGGGCGCGCGCCGGGCGGCCTGACGATGCGATGACGTCACGGTCTGGTGCCGGGGCTTGCGGCCCGGCCGTGCAGCGTGCTTCTGGCCGGATGCGGCGCAGGAGCGACATGGGATGAGCAGTGGCCTGATTGCCTTGCTGGACGACGTGGCCGCATTGGCCAAGGCGGCGGCGGCGAGCATCGACGACATCGCCGCCCAGGCGGGCAAGGCGGGGATGAAGGCGGCCGGCGTGGTGATCGACGATGCCGCGGTCACGCCGCGCTATGTCGCGGGGCTGGCGCCGAGCCGGGAACTGCCGATCGTGGCGCGGATCGCGATGGGGTCGCTGCGCAACAAGCTGGTGTTCCTGCTGCCGGCGGCGCTGGCGCTGGGGTTGTGGGCACCCTGGGCGATCACGCCGCTGCTGATGCTGGGCGGGGCCTATCTGTGTTTCGAGGGCACGGAGAAGGTGCTGGAGGCGATCTGGCCGCATGGCCCCGTCGAGGCGGTGGCGGCGGCGGTCGATTTGAATCCGGTGGAGCTCGAGGAGACGAAGGTCGCGGGCGCCATCCGCACCGATTTCATCCTGTCGGCCGAGATCATGGCGCTGACGCTGGCCACGGTGCCGGAGGTGGGGTTCGTGCGCCAGGCGATCGTGCTGGGCGTTGTCGGGGTCGCCATCACGCTTGGCGTCTATGGCGTGGTGGCGCTGATCGTGAAGCTGGACGATGCCGGGCTGGTGCTCGCCGGCCGGGCGCACCCGCTGCCGCGGCGGCTGGGGACGCTGATGGTGCGCGGCATGGCGCCGCTGCTGGTCGGGCTCAGCGTGGTGGGCACGGCGGCGATGCTTTGGGTGGGAGGCGGCATCCTGCTGCATGGCCTGGAACTGCTGGGCGAGGCGCGGCCGGCCCATGTGGTGGAGGCGTTGGGTGCGATGGCCGGGGCCGCGGTACCGGCAGCCGCGGGGGCGGTGGCGTGGGTGGCCGCCTCGACGCTGGCGGGGCTGCTGGGGATGGCGGTGGGGCTGGCCATGGTGCTGGGGAGTGCCATCGTCGTCAGGCCCGCGATGCGGCTGTTCCGGCGGCGCTGAGGCGCGAACCGCACTGGCGGACCCGCTGCATCCGGACTAAACTGTTGAATCAGCGCGTATATTTTCCGGCCGGCTGAGTCCGCCGTGGTCGGCTGCCGCGGCGCTGCTGCGCAGCCTGCGCGTCGCTGGTTCAGGCATCCTTTGTCCCTGCGGGACGGTCCCGACTCGCCATTTTGTCATGCCTGCGACGAAACTGCAGGCGGGCCGGTCGGGCACCACCGGTCCCGGCAGTTACGAACGCGTTTCCGAATCAGCGAATTCACCTGATTTATTTTACACCGACAAATCGCCCGCTGGCAGTTCCCTTTGTTGCCATCGGCGGATTTTCCCATCCCGATGGCGTCGATTGGCTCATATCTGCGACTGGCGACCTATTTTTGTATAGCAATTCTGAAGATTCGGCACCTTCTCTGCGATACAATCCACTTTCTGAGGCATTATTATAGAGAAAGATTTTGATGACCGGGCGATCAAGTGCAGGTTACTAAGCCTTCACTCGCCCGGCGCCGATCGATGGCCGGGGGTGGCCGGAGACCACAGACCCCCCCTGGAGGACAACGTCCATGGACTATTCGATCGGAGCCGCACTCGAAGCAGCACGGGAAGAGATGGAAATCGAGGTGGCCACGAGCGCCGCACAAATCCGGGAAGCGCAACGGCTCCGGTACAAGGTCTACTGCGAGGAACGGGACTTCCTGGTTGGCGAGAACAAGCTGGAGCAGGATTCCTTCGATCCCATGTCCCGCCACGTCCTGGTTCGCGCGCGTTCGACGGGCGAGGTGGTCGGCACGGTGCGTGTCGTTCTTGGCAAGGCCGAGATCGGCCAAGCCAGTTTTCCGATGAGCAAGGTATGCGAACAGTACGTTCTGGCGCCCCTGCCTGCCATTGCAACCGGCGAGATCTCCCGCTTCGCCCTCACGCGCGACCGCCCCGGCGTCAGCGCGCAGGCCGGGGCGCTGATGCGGATCCTGCTGATGCGCGGCCTGGTGATGGTCAGCGGGATGCATGAGCTGACCCATTGGTGCGCCATCATGGAGAGCAGCTTGCTGCGCCTGCTGCGTGCCACGGCGATCCACTTCCAGCATGTCGGCCCCGCGGTCGAATACCACGGAAAGCGCCAGCCCGCGGTGGGCGCGATCGCCACCGTCCTCGGGCGTATGCGCAACGAAAAGCCCGAGGTCTGGGCTTTCATCACCGGCAACGGAACGCTTTGGACCGACAGCCAGGCGCAGCCGGAGCAGATGCGACGCTTCGGCTAAGGCGCAGATGCGACGCTTCGGCTGAGGCGCGGTGTTCAGCCCGCCGCGGCGGCCGGGAGCAAAAGCTCCTCCAGGGGCCGCCGCACCGAGCGCGGGCCGGGCAATCCCGGCCGGCGCTGGCCGATGCGGCCCATGAACACCAGCGCATCGGGATCGCCCGCCACCGTCTCCAGCCGTGCCGCCAGCACTGCCGCCCGCTCGCGCAGCCTGGCGTCGGCGGTGAATTCGGTGCCATGGCGGCCGTAATGGGCGAAGGCCAGCGTCGCCAGCGCCGGCTGCATGGCCAGCCCCAGGGCCTCGGCCACCAACCAGAAGCGCTGGAGCGCCATGCCGTGGCGCAGCGTCGCCTCCCCGCCGGCAACGGGCGCAGCATCGGTTTCGCGCGCGCGCACCACGAAGAACGCGGCGCTGGCGATGGCCGGGCGCAGGTCGAGCTGGAGCTGGGCGGTCCAGGTGCCCAGCACCGTGTTCAGGCGCCGCATGCGGCCCCAGTCGCGCATCGCCCAGCGCATAATCGCCAGCGTCGGCCGGTCGAGGCCGATGGCGCCGGCGGGTAGCCCGTCGGGGCTGCGCGTGCGGTGCCAATCGACCATCCGGCGATGGACGGGGAAGGTTTCCGGCGCGCGCAGCCGGATATCGGTGGCGATGGCACCCAGCCGGCCCATGCGCAGTCGCTCGCCGGCCGTTTCGTGCCAGGTGATGTCCAGCTCCGGGCCCAACGCGGCGGCGAGCCGTGTCTTCTGCGCGGCCGTCAGCGGGCGGGCGCCGAGCGGCCCGCGCACGACGGAGCGCAGCAGCAGGGCGGCGACGCCGGGCTCCGTGGCCGCTGACGCCTCGCCGCCCACGGAGGGCGCGCCGGCGGGCGCTTCATGGAACTCGACCCGGATCCGCCAGGGCGCATCGTCGGGCTCGATGCGCCAGTCCATCGCCCAGCCATCGGCGCGCGCGGCCACGCGCAGGCTTTCAAGCAGCATGCCGCCGGCGAGCAACGTGGGCGCGCCGCCGCGGAATTCGTAGGGATGGGCGGGGTCCGGCACGACCAGGTGGATGCGCAGCAGGCGCTCGCCGAGCACCTCGAACCGCCAGGGCTGCGTGTTGTCGCCGCTGGGCGCCCAGCGCGCGAGGTCGAGCAAGGCAAGCAGCCGGTTCGCTGGGGCTGCGGGCGGCGGGGCCGCGGCGCGGCGCGTCATGCCGCCATAGAGGCGCCGCGCGACCGCGAGCTTCAGCCGCTGCAGCGGCCCGGCATTGCCCCAGGGTAGCCAGGATCGCGTCAGCTTGGCGCGATAGGCGTCGAAATGCACATGGGTCGGCGCGTGCGGCACATCGCCGCGCCCGAGCAGCAGCTTCACCGCCTGGGTGGCGACCATGCCGGCGCACAGCTCGCAGGCCGCGCCGGTCGACGGCACGCGCTGGCGGACGAAATCCACGCGGGTGTCGTCGGCCAGGTAGGTGCGGTGCAGCCCGGCGGGCGCCAGGCCCATCAGGAAGCGAAGGTACTGCTCCTCCGGCGGCTGGCCGGCGAGGCGGAAATACTGTTCGAAGGTCATGCGCCCCGGCAGGAAGGCGAGGAAGCCCACGCCCATGCCGATCGGGGCGGCGGTGACGGCGGGAATGCCCAGCTCGGCGCAGCGCGCGAACACGGCGGCGCGGATGTCCAGCACGAAGAAGTCGAACCCGTCCACGAACAGGTCGCAGCCGGCCAGGAAGCGGTCGATGTTCTCGAGCGTGACGCCACGGTCGAAGCGCTCGATCGCCAGGGTCGGGTTGATGCCCAGCGCCATCTCGGCCAGCACGTCGACCTTCGGCCGGCCGATGCTGGCCATGGAGGCGCCGGCCTGGCGGTTCATATTCTCGATTCCGAAACGGTCGAGATCGGCGATGTTGAAGGCGCCGACGCCGAGGCGGGCAAGGGCCAGCAGGTGGGAGCCGCCCACGCCGCCGAGGCCGGCAATGGCGACGCGGCGCGCCCGCAGCGCCTGTTGCTCCCACTCCGTGGTCCAGCCGAGGTTGCGGCTGAAGGCGGTCGCGTAGTCGTACGGCTCATTGGATATGCGTGAAAAAGGCGGCGCCGGAGCGCCGCCTTCGTCAGAGTCGTCGATGTTCGTCGTCACGTGCGCCGTGGAGTCAGGCGGCGGGACGGCGACGCAGGAAGCCAAGCCCGAGCAGACCGGCGCCGAGCAGCGCCATCGAGGCCGGCTCCGGGGTCGACACCAGGAAGTTGGCGGCGCCGCCGCCCTGGTCGATGATGAAGCCGTTGGCCGTGATCTCGATCTGCGTCGGCGTGTTGGTGAAGGCCGAGAACACCGCCTGGTAGAACGGGTTCGGATCCACGAAGAACGCGTCGCCGGCCGCCGTCGTCTCGAACGAGGCGAAGAGCTGGGCGTTCGGCACCGGCACGCCGCCGATCTCGTTGGCCGCCACGCCGCCGTCGATCAGCGTGCCGGTCGCCAAGGCGATCAGGTTGCTGGCGCCGCCGGGCGTGATGTTGGTCGGCTGGTAGGTGATCGAGCCCGGTCCGCCCAGGATGTCATAGCCCCAGAGGGTGAAGTCCACCGCGGTGAAGTCACCGACCGAGGACGCCTGCCAGGTGGGCGTGTTGATCGTGCCGGTGGCATCGAAGCCGAAATAGAGCCCGTAGGTCGAGTTCAGCCCGGCCGGCACGACGAACGAGCCGCCCAGCTGGAAAGCGCCGACCGCAAGCACGCCCGACTCGGTGAAGGTCGCGCCGCCCATGCCATCCGGCGTGAAGCTGGCCGTGGCATAGTCGGAAACGATGATGTTGTCGGCGGTGAACGCCGTGCCGTTCAGCCCGACGGCGCTCGGGTCGAAGGTGAATTGCGGCAGCGCCTGGGCGCTGGCCGCCATGGTCGCCGACAGAAGCACGGCTCCCGCGACATTCCTGGTAAAGTTCAAAGTGGATCCGATCATATGTGCAATCTCCCTGGGCCAACCCCCAACGCCAATGTTGATAGCATGACGAAGTTGCCGTTGACGAAGATGAAATAGCACCACCTTTCCAGAGTTTCTCTGTAGTACTAAGAGGTTTATTTAAGATATATTTGATACGATATCATATGTGTGTATGTGCTGTCGGTTTATTTTACACAATTTTTGAATACCATCAGACTCGATTCACGACAAAATCCGAACTGATGCGCGCCCCCGTACCGGCGGCGGCCCAGGGCGCCCCTCGCCGCTCCGTGCTGCTCGCGGGCAGTTGAAGAGAATTGCAAGCAGGCACGCGTCAGCACCCGGCGGAAGTACCCCGCGGTGCATGCGATCGTTGGGGTTGAACGCAATGCGCGCCGGGCGTTCGCCCCTGGCGCGCGGCGACGCGGCCGCTGCGGCTCAGAATTGCCGCAGCAGCCGGTCGATGTAGTCGAGCTCCGGCTGCGGCCGGCCGCGATCCGCGCCGCGGCGGCGCAGCTCCTCCTGGATGGCGCGGGTGCGCGCCTCCTCCATCTGGTCCGGCACTTCGACGTCGCCGCTTTCGTCGGCCCCCGAGGTGCCTTCGCGCAGCTGGCGGCCGAGCGGGTCCCGGCGTTCGTCGGCGCGGCGGTTGACCTCGCGGCCACGGCCGTAGCCGCGCTCGCCGCGGCGGTCGGCGCGCTGGTCGCCGGGGCCCATCTGCTGGCTGCCGGGGCCATTGCCCTGCCCGTCCCGCTCGGCGTCGGACATCATGCTGCCTTCGCCGGACTCGTCGCCCTCCTCCTCGCCATCCTCCTCGCCGCCGCGGCCGAATTGGGCGGCCATCTCCTGGCTCATCTCCCGCCCGCCCTTCTGCAGCGCCTCGATGGCGCGGCGGGCGGCGTCGGCGGCGGCGGGATCGCGGCCCTCGCGCAGCGCCTGGGTGGCGTCGCGCATCGCCGCGTCGGCTTCGGCGAGCGGCTGCGGGATCTTGCCGGTCAGGTCGCCCTGCTGCTGCATCAGCTCGCCGAGCGCGCGGCGCAGCGCCTGCTGCACGCGCTGGTCCTGGGCGCGCTGTTCCTCGGACCGCTGCTGGTCCTGCGGGCTCTGGGCGCGCTGCGGGGCGCGCGGAGCCATGAAGCCGCGCGGCTGCTCCGGCTGCTGGCCGGCGCGCTGCTGCGCCTGGTCCAGCACCGTGCCTTCGCGCTTCACCATGTCCTGCACGGCGTTCATCTGGCGCTCGCCGCGCTGGCGCTTCTCGGCGCGGGCCTTCTGGCGCTCGGTGGGCTTGCCGCGCTCCTGCCGGGCGCTGCGCATTTCCTCCAGCATGCGCTCCAGCTCGGCCATGCGGTCGCGCGCCTCATCCATCTTGTCCTCGCGCGCGGCGTCGCGCATCTGCTCGGCGAGGCGCTGCATGTCCTGCGCGTCGAGGCGGTTCTCGCGCTCGGGGTCGAAGGCCTGGTTGGCGGGATCGCGGCGGGCCTGCTCGGCCAGGGCCTCGAGGTGCTTCTGCAGCGCCTCCTGCATCTCGCGCATGCGCCGGTCCAGCTCGGCGCGGTCGATCTCCTCGCCGCGGCGCTCGGCCTCCAGCATCTGCTGCACCGCCTGGCGCGCCTGCTCGAGGGTGCGCGCGGTGCGCTCGGGGGCGCCCTCCTCCAGATGGAGCGCAAGCTGCCACATGCGCTGCTGCGCTTCCTCCACCGAACCCTCGGCCCGGTCGCGCCGCAGCTGGGTGATGATGCCGCCGAGATTGAGGAAGCCGCCGGGGTCGTCCTTCCACACCTCCTCCATCCGGCCGAGCCGCTCCATCTCCACCGCCGCCGCGCCGCGTTCCTCGGGCTGGAGGGTCAGGCGCTTGCGCACCTCCAGCAGCGCGCGGGCGACGGGGTGCTGGAAGCGGCGTTCCGGCAGTTCGAAGGCGACGGTCTCGCTCGTGCCGGTCAGGCCGGTGGCGTCGCGCCCGACCAGCGTCGCCAGCACGGTGGTGCCGGCCCAGGGATGGGCGGTGAGGTCGTGCAGCCGCGCGCCCTTGGCGTCCTTGGTGCTGCCGCCGGGAAGCTGGATCGGCACCACCAGCTTCGGCGCCTCGGGCCGCTCGCGCAGCGTCATCTCCGCCTGCAACCCGACCACCCCGTAGGCGTGCGACACCTGCCAGGGCAGCCGCGTCTGCGGGATGCGGCCGCGCACCGTGGCGGGGGGCTCGGGGAAACGCACCTCGGGGGCCCGGTTGGCGACCACGGTCAGGTCCCAGGCGGCCAGTTCCCGCCCCTCGCGGCTGACCGCCAGCCGCCCGCCGCCGGACAATGCCTCCTCCGCCTGGAAACTCGCGGCATCAAGCCGGCCGAAGGACAGGGCGCGTTCAGCCAGGACGAGCGCAGGCTCCCCTGTCCCGCCGGTGACGTTGACCACCAGGCGCGATTCCTGCGGCACGGTCACGGCCCCGCCCTCGGGCTTGAGGAACACCGGCGCCATGCCGGTATAGGCCGGCGGCGTGATCCAGGCCTGGATCTGGGTGGCGGGCGGCATTGCCTGGGCGGTGAACACCGGCACGAAGCCGCGCAGGATGCGCCCGGGCGCATGCTCGCCGGCAATGCCGAGGCAGGCGACCAGCCCGACCAGCAGGCCGAGGCGCAGGGCGCGCGGGTCGTGCCCCGCCATGCCCGGCCGCGGCGGCCCGACGCGCAGCCGCCCGACCTGCGCCATGGCGCGCCGCACATGCGCCATCCACAGCGCCTCGCTGCCCGGTTGCGCCGGCCGGTCGGTCAGCACCGCGAGCGGCCGGTGCGACAGGCCCGAGGCCCGCTCCAGCCGCCGGTCCGCCGCCGCTTCATCCGGCACCGCCATGCGTCGCGCGGCATGAACAAGAGCAGCCACAAGCGCGACGGCGAAACCCGCCAACAACACCGCATGCGCCCAGCCCGGCAGGCTGCGCGGCAGGTCGAGCAACGCGATGCAGGCCCACACGCCCACCACCCCGAGCACCGGCATCACCGCCGGCCACGCGCGCTCGAACCACAGCGCCAGCACCGCCAGCCGCCGCCGCCGTTTGACCCCGCGCAGCAGGGTGTCGAGGCTGTCCTGCGGCGGCGGGGTCTGGCTCATTCTTGTCTGCCTCGGGTCAGGAGGAGGAAACGAAGCCCGGGATGCGCTCCCCGGCCCAGAGGTCTTCATGCAGCTGCCGGTCGCGCACCACGCTCCACCGCTCGCCGTCGACCATGACGATCGGCAGGAGCGGGCGCGTGTTGTAGGTGGAACTCATCACCGCGCCATATGCTCCAGCATCAAGGATGGCGACGCGCGCGCCCTGCGCAAGGCGCGGCAGCAGCCGGTCGCGCGCGAAGGTGTCGCTGCTCTCGCAGATCGGGCCGACGATATCGGCCAGTTCCAGCGGGGCTGCGGCATCGGCGGCGGCAAGCGGGACGATGCCGTGATAGGCGTCGTACATCGCCGGGCGCACCAGGTCGTTCATCGCGGCATCGACCACCAGGAAGCGGCGCGTCGCCGGCTCGCCCTTGGCGATCACCACCTCGGCCAGCAACACCCCCGCCGGCCCGACCAGCCAGCGGCCGGGCTCGACCATCAGCTGCACGCCGAGATTGCTGAAGGTGGATTTCAGCGCCCCGGCAAACGCCTCCACCGAGGCATCCGGCTCGTCGCGATAGCCGATGCCCAGCCCGCCGCCGCAATCGACGCGGCTGACCGTGTGCCCGGCGGCCCGCAGCGCGCGGACGAGGTCGGCGGTGCGGGCATAGGCGGCGCGATAGGGGCCGATCGACAGGATCTGGCTGCCGATATGCAGCGCGAGCCCCACCGGCTCCACCCCCGGCAAATCGGCGGCGCGGGCATACACGGCCATCACGTCGCCATGCGCGATGCCGAACTTGTTGTCCGCGCGCCCGGTGGTGATCTTGGCGTGGGTGCCGGCATCGACATCGGGGTTGATGCGCAGCGCCACGCGCATCGTGCGGCCGAGCGAGCTGGCGATGGCCGAAACCAGCTCCAGCTCCGCGGCGCTCTCGACGTTGATCTGGCCGATATCCTCGGCGATGGCCAGGCGGATCTCGCGCGAGGTCTTGCCGACGCCGGAGAACACGATGTCCCGCGCCGCCACGCCGCCGGCCCGCGCGCGGCGCAACTCGCCCTCGCTGGTCACGTCCGCCCCCGCGCCGCCGCGCGCCATCAGGTTCAGCACGGCGATATGGTCGTTGGCCTTCACCGCGTAGTGGACATGCGCGTCCTGCCCGGCGAGTGCGGCCTTCAGCCGTTCCAGCCGCGCGCGCATGGTGCCGGCGCCATAGACCCAGGCCGGGGTGCCGACCACGTCGGCGATGCGTTTGAGCGCCACGCCCTCCAGCATCAGCCCGTCATGGGCGTGCATGGAAAGGTGCGGGCGGGCGGCGAGCAGCTCGGCCACGGTCGGGTCGGGCTGGTCGGAAACGGGTGCGGGCTGGGCCATGACACGGGCAGCATAAGCGAGCTTCGCCGCCCGCCGCCAGCGCCGAGAGTCACGCAGGCGTCATCCGGCCGCCCCCTCGCCGCGCAGGAAGTCCTCCATCGCCGCCACCTCGGCGTCGAACGCCCGCGCGAAGGCCGGATCGGCGGGCCGGCCGGCGGCGAAGCCAGGCTGGGCATCAAGCCCATGCGCGGTGCGCGCCACGTTCACCCAGCCGATCACGTCCTCCCCCCACAGCAGCGGCAGCGCGTAGTAGCCGCGCACCCGCTTCGCAGCGGGGGTGTAGGCCTCGAAGCGGTAGTCCCAGCCCCAAAGCTGCGCGAACCGCCGCCGGCACCACACCAGCGGGTCGAACGGCGCCAGGAACCGCACCCGCGGGGCGGCGCGCGACGGCGCCGGCGCGTCGGCGGGCCAGAGATAGCGGATGCCCTGCACCTCGGCCCCGGCCAGCAGGCCGCGCGCCACCAGCTCGGCCACCGGCCCCGGGCGCGCGACCGCGCCCACCGTCATGCGCGCGACCTTCGCCGCCAGCCCGGTCAGCGTCGGCTGCGCCACCGGGGCGAGCTGGCGGGCGAGCTGCATCACCAGGCGCTCCAGCCGCGCGGCATCGGGCAGGCATTCCCGTCGCGGGTCGACGGCGGCATAGACGCGGATGCCGCCGCGCCGCCCGGCCACGCGCAGCAGCCCGTGATGCTGCAACAGGTCCAGCGCCCGCGTCGTCGCCTGGCTCTGCCCGCCCCAGGCGTTCAGCGTCAGCCCCTCGCCCAGCGCCGCCGCCAGCACCGCCGGATGGGTCGGCCCGTTGGCCCGCACATGCGCCAGCACTGCCGCGGCGATCCCGTCCGGCACCAGCACGCCGTCGGGCAGGGCGGGATCGCGGCGCGGGTGCAGCACGTCGTGCAGGTCGCGGCCCATGAAGCCATAGACGTGGAGGTAGCCCTCCTCCAGCCCCAGGCGCGGATATCGCCGCTCCAGCTCCCCGGCGCGGTAGCCGCGCACGCGATGGCGCAGGATCAGATCCTGCGCGCGCGCCGGCGCCCGGATCGGATCGGCCTGGACGAACCCCATCGCGGCCAGCGCGCCGGGCAGCGCCGCGGGTGCGGGGAAGGCAGCCGCCAGCGCATGGCGGCGCAAGGCCGCGAGCCCGTCCCGATCCGCCACAAGCCGCCCTCCCCGTTCCGTGTCCGCCCGCGCCCAGGCGCCTTGCACGCCGCCCGGCGCGCCCCTTAGTTTCGCCCCGCCCTTCGCCACCTTGGCGCGGCGGGGGGCCAGCCTCACTGTGGAACCCGCCGATGGCCCCGTCCAGCCGACCAGATGCGCCGGCGCCCCCGCGCCCGGCCTGGCCCGACCGCGGCGCGGCGCTGCTGGTGGCCGTGTTCGCCGCATTGGCCTACGTGCTGCTCTACGCCCGCATCGACATCGACGACACCAACCTGATCGTCTTCCCGCTGCTCGACGGACAGTTCATCTGGTCGCCGGCGCACCTGCTGATGCACCCGACCGCGCTGGTGCTCTACCGCCTGGCGGGAACCCCGGACGACGTGGTGATGGTGCTGCGGCTGGCCAACACCGCCAGTGCCGCCGTGTCGCTCGGCTTCGGCTTCCTGCTGCTGCGGCGCTGCGGGGTCGGCATGGCGATGGCCCTGGCCGGGACCGTCGCCGCCTGGGGCAGCTTCGCGCTGCTGCAACTGGCCACCTCCGGGCATGTGAAGCTGTTCGCCCTGCCGTTCCTGATGCTCGGTCTGGTCCTGCTGGCCGGGCGGGCGCGGCGCGGCCCGGCGGGGCAGATGGCGGCGCTGGTCGGCGCCGGGATGGCCTGGGGGCTGGCCGCTGCCTACCTCGCCAGCTTCGCCCTGGTCGGCCCGATGGTCGCCGCCCTGGTGTTCCTGCGCGCGATCGCGGCGCGAAACTGGCCTGCAGCGCGCCGCGCGGTGCTGGACTATGCCGTGCTCGGGGCCGCCATGGCCGCCGTGCTGGGCGGGGCGCTGGTGCTGGCCTGGATGGCCTCGGGCGCCGCCGGGTCGGGGATGCCGTTCCTCGCCTGGGTGGCCGAGGACAAGACCCGCGCCGAAACCCCGGGTCTCTCGGCGATGGGGCTGGCCCGCACCGCAGTGGGCCTCGTCAAGGGCTTCGCCTGGCTCTACCTGCTGCCGGAAGGCGCCCGCGCCTGGCAGGCCGGCGAGGCCCCGGGTCTCGATCCGCGCGACCCCCTTGTGCTGGGCGAGGTCGCGGCTGTCCTGGTGACGCTGGCCTGGATGTCCCTGGCCGCGCTGGCGACGCTCGCGCTGTGGCGGCGCGGGCGCGAGGCCGATCTCGCGGCGGCCGGCGCGCTGCTGGCCGCCGCGCTGTTCTGCGTCGCCTGGGGCCATTTCGAGGCCGACTTCCAGTATGCCGTGACGATGCTGGCCGCCCTCTGCCTCGCCCTGCGCCCGCCCGCCCCCCGGCTCGTGATGGCGCTCGGCCTGCTGCTGGCCGGCTACAACCTCGCCAGCTACGGGCTGCCGCGCCTTGCGGTGGATTCGCGCACCACCTACGCCCAGCTGCGCGCGCTGGTGGGCCCTGGCGACCTGATGGTGTGCGGCTGCGCCTTCAGCGGCCGCCACGCCGCCTACTACTACCCCCTGCAAGCCGACCGCCGGCTGCGGGTCATCACCGATCTGGTGGAGCCGCGCGGCATCGTGTCGGCCGAGGCGTTCCATGCAGCACTGGAGCAGCGCATCGCCGCCACCCTGGCGCGCGGCGGGCGGGTGTACCTGTTCGACCTGCTCGATCCCGGCGACTGGGGCCCGCCCTGGCCGCAGCTGCACGCGATCGGCGTGCGCAAGGATGCGCTGCGCCAGCGCCTGGAGGCCAGGTTCGCCCTGGCGCCGCCGCGCGACGTGGGTGGCTTGACCGCGACCGAAGTCGGCGCCAAGCCCTGACCCGCCGCCAAGCCCTGACGCGCCGAAGGAACCAGACATGTCCGAATCCGACACCCCGCCCGATCGCCTCTCCACCGACCCGCGCAGCCCGTTCTTCGACCAGGCGCTGCTGCAGCGCGGCGTGGGCATCCGCTTCAAGGGGGTGGAGCGCACCAATGTCGAGGAATACTGCATCAGCGAAGGCTGGGTGCGGGTCGCGATCGGCAAGACGGTGGACCGCCGCGGCAACCCGATGACCATGAAGCTCTCCGGCCCGGTCGAGGCCTGGTTCCACGACACCAGGCAGGATTAGACACGCGGGCGTCGACAGGGGCTGTGAAAGCCTGACGAATTCCATTATATGTCAGGCATGGTCCCCGCCCCAGCCTCCCCCCTGGCCGAAGCACCCCGTGCGCCCCGCGCCGACTCCAGTCGCGCGGATGCCACGCGGGCGGCGATCATGGCCACGGCCGAGCAGCTGTTCCGCAGCATGGGCTACCAGAAAACCACGGTGGCCGACATCGCGCGCGAGCTGCGCATGTCGCCGGCCAACGTCTATCGCTTCTTCCCCAGCAAGGCGGCGATCAACGAGGCGATCGCCACCCGCCTGCTCGGCACGCTGAGCGAGCACCTCTGGGCCATCGCCCGCGGCCCGGCCGCCCCGCCGGAGCGGATTCGCCTGCTGTTCCAGGCACTTCACGAAAAGATGGTGCAGCTGTTCTTCCACGAGAAGCGCATGCACGACATGGTCAGCGCCGCCATGCAGGAGCACTGGACAATCGTCGACGCCTACATCCACGACATCGACACCGCCATCCGACACGTCGTGATGGACGGCCAGGCCGCCGGCATCTTCGACCGCACGCTGGACCCGCACCAGTTCGCCCACCTCATCCACGCCTCCACGGTGCAGTTCTGCCACCCCACGCTGATCGAGCAATGCGTCGACGAAGACCTGCCCGCCCTCGCCGCCGGCATGGCCGAGCTGGTGCTGCGCGCCCTGCGGCCTTAACCCGGTATGTCATACTGACGAATATTGACATTCATCACATTCGGCGCCACCCTCCCGCCATCGACCCGACGAGGTGGCCCATGCGCGTTCGCTCCCATGCCCTGATGCTGCTGCTGCCGCTCGCCCTGGGCGGCTGCTTCGAGCGCACCCAGCCCACCGTCGACCAGTCCGTCCGCCCCGTGCTGGCCACCAAGGTGCTGGCGGCGCAGGACAGCGCGGCGCGGCACTACCCCGGCCTGGTCAAGCCGCGCCGCGAGGCCGATCTCGGCTTCCGCGCCGGCGGCCGCGTCGTCGCCCGCGAGGTCGATGTCGGCGCCCGCGTCACCCAGGGCCAGGTGCTCGCCCGGCTGGACGACGCCGACATCGCGCTGGGCGTACGCGCCGCCGAGGCGGATCTCGCCAGCGCCGAGGCCAATGCCGCCATGACCGCCGCCGAGGCCGCGCGCAGCCGCACCCTGGCCGCAGGCGGCTGGGCGGCGACCGCCATCGACGACCAGCGCCAGGCCGCCGCCCGCACCGCCGCCCAACGCGTCGAATCCGCCCGCGCCGCCCTCACGCTGGCGCGCAACAAGCTCGACCACACCATCCTGCGCGCCCCCGCCGATGGCGTCGTCACCGCCGTGCTTGCCGATCGCGGCACCGTGCTGGCCGAGGGCGCGCCGCTGCTGCGCCTGGCCGAATCCGGCACGCTGGAAGTCGAGGTGCAGCTGCCCGAAACCGCCCTGGCCGACATCGGCGCGGCCACAGCACAGGTGGCGCTCTGGGCCCGCCCGGAGGCGCCGGTCAAGGCCACCCTGCGCGAACTGGCCGCCGCCGCCAGCCCGGGCCTGCGCACCTACGCCGCCCGCTTCACCCTGGATGCCCCGCCCCCCTGGATGGCGATCGGCATGAGCGCCACGCTGGTGCTGCGCGCGCCGGTGCCCGACGGCCTCGCCAGCCTGCCGGCCGCCGCGTTGGCCGATCGCGGCCAGGGCCCGATCGTCTGGGTGATCGACGGCAACACCGTCATCGCCCGCCCGGTCAAGATCATCGCCCTGCGCCAGGACCGCGCGCTGGTCACCGGCATTGCCCCGGGCGAAACCATCGTGGCGCTGGGCGGCCACAAGCTCGACCCCGCCGCGCGCATCCGCGTGGCGAGCCTGGGGGAATAGCGCCATGTCGCGGTTCAACCTCTCCGCCTGGGCCGTCGCGCATCGCAGCCTGACCGGCTTCCTGATCGCCCTGCTGTTCATCGCCGGCCTGTTCGCCTACCAGCGCCTCGGCCGCGGCGAGGACCCCTCCTTCACGCTCAAGCTGATGGTCGTCACCGCCGTCTGGCCCGGCGCCACCGCCACGGAAACCCAGTCCCTCCTGGCCGAGCGCATCGAGCGCAAGCTGCAGGACACGCCGTATCTCGACCACCTGGACACCTTCAGCCGCCCCGGCTTCGTCGCCACGATGATCACCTTCCGCGACGACACGCCGCCCGCCCAGGTGCCGACCCTGTTCTACCAGGTGCGCAAGCGGCTGGACGACCTGCGGCCAGACCTGCCCCAGGGCGTCATCGGCCCCTTCGCCAACGACGAGTTCACCGATGTCTACGGCGCCGTCTTCGCGCTGACCGGCGCGGACAACGCCACCCTGGTCCGCGCCGCCGAGCAAACGCGCAACCGGCTGCTGAAGGTCGCCGGCGCCGAGAAGGTGAACATCCTCGGCGAGATCCCCCGCACCCTGTTCGTCGAGTTCAACCAGGCCCGCCTGGCCTCCCTCGGCGTCACCGTCGAGGAAATCGGCGCGGCCCTCGCCCGCCAGAACCTGCTCGCCCCGTCCGGCATCGTCGACACCGCCTCCACCCGCGTGCCGGTGCGCACCACCGGCGCGCTGGCGGCCGCGGGCGACGGCGGCGTAGCCGCCCTGCTGGACGTACCGGTCGCCTCGCAGGGCCGCACGCTGCGCCTGGGCGAGATCGCCAGCGTTCGCGCCGGCTACCAGGAACCGCTGATGTCGGAAATCCGGCACAACGGTCAGGGCGGCGTGGTCATCGCCGTCTCGATGCGCAAGGGCACCAACGCGCTGCATTTCGGCGAGGCGCTCCAGGCCGAGGCCGCGCGCATCCGCGCCGACCTGCCGCTCGGCCTCGAACTGCAACAGACCGCCGACCAGCCGCAGGTGGTGGAGGAGGCGGTCGGCGAGTTCCTGATGAAATTCGTCGCCGCCCTGGCCGTCGTGCTGCTGGTCTCCTTCGCCTCGCTCGGCTTCCGCGCCGGGCTGGTGGTGGCCCTCGCGGTGCCGCTGACCCTGGCGATCGTGTTCGTCGTCATGCACGCCTGGGGCATCGAGCTGCAGCGCATCTCGCTCGGCGCGCTGATCCTCTCGCTCGGCCTGCTGGTCGACGACGCGATCATCGCCATCGAGACGATGGTGGTGAAGATGGAGGAGGGGTGGGACCGCGTGCGCGCCGCCAGCCATGCCTGGTCATCGACCGCCTTCCCGATGCTGTCCGGCACGCTGGTGACAGCGGCGGGCTTCATGCCGGTCGGCCTCGCCCAGTCGACCACGGGCGAATACGCCGGCGGCATCTTCTGGGTGGTCGGCATCGCGCTGCTGGCCTCCTGGGTGGTGGCCGTCGTGTTCACGCCCTTCCTCGGCGTGCTGCTGCTGCCGCAACCGAAGCCGGGCGCCACCCACGCCCAGCACGACATCTACGAAACCGGCCCCTACCGCGCGCTCCGCGCCGTGGTGCGCTGGACGATCACCTGGCGCCGCAGCGTGGTGCTCGGCACCGTGGCGCTCCTGGTGCTGTCCGGCGCCGGGATGGGCTTCGTGAAGCAGCAATTCTTCCCCTCCTCCGCCCGGCCCGAGCTCCTGCTCGACATCACGCTGCGCCAGGGCGCCAGCCACGCGGCAACGGCCGCGGCGGTGGCCAAGATCGAGGCAAAGCTGCTGTCCGACCCCGATTTGCGCCAGGATGTGCGCTGGTTCACCGCCTATATCGGCAATGGCGGCCCGCGCTTCCAGCTGACCGTCAACCCCACCCTGCCCAACGACGCGGTCGCCACCATGGTGCTGACCACCACCGGCATGGAAGGCCGCGAACGCGCCCGCGAGCGCCTGATGGCCTTCGTGGCCGAGGAAGGCGTGCCGGAAGCGCGCGTGCGCGTCTCCCGCCTCGAACTCGGCCCGCCGGTCGGCTTCCCGGTGCAGTTCCGCGTGGTCGGCGCCGACATGCAAGCGGTGCGTGGCGTGGCCGACGAGGTGCTCGCCGCCCTGCGCGCCACCCCCGGCACCCGCCGCGCCGAGATCGGCTGGGGCGAGCGCGCCCCGGGCCTGACCCTCGAACTCGACCAGGCCCGCATCAAGGCGCTCGGCCTCTCCCCCGCGCAGATCGCCCAGGCGCTGCAGGCGCAGATCTCCGGCACCACCGCCACCCAGCTGCGCGCCGGCACCAAGCTGATCGACGTGGTGCTGCGCGCCGCCCCCGAGGAACGCCTCGACCTCGACCGCCTCGGCGACCTCGTGCTGATGACGCCCGCCGGCCCCCTGCCCCTCTCGCACCTCGCCCGCGTGGTCGCCACCGCCGAGGAACCGATCCTGTGGCGCCGCGACCGCGCCGCCTTCCTCACCGTGCGTTCCGAAATCCAGGACGGGCTCCAGGCGCCGGACATCACCGCCGCCGCCCTGCCCCGCATTCAGGCGATCCAGCTTCCGCCCGGCGTCACGATCCAAACCGGCGGCGCGGCCGAGGAATCCGCCAAGGCGAACGCCTCGCTGGCCAAGATCTTCCCGATCATGATCGCCACCATGATCCTGCTGCTGATGATCCAGCTGCAGAATTTCGGCCGCGTCGCCCTTGTGCTCGCCACCGCCCCGCTGGGCCTGATCGGCGCCGTCGCCGCCCTGCTGCTGACCGACGCGGCCTTCGGCTTCGTCGCCCTGCTCGGCGTCATCGCGCTGGCCGGGATGATCATGCGCAACACGATCATCCTGGTCGACCAGGTGCAGCAGGACACCGCCGCCGGCCACTCCCTGGCCGAGGCGATCGTCGAATCCACCGTGCGCCGCGCCCGCCCGGTGGTGCTGACGGCACTCGCCGCCATCCTGGCCTTCGTGCCGCTGAGCCTGAACGTGTTCTGGGGCCCGATGGCGATCGCCATGATCGGCGGGCTGACGGCGGCCACCGGGCTGACGCTGGTGTTCCTGCCCGCGCTCTACGCCCTGTGCTACCGGGTCAAGCTCGACCCGCAGCCGGCCACCGACCTGTCCACCATCCCCGCCGGGGCTCAGCGCGCCGGATAGACGCGGGGATAAACCACCTGGTCCGCCGGCCCCGGCGGCTGCGGCGGGCCCTTCCGGCCGCAGGCAGCGAGCGAGGCCGTCAGAAGGACAAGGGCAAGAGCGAAGGAAGCACTTCTTTTTGTGAACAAAAAGAAGCAAAAAAACTTCATCCGTTTGGTCGGCGGCTGGTGTTCGGACATGGGGCACGCTTCGCTGGTTGCAGGCGAAAGGGGAAAGTTTTTTTGCTTCTTTTTGTTCACAAAAAGAAGACTCTTCCTCACCCCAGCTTCTCCAGCCACCGCTGCGCCTGCGCCGCCACGTTGGCCGGCGCGGTGCCGCCATAGACCGAGCGCGAGGCCACCGAGGCGTCCACCGTCAGGACGTTGAAGATATCCGCGGTGATGCCCGGCTCCTCCGCCTGCATGTCCGCCAGAGTCAGTTGCGCGAGGTCGATGTTGCGCGCCTCGGCGGTGGCGACCAACCGGCCCGTGACGTGATGGGCGGTGCGGAACGGCAGCTTCAGCACGCGCACCAGCCAGTCGGCGAGATCGGTGGCCGTGGCGAAGCCGGAACCCGCGAATTCGCGCATCCGTTCGAGGTTCGGCGTCATGTCGCGCACCTGGCCGGCGGTGGCGGCCAGGCACAGCGCCCACGCCTCGGCGGCGTCGAACACCTGTTCCTTGTCCTCCTGCATGTCCTTGGCATAGGCGAGCGGCAGGCCCTTCATCACCGTCAACAGGCCCACGAGCGCCCCGTTGATCCGCCCGGTCTTGGCGCGCACCAGCTCGGCGGCGTCAGGGTTGCGCTTCTGCGGCATGATCGAGCTGCCGGTGGTGAAGGCGTCGGACAGGCGAATGAAGCGGTAGGGCGCGCTGCACCAGATGATGATCTCCTCCGCGAAGCGCGACAGGTGCATGGCGGAGATCGCGGCGGCCGAGAGGAACTCCAGCGCGAAGTCCCGGTCCGACACGCCGTCGAGCGAGTTGCCGGTCGGGCGGTCGAAGCCCAGCGCCTGGGCCGTCATCTCGCGGTCGAGCGGGAAGGAGGTGCCGGCCAGCGCGGCGGAGCCCAGCGGGCATTCGTTCAGGCGCCGGCGGCAATCGGCCAGCCGGCCGCGGTCGCGCGCCAGCATTTCCACATAGGCCAGCATGTGGTGGCCGAAGGTGACGGGCTGAGCGGTCTGCAGATGCGTGAACCCCGGCATCGGGTCGGCGGCGTGGGCGGCAGCGCGGGTGGCCAGCGCGGTCATCAGGTCGGCGATCTGCGCGTCGATGCCGTCGATGGCGTCGCGGACCCACAGGCGGAAATCGGTCGCCACCTGGTCGTTGCGGCTGCGCCCGGTGTGCAGGCGGCGGCCGGCATCGCCGATGCGCTCGGTCAGCCGGGCCTCGATGTTCATGTGGATGTCTTCGAGCGCCTCGTCGAACGGGAAGGTGCCCGCGTCGATCTCGGCGGCGATCTCGGCCAGCCCGCGCTCGATGTCGGACTGATCCTTGGCCGAGAGGATGCCGATGCGGACCAGCATGGCGGCATGGGCGCGCGAGCCCCGGATGTCCTGGCGCCACATCTTGCGATCGAAGCCGATCGAGGCATTTATCTCCTGCATCACCACCGAGGGGCCGGCGGCGAAGCGGCCGCCCCATTGGGCGTTCGATTGGGCATTGCGCAGGTCGGGCGTATCGGTCACCGGGAGACACTCATCTGATGGGGCGTTCGCCATGAAGGGAACCAACCGGCGCGCATTGCTGGCGGCCGGCGGCATTGCGGCGGTCGGGACGGTAGCCGCCGTGGCCCTGCTGCGCAAACCCGAAGGCCCGGTGGTCCACACGTTGTTGCCCGGCGCGGTGCCGGGGCCGCCGCCGGTCAAGGTGGGCACCATCGCCCAGCTCATCCGCGCCGAGCCGCCGCGCGCTCCGGCCGAGGCGACGTTCCAGGACGATGTTGGCGCGGAGCGCCGACTCGCCGATTATGCCGGCAAGGGATTGATCGTGAATCTCTGGGCCACCTGGTGCGTGCCCTGCGTGGCCGAGATGCCGGAGTTGCAGGAGCTGGCGCACAAGGTGGCGGGCGACGGCATCCTGGTGCTGCCGCTGTCGAGCGATCGTGGCGGGGCCGAGGTGGTGCGGCGCTTCTATGCCACGCACCGGATCGCCGGCCTGCCGGTGCTGCTGGACCCGCGCGGCGAGGCCGGGCGGGCCTGGGGCTCGCGCGGGTTGCCGACCACACTGGTGATCGACCGGCAGGGCCGCGAGCAGGGGCGGGTCGAGGGCGCGATCGACTGGGCGAGCGACGCCACGATCGCCGAGCTGCGGCGGCTGGTGGGCTAGCCGCCGACGGCCATCGCCGGCGCGACCGGCTGCCCCACCGCATCACGCACCCGGGTGGCCGGGAAGATCAGGCGGACGCGGGTGCCGACCTGGGCCGCGGCTTCCACTTCCAGCCGCCCGCCATGGGCCAGCATCAGCGCGCGGGCGAGGGCCAGGCGCAGGCCGATGCCGCGGCTGTCACGCTGTGCCGCCACGCCCGGCTCCGGCTGCGCGAGGCCGGTGCCTTCGTCCTCCACCTGGACGCACAGCCCGTCGGGGTGCGGCAGGACGGTCAGGTCGATCGCGTCGTCCTGGCGGGTGTTGCGGGCGGCATCGCCGAGCACGCGGCCCAGGACGTGGCGCACCGCGCGGCGGTCGGCCCACAGGTACAGCCCGGTCGACGGGGCCACGCGCCACAGGCGGCGGCCGGGTTCCAGGGCCAGGGCGGTGGCGGCGACCGCACCTTCCAGCGCCTCGCGCGGGTCGATCAGTTCCTCGCGCAGGCTCTGGGTGCCGATATCGGGCAGGGTGTGGTCCTGCAGCTCGTCGGCGAGGCCGAGGATCTGCGCGGAGGAGGCCGCGAGGCCCATGGCGTGGACGCCGATGTTCGCCGCCTCGCCGGGGGCGGCGAGGCGGTCGGCATGGCCGTGCAAGGTCATGCCAATGCCGCGCAACTCATTGGAGGCAAGGCGCAACAGGCGGGTGGCGGTTTGCTCGGCGCCGAGGGCGGTTTCGCGCATGGCATGCGCGCGGGCGAGGTCGCGGCGCAGGCGACCGAGCCGCGCGGCAAGGGCCACGCAGACGATCAGCGCGAGGAGCAATCCGGCGTAGGGAGCGATATCGAGGACCATGGCGCCAGTGTGGCGCCGCAATCCCGAATCAGCGGTTAACTCCCGGGTGAAAGCCCGCCCGGGGGCACCGTCAGGCGGCGCTGGCGGTCTTTTTCGCCGCGGCCTTCATGATCTGCCGCTTCACCACCAGCGCCTCTTCGGGCAGGCGGGAATTCGGGGTCGAGAGCAGGAAGGCGTCGATGCCGCCGTTCTTCTCCACGGTGCGGATGCCGCGGGTGGACAGGCGCATGCGGACAGCCGAGCCCAGGACGTCGGACAGCATCGAGGTTTCCTGCAGGTTGGGCAGGAAGCGGCGGCGCGTCTTGTTGTTGGCGTGGCTGACGTTGTTGCCCGAGAGCACGCCCTTGCCCGTGATTTCGCAGCGGCGGGACATCGCGAAGTTCCTCAAGATGAAAGCGCCGCCCGGAAGCCCGGGCAGCGAGCGGAGCGGGGCTTATGGCGAAGAGGCCGGCGAACGTCAAGCCGCGCGGGCCGCGCCCCCCCTATCCGGGCGCCGCCTCGCGCAGCGGCAGAGCGATGTAGCGGCGGGCCTCGCCGCGCTGGATCTGCAGCGCGATCGAGGGCCGGCCTTCCTTGCGGGCCGCGTCGAGGGCGGCGGCGATCGCCGCGGCGGAGTTCGCGTCCTGCCGGCCCACGCGCAGGATGAGGTCGCCGGGTTGCAGGCCACGGGCCTCGGCAATGCTGCCGGGGGCGACCTGGAGGACCATGACACCCTCGCCGTCGGGGTTGGGGCGGACGGCGAGGCCGAGGGTGCCGGCGCGGGCGGCGTCGGGCTGTTCGGCGGCGCGGGCCTGCGCCTTGCGGTCGGGCGGTGCGCCGAGGGCGACCCGTTCGCTGGTTTCCTTGCCGTCGCGCAGCAGGGTCATGGCGACGGTGGTGCCGGGCTTGCGGTCGCCGATGGCGGTGGCGAGGTCGCGTGGGGCACGGACCGGGGTTTGCTCGACCGCGACGACCACGTCGCCGGGTTGCAGGCCGGCGCGGGCGGCGGGCGAGTCGGGCTCGATGGCGGAGATCAGGGCGCCGCGGCGCTCGGCGGTGCCGAGGGCTTCGGCCAGTTCGCGGTCGATCGGCTGGAGGGAGACGCCGAGCCAGGCGCGCTCGACCCGGCCGGTGCGGCGCAGTTCGTCGACGACGCGCTGGGCGAGGCGGGCGGGGACGGCGAAGCCGATGCCGATGTTGCCGCCGGAGGGCGAGAAGATCGCCGTGTTCACGCCGACGACCTCGCCGGCGATGTTGAACAGCGGGCCGCCGGAGTTGCCGGGGTTGATGGAGGCGTCGGTCTGGATGAAGTCGTCGTAGGGGCCGGCACCGATCTGGCGGCCGCGGGCGGAGACGATGCCGGAGGTGGCCGAGCCGCCGAGGCCGAAGGGGTTGCCCATGGCGAGGACGGGTTCGCCGACCTGGAGCGTGTCGCTGTCGCCCCAGCGGACGGTGGGCAGGGGCTGGCCGGCATCGACCTTGAGCAGGGCGATGTCGGTCTGCGGGTCGGCGCCGACGACCTCGGCCTGCATCTGGCGGCCGTCCGGCAGTTCGACGGTGACGCGGTCGGCGTCGCCGACGACGTGGTTGTTGGTGACGACGAAGCCGGCGGGGTCGATGATGAAGCCGGAGCCCTGGCCCATGGTGCGGCGCTGGCGCTCCGGCGTGCCGGGGGGTGCGCCACGGCCCTGGCCGAAGCGGCGGAACAGCTCCTCGAGCGGGGTGCCGCGCAGTTCGGGCGGGATCTCCTGCTGGGCCTCCTCGTGGCCGACGACGGCGACGCGGACGACGGCGGGGCCGACGCGGGCGACCAGCTCGGCGAAATTGGGAGCGCTGGCGAGAGCCGGCGGGGGCTGGAGCTGGGCGAGGGCCGGGGAACCGGCGAGGGGCAGGGCGAGGGCGATGGCGAGGGCGCAGCGCAGGGCGAGGGGGCGGGCCATTGGCGGTCCTCCGGAAGGGTCTGGAGGCAAATTCCGCGGCGGCGCGGTGGTTCCGGCGGCGGCGGAGTTGTTATTTTGATGTCGGAACAATAGGGGCGTGGGTGGACGCGTGGCCGGGGGCGGCGGAAAAAAATGGGGTTGGGGGGATCAGGCGGCGCGGGGAGCGCGCGCGGGCGGGGCGCGCACGGGGCGGGAAGGTGGGTGCGGCAGGGGGGTGGGGAAGGTGGGACGGAGTCCGCGCGCCGGATGGCCACGCAGCATCCAGTCGCGCGGGATCGGGCCCTTGCCGGCGGGAGAGCGGCGGCGGCGCGGGGCGTCGGCCCGGGCCGCCTGCCATGCGCGCACCATCACCTCCAGGTCGCCCAACAGGCGCAGCAGCAACGCCACCAGCAGCGCATGCGCCGGGCCCAACTGGGCGGCGCTGTGGCGCAGGCCGGCAAGCTGCTCGGCGAGGGGGGAGGGAGGGGGTTTCATGGGAGAATATATAACTAACATCGTTAGGCGATGCAAGGGGCGTGCGGCTACGTACGTAGTCGGGAGGCGAGGGAAGAAGGATTCTTCTTTTTCTGAAGAAAAAGAAGCAAAAAGACTTTCATGACTTACGGCGTCAAGCGCCGCGCCAAGGTTACAAGCACACAGGGTCGTCGGGGCGCCGGGAGAAAAGTTTTTTGGTTCTTTTTTCCAAAAAAGAACTTCTTAAAGTCTTTCCCTGAACCGTTCGACCGCCGCGACGAGAGCGCGGCGCACGCCGGGCTCCAGGGCCGAGTGGCCGGCGTCGGGGATCACGGTCAGGCGGGCGGAGGGCCAGGCGGCGGCGAGGTCGAAGGCGCTCACGGGCGGGCAGACCATGTCGTAGCGGCCTTGGACGATATCGGCCGGGATGGTGGCGATGCGGT
>CAMDGX010000034.1 GCA_945897825.1 Asaia bogorensis | reverse complement strand
GCGGGTGTCGGCGGCGGGTCGGGCGGCATCGACGCGGACGGTGCGGCCGGCGGCGGCGGGATGGGCGGGGGCGGTGCGATCTTCGTGCAGGCCGGCGGTAGCCTGGCCATCATCGGCGGCGACATCGCGGGCGGCAGCGCCGCCGGTGGCGCTGGGGGCGAGGGGCCGCTGTTCGGCCAGCCCGGCGCGGATGGCGCGGGACTGGGCAGCGGCATCCTGTTGCAGGGGGGGCAGGTGGTGACGCTGTCTGCCCTGCCCGGCGGCACGCTGGTGGTGGCCGATGTCATTGCCGATGCGCCGCTGTTGGCGAATGGCGTGGGCGGTGGCTCGCTGGTGATCGCCGCGGGCGGGACCGTGGTGCTGACGGCGGTGAACAGTTTCGGCGGCGGCATCACGCTGCTGGACGGCGCCGCGCTCCAGCTCGGGCGGGCCGAGGCGGGCGGGGCCGGGCCGATCCGCTTCGCGGCCGGCGCACAGGCGCGGCTGATCGTCGAGGGCACGGTGGCGCCGGCGGCGACGCTGTCGGGGCTGGGCGAGGGCGGCGAAATTGCGCTGCGGTCCGTCTCGGCGTTGACGGCGAGTGCCAGCGTGGAGGCGGGCAACCGGCTGCGGATCGGCGATGGCGCGCTCAGCCTGACCCTGGCGATCGATCCGGAGTTCGACCTCATGCGCCACCAGGTGGTGCTGTCGGCCGATCCCGGCGGCGGGACGCTTGTGGTGCTGTCGGCGGTGGCGGCGTCGACGGTGGCGTGTTTCCGGCATGGGACGGCGATCGCCACGCCGTTCGGCGAGGTGGCGGTCGAGCGGCTGCGGATCGGCGACATGGTGCTGACACGCGGCGGCGTGGCGCGGCGGGTGCGGTGGATCGGGCGGCGGGAGGTGTCCCGCGCGGAGATTGCGGCCAAGCCGGAATTGCGCCCGGTGCTGGTGCGGGCGGGCGCGCTGGGGGGGGGCGTGCCGCGACGGGATCTGTACCTGTCACCGCAGCATGCATTGCTCGCGGGAGGGTTGTTGATCCCTGCAGCGGCTTTGGCGAATGGCGCGAGCATCCTGCGCGCGGCGCCGGCGGGGGGGATGCAGTATTGCCACATCGAACTGGATGACCAGGCGCTGGTGCTGGCCGAGGGGGCGGCGGCGGAGACGTTCCTGGACCAGGACAGCCGGGCGATGTTCCACAATGCGGCGAGTTTTGCGGCGCTGGCGCTCGATCCCGCACATGTGCCGGCGGCGTTGCCGATCGCGCGGGTGGAGGACGGGTTTCGCGTGGAGGCGGTCCGGCGAGGGCTGGCGCGGCGGGCGGGGGTTGGCGGTGCCGCGCGGCGGTCGGCGCTGCGATTCAATGTGGAGCGGCGGATGGGCGGGGTGCTGGAGGGGTGGGCGTTCGATCCGCTTTCGCCCGGGGAGCCGGTCGAACTGGAACTGCGCGACGGGGGCGCCGTGGTGGGGCGCGGGGTGGCGAACCGGTATCGGGTGGACCTGGACCGGGCGGGGATGGCCGGCGGGCGGTGCGGGTTCCGGATTGCGGCGCCGGAGGGGGGGCTGGGGTTGTATCGCGCCGGTGGGCGGGAGGTTCTGGCGGAGGTTTAGGAAGGGTCTTCTTTTTCTGAAGAAAAAGAAGCAAAAAGACTTTATCCATTTGCACCGAGCCTGAACGGTTACGAGCGGTGCAAATGGATGAAAGTTTTTTGGTTCTTTTTTTAAAAAAGAACGTTCTTACCTTCCCTTGAACTTCGGCTTCCGCTTCTCCTTGAACGCCGCCACGCCTTCCTTGTGGTCATGCGACATGCCGAGTGTGGGCTGCACGAAGGCTTCGTATTCCAGGTAGTCTTCCAGGCTGGGCCCCGAGGCGACGTGGAAGAGTTTCTTGGAAAGTCCGAGGGCGAAGGTCGGGCCTTCGGCGAGATCGGCGGCCATGGCGTTCGCGCGGTCCATCAGTTCGGCGTCGGGGATGACGTGGTTGACCAGGCCGAGGCGGTGGGCTTCGGCGGCGTCGATGACGCGGCCGGTGTAGACGAATTCCTTGGCGATGTTCATCGGCAGGCGGCGGGCGAGGAACCAGATGCCGCCGCCGTCGGGCGCGTAGCCGATGCGGCGGAAGGTCTGGCCGAGGCGGGCGGTATCGCTGGCGAGCACGATGTCGCAGCCCAGCACAAGGGACATGCCGATGCCGACGGCGTGGCCGCGCATGGCGCAGATGACGGGCTTTTCCAGCGCGTGGAGGATGCGCATGTAGGTTTGGCTGAGGCCCTGGAGGCGATCGCGGCGGGCGCGGAGGTCTTCCTCGTTCATGCGGTCGATGTCCGCACCGGCGCAGAAATTGGCGCCGGCACCGGTGAGGATGACGGCACGGACGTCGTTGTTGAAGCGGAGCGACTGGAACGCCTCGATCAGCTCCTCGCGCATTTCCTTGGTGAGGGCGTTCATGCGCTCGGGGCGGTTGAGGGTGACGGTGGCGACGGCGCCTTCGATGGTGGTTTGGACGTGCATTGGCGGTTCTCCCTTTGCGGGGGAGTTTGGCGCGGGGCGGGGGTTCAGGGAAGATGAACAGGGGGGATGGGGCGACGTTGACGGACGGTGAGGGGTTGCCCACGGTGAGGGCAACGAGGAGGAGCGCGCCATGCCGTTGCCGCAACAGTTCAGCCGTCTGCGCCTGCCGGTGATCGGCTCGCCGATGTTCATCGTGTCGGGGCTGGATTTGGTCGAGGCGCAGTGCCGGGCGGGGGTGCTGGGGACGTTTCCGGCGCTGAATGCACGGCCGCAGGAGGATTTCCCCCGGTGGCTGGAGGAATTGCAGGGGCGGCTTGAGGGGACGCATGGGCTGTATGGGGTGAACCTGATCTGCCACGCGAGCAATGACCGGCTTTCGGGCGATCTTGCGACCTGCATGAAGTTTCGCGTGCCGCTGATCATCACCTCGCTGCGGCCGCCTTCGGAGGTGGTGCAGGGGGCGCATGAGTATGGCGGGCTGGTGTTCCACGATGTCACCACCGTGCGCCATGCGGAGAAGGCGGTGGAGCAGGGGGTGGACGGGCTGATCCTGGTGTGCGCCGGGGCGGGCGGGCATGGCGGGGCGACGTCGCCGTTCGCGTTGTTGCCGGAAGTTCGGAAGTTCTTCGGCGGGACGATCGTGCTGGCCGGGGCGATCTCGGACGGGGCGTCGGTGCTGGCGGCGCAGGCGATGGGGGCGGACATGGTCTACATGGGCACGCGGTTCATCGCGACGCGCGAGGCACAGGCGGCCGACGGCTACAAGCGGATGATCGTCGAGAGCGGCAGCAAGGATGTGACGTATACGAATTTCTTTTCCGGCGTGCATGGCAACTACCTGAGCAAGAGCATGATCGCCGCCGGGCTCGATCCGGCGAATTTGCCGGCGGTGGAAGCGGGGAAGACCTATGTCGCCGGGCACAAGCGGGAGAAGCCGAAGGCCTGGAAGGATATCTGGGGCGCGGGCCAGGGCGCGGGGGTGATCGCCGACATTCCGGGCGTGGCCGAGCTGGTGGATCGGCTAGAGCGTGAGTATCGCGCGGCGGGCGCGCGCGTGGCGGGGCTGGTGTCGTGATGTTGCCGCTGCAGGGCGTGAAGGTTGTCGAGATCGCGGAGAATTTGGCGGGGCCCTATGCCGGGCAGATCCTGGCGCTGATGGGGGCCGAGGTGCTGAAGGTCGAGCGGCCGGAGGGGGACAATGCGCGCGGCTGGGGGCCGCCGTTCCATGGCGGGATGGCCACCACATTCCAGGCCATGAACATGAACAAGCGCAGCGTGACGCTGGATTTCCGCAACGAGGACGATTTCGCCTGGCTGGTGGAACGGATCGGGCAGAGCGACGTGGTGGTGCAGAATTTGCGCCCCGGGGCGCTGGAGAAGCTGGGGCTGGGGGCCGAGGCGATGGTCGCGGGCAATAAGCGGCTGGTCTATTGCTCGCTGTGGGCGCTGGGGGCGGTGGGGCCGCGGCGGATGTCGCCGGGGTTCGAGCCGATGGTGCAGGCGTTTTCCGGGCTGTTCGCGCTGAACGGCGATCCGGCGGGGGCGCCGAGCCGGATCGGGGTGCAGGTGCTCGATCTCGGCACCGGGATGTGGGCGGCGATGGGGATCCTGGCGGCGCTGCTGCGGCGGGAGCGGACCGGGGCGGGCGGGATCGTCGATACCTCGCTGCTGGAGACGGCGATGGGGTGGATGAGCGGGCATTGGGCGGCGTTTGCCGAATCCGGGAAACATCCGCAGCGGGACCGGAGCGGCAACCCTCGCGTGGTGGTGTTCCAGGCGCTGCCGACGGCGGACCGGGAGCTGGTGGTGGCGGCGGCGACGGACCGGCTGTTCGCCAAGATGGCGGCCGAGCTGGGGCATCCCGAGTGGGCCGCCGATCCGCGCTATGCCACCAACGCGGCGCGGGCGGGCAACAAGGAGGAGATCATCGGACTGATCTCGGCGATCATGACGCGGAAGCCCTCTGCATTCTGGGAGGAGCGGTTCGAGGCGATCGGGGTGCCGTGCGCGCCGATCAACGACATGGGGGTGCTGCATACGGATACGCAGGTGGCTGCGCTGGGGTTGTTGCAGCCGCCGCCGGGGATGACGCTGCCGTTGATCGGGTTGCCGATGAGCTTCGACGGGGTGCGGCCGCCGGTTGTAAGCGGGGCGCCGGCGCTGGGGGCGGACCAGGCGTTGCGGTCGGGCGCCTAGCGGTCAGCGCAGCTTGGCGCGCAGTTCCTCGAGCCGGGCGCGGTAACCTTCGGCGTCGCCGTAGTCGACGAAGGCCTTGTAGCGGCTGTGCGGGCCGCGGATGGCGGTGGCGTGGCGGATCGGGCACCAGTATTGCTCGGTGCGCCCGGCGATCTCGCGCGCATAGCCCAACAGGCCGTTGGCGTAGCTGCAATAGAGGCAGTTCAGCTTCTCGATGATGTTGAGGTAGCCGAGGCGGTGGCGGTCCAGCACGATGTGGTCCCGCCGGGGCACGCGGGCGATGCCCCAGGCGCGGAAGCAGATGTGCTGGTAGACGGTCAGGCTCACATCCAGCAGCGCGAACGGCACCACCATCGCATAGATCACCGGCGCGACGAGAAGGTGGCGCCAGGGCGTCTCCCAGAGGTAGCGCAGCAGACCGGCGCGCAGGGTTTGATGCAGCCGGCGGGCCTCGGCCTCGAACTCAGCGCGGCCCTGCGCCATGCGGTAGCGGAACTGCGCGCGGTGCGCGTCCAGCTGGTCTTCGATCTGCGCCTCGATGGCGTGGACCTGGGCGAACAGCCGGTCGATCTCGTCGTTCATGCCGGGCATCTCCATGGGTCCGGCGCTGGGAGCGCGGGGGCGGGGCTGCGGTCGTCGATCACGGGGCTATCCAGCGCCGATAGCGCTCAGCGGAGCGGGCGATGTTAGGCTTGGCGTTGGACATCATGCCGCGCGGGGCGAAGGCGTTGTAGAGGCGGTCGAAGGCGAAGGGGGCGATGGCGGACTCGATCCCGGTGATGGCGTGGGCGGGGAGCGGGATGAGGTTCGGGTAGCTGCGCATGAAGCTGACCGAATTCGCGTCGGGCACGAGCTGGATCACGTCCCCGGCGAGCAGCACGCCGCTTCCTTCGGCGCCTTGTTGCCAGTGGAGCATGGCGGCGCCGTCGAAGTGGCCGGGGGCGTTGATGAGGGTGAGGCCGTCGGCCAGCGCGTGTGTGGGGCCGGACCAGAAGCGCAGGGCTGGGTCGGGGCGCTGGATGTGGGCGCGGTCGGCTTCGTGGAGCCAGATCGGGCAGGCGAAGGCGCGCGCCCACTCGGCCATGGTGGTGTAGAAATGCGGGTGCGAGATGGCGATGGCGGAGAGGCCGCCGAGGGCTTGGATGAGTTGCACTGTCGCGTCGTCGAGCAGGGCGATGCAGTCCCACAGGATGTTGCCCGATGGCGTACGCAGCAGGTGGGCGCGCTGGCCGATGGCGAAGCCGGGGGTGGTCTGGAGGTCGAACAGATCGGGCTCGCGCAGGCGCCAGATGTTGGCGTGGGTGCGGCGCAGGGTGTCGAGCGTGGTCCAGGACTGGCCGCCGGGGCCGACATATTGGCGCTCGTCCTGACAGATCGGGCAGGACGGCGGGGGCGCGGCACTCGGGGCGTATTGGGTGCCGCAGGTGGTGCAGATGTAGGGGGTCATGCGTGGTGCACGCGGCTGTCGGCGGGGGCTTGCTCGCGCTCGTCGAGGCCGTAGTCGCGCAGCACGGCGGCGACGCGCAGGCGGTATTCGGCGAACACGCCGCCGCGGCCGGCGGACTGGGTGGCGCGGTGGCGGGCCTGGTTGCGCCAGCCGGCGACGGCCGCCTCATCGCGCCAGAAGGAGAGGGAGAGGAGCTTGCCCGGGTCGGTGAGGCTCTGGAAGCGCTCGACGCTGATGAAGCCGTCCATCGTCGCGAGGTCGTCGCGCAGCTTCGCGGCGAGGTCGAGATAGGCTTCGGTGCGGCCCTCGGCGGGGCGGACTTCGAAGATGACGGCGATCATGGTTCCCCTGCCCTTCCGGCATGCTGGCGGCGGTGGCATGGTGGCATGGAACGATGACTGACGGGGAGACGATGCCATGGTTGATGTTGCTGCCGCGCGGGCCGAGCTGGCGCCGACAGGGGTGCTGCGGGCGGGGATCAACATGAGCAACTTCCTGCTCGTGACCGGCAAGGACGCGGATGGCGGCCCCGTCGGGGTGTCGCCGAGCATGGCGGCCGAGGTGGCGCGGCGTCTGGGCGTTCCGCTGGTGAAGGTGCCGTATCCAAACCCCGGCGTGCTGGCCGATGCGGCGGGGACGGATGCGTGGGATATCGGGCTGATCGGCGCCGACCCGCTGCGTTCGGAAAAGACCGCGTTCACCGCTGCATACTGCGAGATCGAGGCGACCTACATGGTGCCGCCCGGCTCGAAGCTGCGCACGATCGCGGACGTGGACAAGCCCGGCGTGCGCATCTGCGTGTCGGCCCGCGCCGCGTATGATTTGTGGCTGGAGCGCAACATCCAGCACGCGACGCTGGTGCGGGCGAACGGGCTGGGCGGGGCGTTCGAGATGTACCTCCAGGGCGGCGTCGACGCGCTGGCGGGGCTGCGGCCAGGGCTGCTCGGGGATGCCCCGAAAGCGCCGGGGCACACGATCATGGACGGGAAGTTCATGGCGGTGCAGCAGGCGATCGGTTGCGGCAAGACGTTGATGGCGGGGCAGGCCTTCCTGCGCGAGTTCGTGGAGGAGGCGAAGGCGAGCGGGCTCGTGGCGGGGTTCATCGCGGCGCACAAGGTGGTGGGGTTGAGCGTGGCTCCGGCGGCGTGAAGGAAGGAAGAGTCTTCTTTTTCTGAAGAAAAAGAAGCAAAAAGACTTTTTCTCCATTTGCTCTGCGCTGGACCTATGAAGGTGGGCGCAAATGGATAGAAAGTTTTTTGGTTCTTTTTTTCAAAAAAGAACGTGATTCCTTTCTTCCCACGCCCGGGGCTTGCCGCCCCGCCCTGGCCGGGCCACGCTGGCCGAAGGGAAACGCGAGGAGACGCTGCCATGGCCTACAAGCCCTTTGACCTGACCGGGAAGGTCGCGCTGATCACCGGCGGGAATTCCGGCATTGGGCTCGGCATGGCGGTGGCGATCGCCGAGGCGGGGGCCGACGTGGCGATCTGGGGGACCAATCCCGCCAAGAACGCCGCGGCGAAGGCCGAGCTGGAGAAAACCGGGCGCAGGATCCTCGCGCTGGAATGCGATGTGGGCGACGAGGCGGCGGTGGATGCGGCGTTCGCGCGCACGCTCGATGCCATGGGGCGCGTGGACGGGTGCTTCGCCAATGCCGGCATCGGGGCCGGGCGGTCGGTGCCGTTTCATGAGTACGACACCGAGCTTTGGAACAAGGTGATGCGGGTGAACCTCGACGGGGCGATGTTCACGCTGCGCGCGGCGGCCAGGCACATGGTGGCGCGCGGCGGCGGCGGTCGGCTGGTAGGGACGGCGTCGCTGGCGGCGATCGAGGGGGCGGCGCGCAACGAGCATTATTCGGCGACCAAGGGCGGGCTGGTTTCGATGCTCCAATCCATTGCGGTGGAGACGGCGCGCCATGGCATAACGGCCAATGCGATCCTGCCGGGCTGGATCGAGACGGACATGACGGCCAAGTCGATCGGCAACGACAAGTTTGCCGGCGCCGTGATGCCGCGGATTCCGATGCGGCGCTGGGGGACCGGGGCGGATTTCGGCGGTGTTGCGGTCTACATCATGAGTGACGCCAGCGCGTATCATACGGGCGAGTCGTTCGTGATCGACGGCGGGTATTCGCTGTTCTGAGGAGCATCCCATGCGGTTCGGTTGGCTGACCCTGGCGGCCTCGCCCTCGCCCGAGGAGGATGCGGCCTGCATCGAGCAGCAGCTGGAGCTGGCCTGTGCGGTCGAGGCGCTGGGCTTCGACAGCGTGTGGCTGACGGAGCATTATTTCACTGGCGAAAGCGTCTACAACGACGCGCTGACCTTCGCGGCCGCGCTGGCGATGAAGACCAGCCGCATCCGGATCGGCTTCGCGGTGGTGCAGATGCCGTTCCACCATCCGGTGCGGCTGGCAACCCAGCTAGCCCTGCTCGACAATCTTTCCAAGGGGCGGATCGATGTCGGGATCGGCAAGGGCACGGTGTTCAACGAATACGAGTTCATCGGCCACGGCCTGCGCAGCGACGACAGCAAGGCGCGGATGGAGGAGGCGCAATCCATCTTCGAGCGACTGTGGCGGGAGGCGCCGGTGACGCACGAGGGCAAATACTATTCTGTGCACGTTCCGGCGCTGCGGCCGAAGCCGGTGCAGGCGGGCGGGCCGCCGCTGTGGCGCAGCGTGATTTCGCCGGGCTCGTTCCGGGAGTGCGGGCTGCGCGGCATCCCGATCCTGACCTCACGGCTGTCGGTGCCGCGCATTCGCGAGCGCTGGGCGACCTATGAAGGTGCGTTGCAGGAGGGCGGGCACGACGCGGCAACCCGCGCGCGGCTGATGGAGTCCGCGGCGTTGTGGCGCAACGTCTATGTCGGCGAGAGCGATGCGGAGGCGGAGGACACCGTGTCGCGCGAGCTGCTGGCGGCGCGACACCACATCAACCATCTGCGCACCACGCTGAACCCGCCAGATTTCGTGGTGGACCCGGCGGTGCTGAACCCCTGGGCCGATGCATCGGTACCGGATGAAGTGGCACTGCCCAACATGCTGGAGACCGGCACGCTGTTCGGCTCCGCCAAGCGGGTGCGCGAGCAGGTGGCGGAGCTGCGCGAGGCCGGGGTGCGGCATTTGCTGTGCCAGACCGGGTTCGGCGAGATGGACCACGCGCTGGTGATGGAATCGACCCGCCGGTTCGGCGCCGAGGTGCTGCCGGCTTTCCGCGCTTAGTCTCCGACGCGGCGCATCGTCTGCCCGCCCGTTCCAAAAAGTATCATTTTGTCTCGTATTTCCGGCGGTCATAGTTCGGAAAGGAACTGCGGCCTAGTTTTTGATCTCAATTGATTGCGATGCGAGGCAGGATATGCGCGGCACGGCCAGGATCAGGCTTCCGGGCGAAGCGGACGAGAACGACATTCCCGAGGCATACCGAGCGGATTCGCTGCTGGGCCACTGGGCGCCGGTGCTGCCGCCGGCGGCCGCGGCACCGGCGATCGGCGCCGTGCTGCAGGAGGTCATCCTTGTCGACCTCACCCGTTCACTCGCGGCGGGCGATCTCGGGCTGAGCGCCGCGGGTTCATCGGCGGCGAAGGGCAAGCCCGTCGGCGGCGGTGGCTCGGGCGGCGGCGAGACCGGCGGCACGGTCAGCAGCTACACCAGCGGCGCGGCCGGCGGATACAACGTGACGATCCAGTTCAAGGGCACCTGGACGGCCACGCTGCAGAACGTGTTCAAGGCCGCGGCCGACCGCATCAGCACCATCATCGTCGGCGACGTGGCCAATGTGCGGGTCAAGGGCGGCACGATCGACGACATCCAGATCTCCGCCGAACTGAAGGCGATCGACGGCGCGGGCGGCGTGCTCGGCCAGGCGGGGCCGACGTCGCTGCGGGTCGGCAGCTACCTGCCGGCGACCGCGATGATGGAGTTCGACGTGGACGACGCGTCGGCGTTCCACGCGGCTGGATTCTTCGACGAGATCGTGACGCACGAGATGCTGCACGGCATCGGCTACGGCTCGATCTGGAGCTACAAGGGGCTGTCCGGCAGCAACTTCATCGGCGGCAACGCGATGGCCGAATACGACAAGCTCGTCGACGCCTTCCAGGGGTTCGACAACGGGGTGAACGCGCTGGCGGTGCCGCTGGAAAGCGGCGGCGGGGCGGGGACCATGGGGTCGCACTGGTCGGAGGCGGTGTTCCGCCATGAGCTGATGACGGGCTGGCTCGACACCGCATCGCCCGCGCCCGGCATGGTCGCCGCGCCGCTGAGCCTGTTGACGGTCGCCTCGATGAAGGACCTCGGCTACGTCGTGTCGTCCGCGCCGCCGGTGGACGCCTACTTCCTGACCTGAGGGCGCGACGGGCGCGGCCCTGTGTTCGCGGGCGGACTGCGAACACAGGGCCGGTGCATCAGCCGGTCGGCGGCGCGCCGTCGAGGATGGCGGCGGTGCCGATGGTGCAGGTTTGCCGCAGCTTCACCAGCACCTGGTATTCCGGGCTGAAGTAGAAGCGCTTCGCCGCCTCCATGCTCTCCCACTCGATGATCACGACGCGCCCGAGGCCGGGCTCGCCCTCAAGGTTCGTCACCGCGCCGCCGCGCACGATGTATTTGCCGCCATAGGACAGGATCATCGGCCCGGCCTGCTTGCGGTAGGTCTCGAAGACCTCCGGGTTGGTGACCGTTTCGTTGAAATACATGTAGACGGGCATTGCAGGGTCTCCTTCAGCGAAGGTTGCTGCGCACGGCGTCGGCCATGCGGGCGAGGATGCGCTCCAGGATCGGCGCTGAGGTGGCGAAGTTGAAGCGGACCGCCTTCTCGTTCGCCGGGTCGAAGGCCTGGCCGGGGCTGAAGGCGATCTTCGCGCGGTCGTGGAAGAAGTCGAACGCGGTGCCGGGCAGGCCGAGGGCCGAGCAGTCCAGCCAGCCGAGATAGGTGGCCTCCGGCGCGTGGAACTTGATGCCGGGCAACTCGGCCTTGAGGAAGGCGGCCAAGCGCTGGCGGTTGGCGTCGAGATAGGGCAGCACCTCGTCGAGCCAGGGCTGGCCGTGGTCCCACGCGGCGATGGTCGCGTCGACGCCGATGATGCCCGGCGCGCCGAGCACGCGGGTGGGCACGCGGGCGTGGAAGCGGGCCATCAGCTCGGCCGTGCCGAAATGCATCAGGCCGCAGCGCAGGCCGGGGATGTTGAAGCTCTTGGTCGCGCTGGTGATGGTGACGGTGCGCGCCGCGATCTCGGGCGAGAGGGTGGCGATCGGGATGTGGACGTGGCCGTCGTACACGAGGTCGGAGTGGATTTCGTCGGCGACGATGATCCAGTCGCGCTCAATCGCCATGCGGCCCATGGCCAGCAATTCGTCGCGGGTGAACACGCGCCCGGTCGGGTTCTGCGGATTGCAGAGCATGAGGATCTTCGTGCGCGCGTCGCCCAGCTTGGCCATCGCATCGAGGTCGAGCACGTAGCCGGTGGCATCGCTGCGCAGCTGGAGCGCGTCGAGCCGGCGGCCGGTGTCGTGGATGGCCGAGTGGAACGGCGGATAGGCCGGCAGGTGCAGCAGGATGCCGTCGCCCGGGTCGGAGAACGCCCAGACGGCGGCGTAGGTGCCCTGCACGAGGTCCGACAGCGGCTGCACCAGACCGGGATCGACGGTCCAGCCGAAGCGGGACTGCATGCGCCGGGCGAAGGCGCCGGAGAGGCCCTCGTCGCCATGGCCGCCGCCGGCGCGGTGGGGGTAACCGTACTCCTCCTCGCGGATCAGGTCGCTGATGGCACGACGGATCGGGTGGGCGATGGAGAAGTCCATCTCGGCCACCCAGGCCGGCAGAACGTCGGGGCCGTACTTGGCCCATTTCACGTTCTGGCGGGTGCGCAGGACGTCCATGGGCAGTTCGAAGGAGGCTGGGCGCATTGGGGTATCGTCTCGCGGGATGTGGCGGCGGGGGTTTGAGCAGCGGCGGGCGGCGCGGTCAATCGAGCCGGAAGCCGATCCGCCGCACGAAGGCGCCCCAGCCGGTGCGTTCCGGCTGGGCATATTGCCGCGCCTTGTCCTCGGACCAGGTGTAGGGCTGATGCGCCCCGAACAGATCGTCGCGGCGGCGGGCGCGCACCGGCTTGTCGCGGTCGCGGCGCGAATCGTATTCGGCGATGTGGTCGTCGAGCGCCGCATCGTCGTGGCGGTCGGTATGGACGGTGGCGGACAACGGCAGCCGCGGCGTCATCGCGGTGAACCCGCTCGGCCAGCCGACGCACAGCCCGGCGACCGGAAACACATGCGCCGGCAGCGCCAGCACCTTCGCCACTTCGTCCGGATGGTTGCGGATCGCCGAGATCGGGCAGGTGGCCAGGCCCACCGATTCGGCGGCGGCGATGAAGGTGCCCAGCACGATGCCGGCCTCCACGGCCGGGTTGAAGAAGGCATCGAGATGGTCGTTGGCGAAGGCGTGACCGCGCAGCGCGTGCAGCCGGCGATGGCGCCGGTTGTTGCCGCAGAACACCAGGAACGCCGGCGCGGCCTTCGCCCACGGATTGTCGGGCAGCAGCGCTGCGAGCGCCTCGCGCTGGGCGGGGCTTTCGACGATGACGATATCGGCCTGCTGCAGGTCGGACTTGCTCGGTGCCGCAATCGCCACGGCGGCCAGAGTGCGCAGCAGGTCCGCCCCGACCGGCTGCTCTGTGAAATGCCGCATGGTGCGGTGCCGCGCCATGGAGCGCAGCGTCGCCGTGTCGGCCTCCGGCGGAACCACAGGGGCGCTATCGCCGTATCGGGCGCGCAGCCAGTCGGCGAGCGGGGCGTTCGGGTCCTTGGGCTCGCTCACGAAACCAGCTCCTTCCCTGCGAGCATGCCGTAGTCGAGCACCAGCTCGGCCGCGTGCAGCACCGTGTTCATCTGGGTGGTATGGGCAAGGCGGAACGCGTCGCCGTAGATGGTCTCGTCGGGGTATTCGGTGACGAGTTGGAAGGGCGGGATCATGCGCTCGTTGGCGCCGATCTCGCAGATGATGCCGTTGTAGATCGGGCTCGGCACCGGGCCGAGATGCGTCTGGTAGGCGGCGATCTGCTCGGCGTTCAGGCGGGCGAGCGCCGGGTCGGCGATCAGGCGGGCGGTGATCGCCTGCATGAACGCATGCGCCTGCTCGTCCAGGCCGGGATGGTGGCGCAGGATCAGGAAGAAGCCGCGCGGCAAGGCATAGGCCCCGTAGCCGGTCGGCAGGTAGCCGGTCAGCGGGCGGGTCCATTCATGCGCGGGATAGCCGTGCAGGTTCAGGTGCAGCCGGGCACTGGTCCGCCGATACGCCTCCAGCCGCGCCGCGCGTTCCAGCGGCCGGTCCTCGGCGCGAAACTCCAAATCGTCGCCGAGCGCGGTGAATCGCGCGGCGTGGTGCATGTGGCGCGGGTTCTGCGCGCGCAGGCGGTGATGCAGCGCGTAGCCGTCGGCGTTCTCCTGCGGCAGCACCGCCATGTGCACGCCCTCGCGCTTCAGCAAGGCGCGCGCCGCCCGCAGCGCACCGACCGGGCCGGAGGTTTCGTTGGCATGCTGCCCGGCGGTGATGACCAGCCCGACATCGTCGCCCTCGACATAGGTGCCGCGCACCGGCCGTCCCTGCACAGAGGAGGTACCGAACGGCGTGCCGCCCAGGCCGGCCAGATGCCCCTCGATCTCCCGCGCCGTCAGCGGCCTTCCGGCCCGGTCGAGCGTCTCCGGCTCCCAGCCACGCTCGACCGCCGGGCGGTGCGGCACCAGCGCCACGCGCACGGTGGTGGCGCCGGCGGCCGCGTCGATCAGCGGCACGATCTGGCCCGGCTGGAAGTCGCGCGTCCCGAGCGGCCGGCCGCCGATCTGCTGGAACAGCTCCAGCAGCGAGAAATACAGATCCTCGTGCAGCGCCTCCCGCGTCGAGATCACCTCGTCATGCCACGCCAGGCTGCGCTCAATGCCGCCGATGCCGATGGCGATTTCCAGCGTGTCGAAGAACGGCGTCGTCGCCGGCCAGGCATGGCCGCGCACCGCGGCGATCACCGCGTCGAAGGCCTGCTCGTAGTCGGTCGGCAACGCCGCGTTGTGGTTCGGCACCGGGCAGCCGGGCGGGAAGGTGCGCAGCCAGCCGGTGGGTGACAGCGCCTCGCGGCCGACCGGGTCGAGGCGGCTGCGGTTCGGCGCATAGACGTAGAGATACTCGTCCTGGCCGGCGCGGGTCAGCGTGATCTCGTAGTGCTCCGGCGTACGGCCCTCGGCATAGGTCACCGGGATCGGCGCCAGCAACCCCGGCAGCGGATAGGCCTCGACACGGAACCGCTCCGGCACTTCGGGCGGCAGGCCGATCGTCACCGCGGTGACGCCGGCGAGGTCGATCTCCTCCAGGAAGGCATGCACCAGCGGCTTGTAGGCGCTGCGGATCACCGCCTGGTAGCCGCGCGCCCGCAGCACATCCTCGGCCGCCCGCCGCGCCGGCCGATCCTCGAACACCCAGGCCTCGACCAGCATGCCCGGCCATTCCGGCTCCTGATGGTGCTCCAACAGCGCATCCAGGCTGCGCGTCAGGCTGATATCCAGCAATGTCGTCATGCCCTCTCCCCCCGGCCGGTCGCCACCATGATGGCCCTGTTTGGCCCGGCCGGGAATGGCTACAACCGCACGACCCCACGGAGGACACGACATGGACGAAGCCCTGGCCCGCAGCGCCTTCGAGGAGGCGATCCGCACCCAGTCGCCCGGCTTCGGCACCTTCTTCCTCGCCCGCCTGCTCGGCCTGGACATCAGCTACGGCGAGGCGGACTGCACCGTGCGTCTCGAGGTGAAGGACTTCATGTTCAACCCGCAGGGCTCGCTGCATGGCGGCCTGATCGCCACCGTGCTCGACATCTCGATGGGCCACCTGCTGACCCACGCGGCCGGCGTGGGCATGACGCTGCAGATGAACACGCAATACATCAAGCCGGCCCGCGCCGGCATCGTGCAGGCGCACGCCACCTTCTTGCGCCGCGGCCGCAGCATCAACTACCTCGAATCGCGCATGACCGACGCGGGCGGTGACCTCATGGCCTTCGCCACCTCCACTTGGCGGCTGCTGGACGCGAAGTAGCGGCCTTCCCAAACCGCACGGATTGTCTAGGCTCCGCGCATACGACGGGGAGCAGGGCACATGGCGGACGACATGACGACGATCGGGCTTGCGGTGGCCGAGCTGGACACCCCTGCCCTACTGGTCGACCTCGACATCATGGAGGCGAACATCGCCCGCGCCGCCGCCGAATGCCGCGCCAACGGCATCGCCTGGCGCCCGCACTTCAAGGGCCAGAAGACACCCGAGCTGGTGCGCAAGGAGATGGAAGCCGGCGCGATCGGCGCCACCTGCGCCAAGCTCGGCGAGGCCGAGGTGCTGGTCGATGCCGGGATCACCGACCTGCTGGTCGCCAACCAGATCGTCGGCCCACAGAAGATCGCCCGCCTCGTCGCCCTGATCGACCGCGCCGACGTGAAGGTCGCCGTCGACAGCAAGGCAGTCGCCGATGCCATCGGTGCCGCCGCCGCCGCGGCCGGCAAGGTGCAGGGCGTGCTGATCGAGGTGAACACCGGCATGAACCGCGCCGGCACCGAGCCGGGCGAAGCCACCGTGGCACTCGCGAAACACATCGCCGCCACCCCGGGCCTGAAGCTGCGCGGCGTGATGGGCTGGGAGGCCCACGCGGTCGCCATCGCCGACGGCAACGAGAAGGCCGCCGTGGTGGCCGACGCCATCGGCCACCTGGTCGCCAGCGCCAAGGCCATCCGCGCGGCCGGCATCGAGTGCGAGATCGTCTCCTGCGGCGGCACCGGCACCTTCCCCTACTGCGCCCGCCAGCCCGGCGTCACGGAGATCCAGGCCGGCGGCCTGATCTTCTCCGACGAGCTCTACCGCACCCGCTTCGGCCTCGGCTTCCCGCAGGCGCTCACGGTGCTGGCCACCGTCACCTCCCGCCCCACCCCGACCCGTATCATCCTCGATGCCGGCAAGAAGGCGATGACCAGCGACGCCGCACCGCCCCGCCCGCTCGGCCTCGTGGCCAGCAAGCCGGTGGCGCTGTCGGCGGAGCACACCACCGTCGTGCTCGACGCGCCGAGCGACACGCCCAAGGTCGGCGACAAGATGCAGTTCGTCGTCGGCTACTCCGACACCACCGTGCACCTGCACGAAAAGATCCAGGCCGTGCGCGGCGGCCGGGTGGAGGCCACCTGGGTGGTGCAGGCGCGCGGCCGACTCTCATAGCGAAAGCCCCCTGCCCCATGACGCCCCAGAAGCGGCGCCTCGCGCCCGCCGATACGTTCGCCTTCCGCAGCGCCGCCGACGTGCAGCTTTCGCCCGACGGCACGGCACTCTGCTACGCCCTGACCACGCGCCCGCGCACCACCGACACGCGGCACACCGTGCTGATGCTGTCGACCGACCGGACAAACTGGGCGGAGGTACCCGGCAGCCTCGGCGCCGGAACCGCGCGCTGGTCGCCGGACGGACGTCACCTCGCCTTCCTGACTGGCGGCGCGGCGCCCGGGCTGCACGTGCACGACCTCGCCACCGGGCAGACGCGCACGCTGCTCACCTCGCCCACCGCCCTGCGCGAACTGGCCTGGTCGCCCGACGGCACAAGCCTGGCCTTCCAGCAGCGCGAGATCGCCGCCGCCCCGTCCTGGCTGGCCCTGGGCGAAGCCGGCAGCGGCGAGACGTGGGCCGCGGCGCCGAAATTCACCGACCGGCTGATGTTCCGCCACGACACGGTGGGCGAATGGCCGGAAGGCAGCTTCCAGTGCTGGGTGGTCCAAGCCGATGGCGGCGCCAAGCCGCGGCAGGTCACGCGCGGCGCCTGGTGGCATGGCATGCCGCATTTGACCACGCCCGGCCTGTGCTGGTCGGCCGACGGGCAATGGCTGCTGATGGCCGGCTCGCGCCGCGCCGACTGGGACCGTGCGCCGAACGACATCACCCTGCATGCCGTCGCCGTCGAAGGCGGCACCGTGCGCCGGCTGTCCGACCAGCCCGGCATGGCCACCGCGCCCACGCTCTCGCCCGACGGGCGCTGGCTCGCCTTCCTGCTGGCCGACGCCAAGCCGCTCAGCCATCGGCCGAAGCGCCTGTGGGTGATGCCGGCCGCGGGCGGCGCGGCACGGCCGGTGCTGGCCGGCTTCGACCGCAGCATCGACAGCATCGCCTGGGCCGACAGCGCCAACCTGCTGGTCTGCCACGACGATCCCGGCTGCCGCGCGGTGGGCCGGGTGGCACTCGCCGATGGCCGCTACACGCCGCTGCTGCGCGACATGGCCGCGCCCTCGATCGAAATGCCCTATTCCGGCGGCGGCTTCTCGGTGGCAAGGGACGGCACCCTCGCCTATGTCCGCGGCGCCTCCGACCTGCCCGGCGACGTCGCCGTGCTCGACGCATCGGGGCAGACGCAGACGCTGACCGACCTGAACGGCGCGCTGGCCGCCAGCGTCGGCGGGTTCCGACCGGCCGAGATGCTCTGGCACACCGGCGGCGAGGGGCGCCAGGTCCAGGCCTGGCTGACCCTGCCCCCCGGGCCCGGGCCGCACCCGCTGGCGTTGGAGATCCATGGCGGGCCGTATGCCCAGTATGGCGACCGCTTCGCGATGAAGCACCAGATGATGGCCGCCGCCGGCTACGCGGTGCTGGCGGTCAACCCCTGCGGCTCCACCGGCTATGGCGAGGCCTTCGCCAATGCGCTGCACGACCGCTTCCCCGGCCCGGACCACGACGACCTGATGGCGGTGCTGGACAGCGTCGCCGCGCGCCCGGAGATCGATGCCGGCAACCTGTTCATCACCGGCGTCTCGGGCGGCGGCGTGCTGACGCTGTGGGGGGTCGCGCATTCCTCACGCTTCCGCGCGGCCGTCTCGATCAAGCCGGTGGTCTCATGGGAAAGCTGGCTGCTGACCGCCGACATGGGGCCGACCGGCGGCCCGGTCTGGATGGGCGACGTGCTGCCTTGGGAAGACCCCGCCAAGTACCGCGCCCGCTCGCCGCTGGCCAAGGCGGCGCGCATCCGCACCCCCACCCTGCTGATGGCCGGCGAGGCCGACAGCCGCACCCCGGCGACCGAGGCGCTGCAGATGTACGCGGCCCTCAAGCTCGTCGGCGTCGAGACCGCGCTGCTGCGCTTCCCCGCCACCAGCCACAGCAGCGGCGCGATGCGCCCGTCGCTGTTCGCCGCCGAGGTGTCCGCGACGATCGGCTGGTTCGAGCGCTTCCGGGTGCTGACGCCGCCCTCGTGACGCACACGGCGGATGCATTCCGAAGCGCATTGATGTAAACGCCTTTCACATGCGCTTTGGCTCCGATCCCCCGCGCGGCCCGCGCGCCGAAGGCCGCGACAGCTATCACCACGGCAACCTGCGCGAGGCGCTGATCGCCTCGGCGCTGGCGCTGATCGCCGAGCGCGGGCCCGCGGGCTTCAGCTTCGCCGAGGTGGCGCGCGCAGCCGGCGTGAGTGCCGCCGCCCCCTACCGGCACTTCCGCGACCGCAACGCCCTGGTGGCCGAGATTGCGCGCCAGGGCTTCGAGCGCTTCGCCGTGGCGCTGGAAGCGGCCTGGAATCAGGGCCGGCCCGATCCGGTCGCGGCGATCGAGAATTGCGGCCGGGCCTACCTGGCCTTCGCCCGCCAGGAACCCGCCGCCTACGCCGCGATGTTCGAGCCCGGCTTCCCGCTGGAGGACGATCCCGGCCTGCTGCGCGCCTCCGACACCGCGTTCGGCGTGGTTCGCCGGGCCGCCGAGGCGGCCTGTGCTGCGTGGCGCGGCAGCGGCAACCGGCCGCCGCCGATGATGATGGCGCTACATATCTGGGCGCTGTCGCACGGCATCGCCTCGCTGTTCGTCGGCCGCACGGATGCGGTGCGGCGCAAGCTCCCGATGGCGCCGGAGGAACTGCTGGAAGCCGGGCTGCTGATCTACCTGCAGTCGCTCGGCCTGGGCACGCCGCCGCGCTGACGCGGCGCATGTTCGATTTCGATGCGCATTCTGCTTGACTTGGGGGCCGGGATGCCCCACCTATGTAAATGTGATTAACATTCACATCCACCCACCCGCACCACGGAGGCCATCGTGCCCTTCTCGGCGTACCTGAACGACATCCCCAAGCCGGCCTGGATCGTCGCCACGGTCCTCGCCTTTGTCTTCTTCTGGCCACTCGGCATCGCGCTGGTCGGCTACCTCGTCGGCAGCGGCCGCATCGGCCGGCGCTGGATGAACCAGGCGCCCGGCCAGTGGCACAACACCCAGGCCTCACCGCAGGGCGCGTCCTGCTGGGGCAAGTGGGGCAACAGCTGGCAGCAGCAACAGCCCCCCGCGCCCCCGAGCGGCAACGCCGCCTTCGACGAGTACCGCACCGAGACGCTGCGGCGCCTGGAGGAGGAGCAGAAGGAGTTCGTGGAATACCTCGAGCGCCTGCGCCGCGCCAAGGACAAGGCCGAGTTCGACCAGTTCATGGCCGACCGCCGCCGCCCGACCATCGTGCCGGACGGCAACCAAGCCAACTGACGCAGCGCCATCGCGAACGACCCGAGCCCGCCGGTTTCCACCGGCGGGCTTTTCGTTGTCGAATGTCAGGCGAGGCCGATAGCCATGCGGACCGCGACTTGCCAGGATGGGGCCAGAGTGTCGCCCTGGAGCCCGAACCCATGACCTACGATCCCCGCAGCTTCCGCGCCCTGACCTTCCACGATGCCGTGCCCCGCTTCCGCGACGGCAGCGACACGCCGCGCGCCTACCTGGAGCGCTGCATCGCCACGGTGCAGGAGCGCGAGCCCGTGGTGAAGGCGATGGCCTCGCTGAACCTCGAGTCGGCCCGCGCGGCGGCGGATGCCAGCACGAAGCGCTGGGCGGAAGGCAAGCCGCTTTCGGCGATCGACGGGATGCCGGTGGGCATCAAGGACCTGCTGGAGACCGTGGACCACCCCACCGAGATGGGCTGCGAGGCATTCCGCGGCAACTTCCCGAAGCGCGACAATGCCGCCGTCTGGGCGCTGCGCCTGGCCGGCGCGGTGATCTTCGGCAAGACGGTGACCGCCGAGATCGGCGGCGCGCATCCGGGGCCGACCACGAACCCGTTCGATCCCTCGCGCACCCCCGGCGGCTCCTCCTCCGGTTCGGCGGCGGCGGTTGGCGCGCGGATGATGCCGGCGGCGATCGGCACGCAGGTGGGCGGTTCGATCATCCGGCCCGCAGCGTATTGCGGCAACTTCGCGCTGAAGCCGACCCAGGGCGGCATCAACCGCGGCGAGCGGCAGGCGACCTCGATGAGCACGCATGGGCCGCATGCCGGATCGATCGAGGACATGTGGCAGGTGGCGATCGAGATCACCAAACGGGCCGGCGGCGATCGCGGGTGCCTCGGGCTGATCGGCCCCGACTCGCCGCCCGAGGCGGTTAAGCCGGGGCGGCTGATCGTGCTGGAGACCGAAGGTTGGCCGGATCTGGATGCAGCGAGCAAGGCGGCGTTCGAGACGTTGCTGGAGCAGTTGCGGTCGGCGGGAGTCGGGCTGCTGCGGCGGGGTGACCATGGGTTCATCGAGGCGCTGGAGCGGTCGGTGGCCAATGGGCGGTCGGTCTGCGGCAGCATCACCGCCTGGGAGAATCGCTGGTACCAACGGCCGCTGGTCGATGCCAATCCGGGCAAGGTGAGCGAGCGGGCGCAGAACGCGCTGCGCCGCGCCGAGGCGATGTCGCCGGACGATTACCGTGCGGCCCTGCTGGCACGGGACAGCGCGCAGCTGGTCCACAAGGCGGCCGCACCGCTGGCCGATGCGGTGATCACGCTGGCCTGCCCGGGGCCGGCGACGCCTTGGTCGGGCGACGTTCCCGGCCAGCCGCTGCATCCGCGGCCGACCGGGGACTTCGTGTTCAACGCGCCCAGCTCGATGCTGTTCGCGCCGGCGGTGACGATGCCGTTGATGGCGGTGGGCGGGATGCCGGTGGGGGTGCAGGTGATGGGGCAGCAGAACGAGGACGCGCGGATGACGGCGATTGCGCGGTGGATCTCGGGGAATGTTGCGCCTGTCGTAGGGTAGGAAGCGGTTCTTTTTTGAAAAAAAGAACCAAAAAACTTTCTAACCATTTGCACCGTGTTTGACCGGTTGAACACGGTGCAAATGGATGAAGTTTTTTTGCTTCTTTTTGTTCACAAAAAGAAGGCTCTTACCTCTTTCCTGCGAACCACGGCTTCAGTGAACCGTAGAGGCTGCGGTAGCGCGCATAGCCTTCGTCGTGGGCGGCGGAGGTTTCGGGGTTCGGGTTCAGCACCCTGCCCTCGCCGATGAAGTTGGTGACGCCGTGCCAGTTGGTGCTGGCGCCGGTGCCGATGGCGGCGAGCCAGGCGGCGCCCAGGCAGGAGCCGGGGTGGTCGGTCAGGACGCGGACGGGCATCTGGAAGATGTCGGCGATGATCTGCATCCAGACCAGGCTTTTCGAGCCGCCGTCGCTGGCGCGCAGGCGGTGGATGGGGTGGCCGATTTCGCGGAAGACTTCGGCGTGGTGGCGCAGCGCGTAGCCGATGGATTCGAGGGTGGCGCGCCAGAGGTGGCCCGGGGTGTGGTTGAGGGACAGGCCGGTGAAGGTGGCGCGGGCGAGCGGGTCGTGGAGCGGGGATTTCTCGCCGAGGGGATAAGGCAGGACGGCGAGGCCGTCGCTGCCGGCTGGGATGGTTGCGGCGAGTTGGTCGAGGCGGGGGTGGGGCTTGGCTTCGCCGGGGGCGAGGATTGTGGCGAGCCAGTTGAGCATGGAGCCGCCGCTGGCCATGCAGCCGTTCGGGACGTAGAGGCCGGGGATGGAGTGGTAGTCGAGGTAGAGGCGGTCGTCGGGTTTTGCCTCGCGGCTGGCGATCAGGATGTCGGCGCTGCCGCCGAATTTCAGGAGCGCATCGCCTTCCTCGGTGAGGCCGGCGGCGTAGGCGCTGGCGATGTGGTCGGCGCTGCCGGCGATGACCTTGGTGCCGGGGGGGAGGCCCGTGGCGGTAGCGGCTTCAGGCGTGACTTCGCCGAGGATCGTGTGGCCTTCGCGGATGGGGGGCAGGAGGTCGGGGGCGATGCCGGCCAGGGCGATGAGGGCGGGGGCGGGTTCGGCGGTTTGGAGGTCGAGGAAACCGGCTTCGAGGGCCCAGTTTCGTTCGGCGGTGCGCTGGCCGGTGAGGCGGTACGAGATGTAGTCGTAGGAGCCGGTGAGGGTTCGGGCCTGGGCGATTGCGTCGGGTTCGTGTTTGGCCAGCCAGTGCAGCTTGGGGGCGGCGACCTGCTGGTTGAGGCCGTTTCCGGCGGTGGCGAGGAAGGCGGCCTGGTCGGTGGTGGCCAGGAGGGCGGTGAGCTCGGCGTCGCAGCGGGCGTCCGACTGTTGGATGCTGGGGCGCAGCGGGTGGCCGGCGGCATCGAGCAGGACGAGGGCGGGGAGCATGCCGCCGACGCCGATGCTTGCCAGGGCGGTGCGGGCGCGGGGTTCGGCGGCGAGGAGTTCGTGGCAGATCTTGCAGACGTTCTGCCACCATTGGGCGGGGTCGGCTTCGGCCCAGCCGGGGTGGGGCGCGTGGAGGGTGGCGGGGCGGGAGGCGAGGGCGGCGACCCTGTTCGGCAGCTCGATGAGGATGCCGATGGTCGAGGTGGTGCCGATGTCGAGGCCGATGGTGAACATGGTCAGCGCCCCAGGGTCAACGGAGCGTGTTCACTTTGTCCATGAAGCGCATCACGCGGCCGGCGTCGACGGCGTTCCAGGTGATGCCCTGGTGCTTGAAGTGGGTGCCGACGACGGCGCCGTCGGCGAGGGAGAGCATGGCGGCGACGTTGTCGAGGTTGACGCCGGTGTTGACGAAGACCGGGACGTCGGTGACGGCCTCGCGGACCTGGCGGAGTTCGGACTGGTCGACGGGTTGGCCGGTGAGGGGGCCGGAGACCATGATGGCGTCGGCCAGCGAGGAGAACACGGCGGACTTGGCGCGCAGGCCGATCGGGCGGGTGTCGAGCGGGGTGGCGAACTCGGCGTTGATGTTGAACAGCAGCTTGAGGTGGGGCACGCCGAGGTCGCGGCGGGTGCGTAGCGCGGTTTCGCAGTCGGGCGCCCAGATGCCCATGTCCGACGCATAGACGCCGGTGAAGATCTCGCGGACGAACTGCGCGCCGGTGGCCGCGGCGATGCAGATGCTGGCGGTGGGGTCCCAGAGGTAGTTGACGCCGAAGGGGACGCGGATCTCGGGTTTCACGGCGGCGACGATGGCGGACATGGCAGCGATGCTGGCGGCGGGGGCCTTCAGCGAATACGGGCGGTCGTTCTCGTTGCCGAACATGATGGCGTCGATGCCGCCGGCCTGGAGCGCCTCGATATCGGCCAGGGCACCGTCGACAAGCTTGGCCATGCCGCCCTGGGTGTCGTGCAGCGGGGTGCCGGGGAGCGCGCCGAGATGGACCATGCCGATGATCGCCTTGCGGCGGTGCGGGAGGAAATCGAAGGGCATGGGGCGGGCTCCGGTGGATGCGCTGGTGCCCGCAGGTTTGCCCTGCCCCGGGTTTGGCGGCAAGCGGGGGATCGGATTATTTGTTTCTTTATCGTAATATTCTAGGCATGCGTTTGCTGCCCCATGCGGGGGTGTTTCAGGCTCGGTCGGGCCGGCCGATGGCGGGTCGCGCGCAGGGCGTGGGCGGTGGGGGGAGAAGATCCCGGCGATGGCCGGGCCTGGGGGCGCCAATTGCGCGGGCGCGGCGCGCGGCTGCGACGCGTGGGCGGCCGGGGTTTCGGCCGGCGCGGCGTTGGCAGAGGGGGCGTGGGTGGCTGAGCGGCCACGGGGGCGCCATTGGGCATCGGCCGGGCGGCGGGCGGATTCGGGGCGGGGATCCGACGCGTGGCCCATGGCGATGCGGGGGGAGCGGGGGTGTTGCACCGGTGCGGGCAGTTGGCCGGCCTGCCAGAGCAGGACCATCTGCTCCAGCCGGCCGAGCAGGCGCGCGAGGCAGGCCATGATCAGGGCGACCAGGGGCGCAGGCAGCCAGCCGCACGTGTCCTCCGCCTGGGTGGCGGTGCGGATGGAGCCGATCTGCTCGGCCAGGGAGGGCGCTTTCAATGACATTGAGATGAATATATATAACTGTCGATGGGAGTGCAAGGATTTTTTTCTGCACCTCGAAGATCATCGCCCTGCCACGGACGCGGGCCGCCTACCCCCCTGCCCTCTCCCGCTGGGCTTCGAGGGCGGATAGGCTGTCGAAAATGCCGGAGGATTCGCCGTGGCCCAGACCAAGCCTGCTGTCGCGCTCGTGGCCGTTCCAGGACGGCGGCGGCGGATGATCGAACTGGCGCAGGAGATCGAGCGGCGCGGCTATGCCGGACTGTTCTGCCCGAGCCTCGGCGCCAACATGTCCTTGTGCGAGGCCTTGGCGTGGAACACCTCCACCATTCCGTTCTGCACGGCGATCGCGCCGATCTATGCGCGGACGGTGAGCGATTTCGCGGCTTCGTCGGCGTTCATGCATGAGGTGTCGGGCGGGCGGTTCTCGCTCGGGATCGGCATCGCGCATGGGCCGAGCCATGTGCGGATGGGGGTGACGCCGGGCAAGCCGCTGGGCGACACGCGGGGGTTCGTGGAACGCTACCTGGCGCAGGAGGGGGTGGGGACGCTGGCGCCGGTGGTGCTGGCGGCGATGCGCAAGCGGATGGTGGCGCTGGCGGGGGAGATCAGCCAGGGGGTGATCTTCGCCAATGCCTGTTTGAGCCACATGGGGGCTTCCTTGGCGGCGTTGCCGGCAGGGAAGCGGGATGATCCCGGGTTCATGGTCGCGGACATGATCCCGACCTGCATCAGCGACGATCTGGAGGCGGCGAAGGCGGTGAACCGGCGGACGCTGACGTCGTATGCGTTCCTGCCGAACTATCGGAACTACTGGAAGGAGGCCGGATACGAGCAGGAGATGCTCGATATCGAGAAGGCGATCGACGAGGGGCGTCGAGAGGATGTGCCGCGGATGCTGACCGATCGGTGGCTGGCGGATGTGACGCTGTTCGGGACGGCCTCGCAGGTGCGGGAGAAGGTGGAGGCCTGGCAGGCGGCGGGGGTGCGGACGGTGGTTCTGGTGCCGTCCTCGGCGAAGGGGAACCAGTTGGTGGCGATGGAGGAAATGTTCTCGGTGTTTGGCTAGGAAGCAAGCGGTTCTTTTTTGAAAAAAAGAACCAAAAAACTTTTCTCCATTTGCGCCGCGACTGATTGGTTGAGCACGGCGCAAATGGATGAAGTTTTTTTGCTTCTTTTTGTTCACAAAAAGAAGTGCTTCCTTTCTACCAGAGTTCCGGAAACTTCGCCGCGAGCCATTTGGCCAGCGCGGCGTTCACATGGGTGGGTTTTTCCTGGGCCATCCAGTGGCCGGAGGGGACGACGACCTCGGTGAGGTCGGTGCAGTCGGCGCGCATGGGGTCGGCGAGGCGGGAGGTCATGGTCTCGCAGGTGTAGTCGTGGGCGCCGTGGAGGAAGAGGGTTGGCAGGGTGAGCTTGCCGCCGTTCTTTGCGTGCTTGGCGTAGGCCAGGTTGGCGTCGAAGTTCATGTACCAGGAGTCCGGGCCGAAGAAGCCGGTGCGGGTGAGGGCGGCGGTGTAGGCGTGCCAGTCGGCTTCGGTGAGGACGTCGGGATCCCGCGGCACGTCGGGGGCGGCGTTGGCGGGGCCGAACCAGCCGTTGCCCTTGCGGACGAGGGCGGTGCGGGAGGGGGTTCCGGCGGCGGTGGGGTTGCCGCGGCGGAACATGGCCTTGACGGTGTTTGCGATGTTGGCCTCGAAGCCCTCGCGGGCGCGGGCGAAGTTCTCCTGGTAGAAGGCCATGTATTCCCACTGGGCGTAGGGGAAGTCGGCTTCCGGGTAGAGGGTGCGGTCGGCCTGGGGGAGGAAGTTCTTCGGCGCGAAGCCTTGTGCGTAGTAGGGGACGCAGAGGTTGGCGACGCCGTGGCAGCGGTCCGGGTGGTGGCTGGCGAGGGACCAGACGACGGGGGCGCCCCAGTCGTGGCCGACCCAGATGGCTTTCTCGGCGCCGAGGTGGTCGAGGAGGTCCAGCATGTCCTGGACGGCGTTTTCGAGGGCGTAATCGGCGTGGGTTGGGTAGGTGCTGGAGCGGCCGTAGCCGCGCATGTCCGGCGCGATGGCGCGCAGGCCGAGGGCGGCCATGGCGGGGAGTTGGTGGCGCCAGGAGATCGAGAGTTCGGGCCAGCCATGGACGAAGATGATGGGGGTGGCGGAGGGGTCGCCTTCGGCGAGGTAGAAGCTGGTGTGGCGCGGGGTGCGGGCGACGTGCTCGGTGGCTGGCATGGCGGGGTCCTTCAGGCGAGGGCGGCGCAGAACCAGGCTTCGGTGTGGGAGAGGAGCCAGCCGTCGACGGTGATGGTGTGGCCGGTGGCGAAATCGGCGGCGATGCGGGCTGGGAGGTCGGCGGGGTTGGGCAGGGCGGCGCGGGCCAGGCAGTCCGCCGTGGAGCAGGCGGGGTGGGTGGCGCGCAGGGCGGTGCCGATGGCGTAGGGGTCCAGGCCTGGGGGGAGGGCGCGGCGGAGTGCGGTGGCGGATGGCGCGGCGGTGGCCCCGTGCGGCGCGAGGAGGGCGGCGGGCAGGAGGGCGAGGACGAGGCGGCGCGGCAGGGAGGGCATGGCGGACGGTATGCGTTTCCCCGGTGTTGACGCAAGAAGGGGGGCACGAGGCCCCCCATTTCGCAGGCGATGAGATGCGCGAGGGTTAGCCCGCGGCAGTGACGGCGCGCTTGGTGATGACGCCGACGAGGTGGGCGCGGTAGGGGGCGGAGGCGTGGATGTCGCTGTTCATGTTGTCCGGGCTGATCGACACGCCGTCGATCGAGGCCGGGGACCAGGACTTGGAGAGGGCGGCTTCGGCGGCGGTGTGGCGGAAGACGCCGCCCTGCCCTGCCCCGGTGACCGCGACGCGGACGCCCTTGGGGCCGTTGGCGACGAAGACGCCGACCATGGCGTAGCGCGAGGCCGGGTTCTTGAACTTGATGTAGGCGGCCTTGGCCGGGATCGGGAAGGTGACCGAGGTGATCAGCTCGCCGGGTTCCAGGGCGGTGGTGAACATGCCCTGGAAGTAGTCGTCGGCGTTGATGCTGCGCTTGTTGGTGGTGATGGTGGCACCGAGCGCCAGGACGGCCGACGGGTAGCAGGCGGAGGGGTCGTTGTTGGCGAGCGAGCCGCCGATGGTGCCGCGGTTGCGGACCTGGATGTCGCCGATGCCGCCGGCCAGGGCGGCCAGCGCCGGGATGGCGCGCTTGATGTCGGCGGAGGCGGCGACGGTGGCGTGGTTGGTCATGGCGCCGATGGTGACGCTGTCGCCGGTGACGGTGATGCCGGACAGGCCGAGCTTGCCGAGGTCGACGACGGTGGTGGGCTTGTTCAGGCGCTGCTTAAGCACCGGGATCAGGGTCTGGCCGCCGGCCAGGGCCTTGGCTTCGTCGTCGGAGGCGAGCGCCTTGACCGCGTCGGCGAGGCTCGAGGGCTTGGTGTAGCCGAAATCGTACATGTCGGGTTCCTCGTGCTACTCGGCGGCCTTGCGGCCGGCGTTGATGATGCCCCAGATCTTCTCGGGGGAGGCGGGCATGTTCATGTGGCGGACGCCGTAGTCCTTCAGCGCGTTGACCACCGCGTTGATCACCGCGGGGGGCGAGCCGATGGCGCCGACCTCGCCGCAGCCTTTTACGCCGAGCGGGTTGTGGGTGCACAGGGTGTTCTCGGTGGCGACCGAGATGTTGGTGAGGTTGTCGGCGCGGGGCATGGTGTAGTCCATGAACGAGCCGGAGAGGAGCTGGCCGTTGCTGTCGTAGACGGCGTGTTCGAGCAGCGCCTGGCCGATGCCCTGGGCGACGCCGCCCTGGACCTGGCCTTCGACGATCATCGGGTTCACGACGCGGCCGACATCGTCCACCGCCGTGAAGTTCACGATGCTGGTGACGCCGGTCTCGGGGTCGATCTCGACCTCGCAGACGTGGCAGCCGCCGGGGAAGGTGAAGTTCGCGGGGTCGTAGAAGGCGGTTTCGTCGAGGCCGGGCTCGATCTCGGTGATCGGGTAGTTGTGGGGGACGTAGGCGGTCAGCGCGATTTCGCTGAGGGTCTTGGCGCGGTCGGTGCCGGCGACCTTGAAGCTGCCGTCGGCGAACTCGATGTCGTCGACGGAGGCTTCGAGGAGGTGGGCGGCGATCTTCTTGCCCTTGGCGATGATCTTGTCCATCGCCTTGACCATGGCGGTTCCGCCGACGGCGAGGCTGCGGCTGCCGTAGGTGCCCATGCCGAAGGGGATGCGGTTGGTGTCGCCGTGGACGATCTCGACCTGGCTGAAGGGGACGCCGAGCTGGCTGGTGACGAGCTGGGCGAGCGTGGTTTCGTGGCCCTGGCCGTGGCTGTGGGTGCCGGTGAAGACCGAGACCGAGCCGGTGGGATGGACGCGAATGTTGGCGACCTCGTAGAGGCCGGCGCGGGCGCCGAGCGAGCCGACGACGGCCGAGGGGGCGATGCCGCAGGCTTCAAGGTAGGTGGAGATGCCGATGCCGCGCAGCTTGCCCTTGGCGGCGGCGGCGGCCTTGCGGGCCGGGAAGCCGGCGTAGTCGGCGTTCTTCATCGCGACTTCGAGCGTCGTGAAGTAGTCGCCGCTGTCGTACTGGAGCGCGACCGGGGTCTGGTAGGGGAAGGCATCCTTCGGGATGAAGTTCTGGCGGCGGATCGCCACCGGGTCGGCGCCCGTGTCGTGGCAGATGGTGTCGACCAGGCGCTCGAGCAGGAAGGTGGCTTCGGGGCGGCCGGCGCCGCGGTAGGCGTCGACGGGGACGGTGTTGGTGAAGACGGCCTTGACCTCGGCGTAGATGACCGGGGTTTTGTAGGTGCCGGCGAGCAGGGTGGCGTAGAGGTAGGTCGGCACCGCGGGGGCGAAGGTGGACAGGTAGGCGCCCATGTTGGCCAGCGTGTTCACGCGGAGCGCGAGGAAGTTGCCCTGGGCGTCGAGCGCCATTTCGGCGTGGCTGACGTGGTCGCGACCGTGGGCGTCGGACATGAAGGATTCGGTGCGCTCGGCGGTCCACTTGACCGGGCGGCCGAGCTTGCCGGCGGCCCAGGTGACGGTGGCTTCCTCGGCGTAGTGGTAGATCTTGCTGCCGAAGCCGCCGCCGACATCGGGGGCCACGACGCGCAGCTTGTGCTCCGGCAGGCCGAGCACGAAGGCGCCCATCAGCAGGCGGATGACGTGCGGGTTCTGGCTGGTGGTGAACAGGGTGTAGTCGCCGGTGTGGCGGTCGTAGTCGCCGAGGGCCACGCGGGGCTCCATGGCGTTCGGCACCAGGCGGTTGTTCTCGAGGTCCAGCTTGACGACCTTGGCCGCTTTGGCGAAGGCGGCGTCGGTCGCCTCCTTGTCGCCGATGTGCCAGTCGTAGCAGACATTGCCGGGGGCGTTGTCGTGGATCTGGGCGGCGCCGGGCTTCAGCGCGTCGGTGACGGTGGCGGTGCTGGGGAGATCCTCCAGCTCGATGGCGATCAGCTCGACGGCGTCGCGGGCCTGCTGCTTGGTCTCGGCGATGACGACGGCGATCGGGTCGCCGACATGGCGGACCTTGCCTTCGGCCAGGACGGGATGCTTGGGCTCGGCCATCGGCGAGCCGTCCTTGGAGTGGATCTGCCAGCCGCAGGGCAGGCCGCCGATCGCGGCGAGGTCCTCGGCGGTGTAGACGGCGACGACGCCGGGCGCGGATTTGGCCGCCGCGGTGTCGATGGAGATGATCCTGGCGTGCGGCCGGTCGCTGCGGCGGAACACGGCGTGGGTCTGGTTCGGCCGGTTGATGTCGTCGGTGTAGTTGCCGCGGCCGGAAATGAAGCGCAGGTCCTCCTTGCGGCGGACCGAAGCGCCAATGCCCTCGAACGGTGCGTTCATGCTGCCCCCTATCCGGTGCGCGCGACGGGGCGCACCGGGATCGTTTCTTGTTTGGCGTACGTTATTTGGCGTGCATCAGCGACTGAGCCGCGTCGATCGCCTTGACGATGTTGTGGTAGCCGGTGCAGCGGCAGAGGTTGCCTTCCAGGCCGTGGCGGATTTCCGCCTCGGACAGGCCCTGCGGGTTCTTGGCGACCAGGTCGACCGCGGCCATGACCATGCCGGGGGTGCAGAAGCCGCACTGCAGCGCATGATGCTCGCGAAACATCTCCTGCATGGGGTGCAGGGTGCCGTCGGCCTTGGCGAGGCCTTCGATGGTGGTGATGCTGCTGCCATCGGCCTGGACGGCCAGCATGGTGCAGGACTTCACCGACTCGCCGTCGACATGGACCACGCAGGCGCCGCACTGGCTGGTGTCGCAGCCGACATGGGTGCCGGTCAGGCCCAGCTTTTCGCGGAGAAGCTCGACGAGGAGGGTGCGGCCCTCGACCTCCACGGTAGCACTTTTGCCGTTCACCGTCAGCGTCACCTGAGGCATCGCTTGCTCCCCTCCGAACGTGTTTCACCGGGCGCCATGGGTGGCGCCCCTATGATGCCGAGTGTTGGCACCCAGGGGGGATATGGTCAAGCGTTGCGCGAAGGAAACCCCCGCGCAACGGCGGCAGGGGGGCCGGTTAGCGGAACAGAAGGACCGGGATGAGGCAGGCGCGGATGACGTCGGTGGTGGTGCTGCCGAGGAACAGGGTGCGGATGCGGGAGTGGCCGTAGGCGCCCATCACCAGCAGGTCGGCGCCGCCGTCGCGCACGAGGTCGGCGATCACCTCCTCCGGCTGGCCGGGGCGGACCTCGGCGGTGGCGTCGTGGCCGGCGGCGCGCAGCGTGGACTCGGCTTCGGCGAGGCGGGCGCCGGCCTGGGCGGAGGGGGTGCCGACGGTCAGCAGGCGGATGGGCAGGCCGTGCAACAGCTTGTCCGCGGCGATGTGCGACACGGCCTTCATGGCGCTCGGGCCGCCGTCGAAGGCGACCAGCACGCGGGCGATGGGGCGGAAGGCGCGCGAGGCGACGAGCACCGGGCGGCGGCTGGAGCGGAGGATGCGCTCCAGGTTGGAGCCGAGATGCAGCCTGGCGAAGTCGGCCGCCTCGCCGCGCTTGCCGACCACGACGAGGGCGGTGGCCGACTCCAGTTCGGCGAGGGTGTCGACCAGGTCGCCCTGGCGCAGGCGCGCGGAGACGGCGGCCACGCCATCCTCCTCCATGCGGGCACGGGCGGCATCGAGGATGGCGCGGGCGCGGCGCTGGGCGAGCCGGGCGGCCTGCTCGTCGTGGGCGGCGAGTTCGTGCAACAGCTGGTCGATGGCCTCGGCATTGAGGTGGGCGCTGAGGTCCGGCGCCGCGGTGGGCGGCAGGCGCGAGCCGAGCACGTGCAGCAGTTCGACCGGCGCGCCGGTGCGCGCGGCGGCCCAGGCGGCGTGGTCGCAGACGCTGCGGGAATAGAGCGAGCCGTCGACCAGGGCGAGGATGTTGGACATGCGGGCTGCCTCAATGACCGGCCAGGCGCTCGAGCGCGCCGGGCTTGTCGTGGATGGCGAGGCGGTCGACGATGGTTTCGCTGGCGGTGTTCATGCCCACGATCTTCACATCGGCTCCCTCGCGGCGGAACTTCAGCACGACGGTGTCGAGCGCGGCCACGCTGGAGATGTCCCAGATATGGGCCTTCGAGACGTCGATGGTGACGCGCTCCAGCACCTCGCGGAAGTCGAAGGCGGCGAGGAAATCGTCCACGGAGGCGAAGAAGACCTGGCCCTCGACGTGGTAGGTGCGTTCGGTGCCGTCGGGCGAGGCGGTGGAGGTGACGCGGAAGAGCTGGGCCACCTTCCAGGCGAAGAACATGCCGGAGAGCAGGACGCCGACCAGGACGCCGATGGCCAGGTTGTGGGTGGCGAGGACGACGACCACGGTGCTGACCATGACGATGCTGGAGCTGCGCGGATGGGTGCGCAGGTTGGCGATGGAACTCCAGCGGAAGGTGCCGACGGAGACCATGATCATGATGGCGACCAGGGCGGCCATGGGGATCTGGCCGACCCAGTCGCCGAGGGCGACGCAGAAGATCAGCAGCAGGATGCCGGCGGCGAAGCAGGAGAGGCGGCCGCGGCCGCCCGACTTCACGTTGATGACCGACTGGCCGATCATGGCGCAGCCGGCCATGCCGCCGATGAAGCAGGTGGCGGCGTTCGCGATGCCCTGCCCCACGCATTCGCGGCGCTTGTTGCTTTGGGTGTCGGTCAGTTCGTCGACGACCTGGGCGGTCATGAGCGATTCGAGCAGGCCCACGGCGCAGATGCCGGCGGAGTACGGCAGGATGATCCAGAAGGTTTCCAGCGTCAGCGGCACGTCGGGGATGAGGAAGGCGGGCCAGGAGGTGGGGAGCTGGCCCATGTCGGCGACCGTGCGCAGGTCGAGGCCGAGGGTGAGGGTGATGGCGGTCAGGACGATGATGCAGATGAGCGGAGAGGGGATGGCGCGGGTGATGCGGGGGAAGCCGTAGATGATGGCAAGGCCGGCTGCGACCATGACGTAGGTCAGCCAGGGGACGCCGATGAGTTCGGGCAGCTGGGCCATGAAGATGAGGATGGCCAGCGCGTTGACGAAGCCCGTCAGCACCGAGCGCGAGACGAAGCGCATCAGCAGGTCGAGGCGGAAGACGCCGCAGAGGATCTGCAGGATGCCGGCCAAGAAGGTGGCGGCGAGCAGGTATTGCAGGCCGTGGTCGCGCACCAGCGTGACCATCAGCACGGCGGTGGCCGCGGTGGCCGCCGAGATCATGCCGGGGCGGCCGCCGAAAATGGCGATCAGCACGGCGATGGAGAACGAGGCGTAGAGGCCGACCTTCGGATCGACGCCGGCGATGATGGAGAAGGCGATCGCCTCGGGGATGAGGGCGAGGGCGACGACGAGGCCGGAGAGGAGGTCGCCGCGGATGTTGCCGAACCATTCGCGGCGCATCGTCTCAAGCTTCACGGGAATATCCTTCGGCGGCGGCATGCCGTGCGGGGAGCGGGGGCAAGGCCAGGGGCGGAAACGACTGCGCCGGACCCTTGGGGGATCCGGCGCATCGAGCCTTGGAGGGTGGCAGGGTCAGGCAGGAACGGCGATGGCACGGTTGGCGGCGGGCACCTGGTCGGGCACCACGTCGAGATGGCAGGCGGACATGCGGCCGAGGCCGACATCGCGCAGCTGGGGTTCGTCCACCTTGCAGCGGTCGAACACGAACGGGCAGCGGGTGTGGAAGCGGCAGCCGCTGGGGGGGTTGATCGGGCTCGGCACGTCGCCGTGCAGGATGATGCGGTTGCGCTTCACCGTCGGGTCCGGGACCGGGACGGCGGAGAGCAGGGCGCGGGTGTAGGGGTGGTGCGGGGTGGAGAACAGGGTTTTGCGGTCGGCCATCTCGACCATCTTGCCGAGATACATCACCGCGACCCGGTGGGTGAGGTGCTCGACGATGGCGAGGTCGTGGCTGATGAAGAGCAGGGTCAGGCCGAGTTCGTCCTGCAGGTCGGACAGCAGGTTGACGATCTGCGCCTTCACCGACACGTCCAGCGCGGAGACCGCCTCGTCGCAGATGATGAGGTCGGAGCCCGGGGCCAGGGCGCGGGCGATGGCGATGCGCTGGCGCTGGCCGCCCGAGAATTCGTGCGGGTAGCGGTACATCGCCTCGCGCGGCAGGCGGACCTTGTCGAGCAGGTCGCCGACGCGGTCGTCCAGCTCGGAGCCGGAGGCCAGGCCGAAATTGACGATCGGCTCGGCGATGATGTCGCGCAGCCGCTGCCGGGGGTTCAGCGAGCTGAACGGGTCCTGGAAGACGACCTGGATGCGCTTGCGCAGGGGACGCAGTTCGCCGGCGGGGAGGTTGTCGATGCGCTTGCCGTCGAGGAGGACCTCGCCGTCGGTGATCGGGTAGAGGCGCAGGACCGCCTTGCCGACGGTGGACTTGCCGCAGCCGGATTCGCCGACCAGCGACAGGGTTTCGCCGCGCTTGATCGAGAAGCTGACCCCGTCGACGGCATAGACGTTGCCGACCTTGCCACCGAGGATGCCGCCGTGGATCGGGAAGTGCTTCTTGAGGCCCTTGACCTCGAGCAGAGGCGTGCCCGAAGCCTGGGTCTGGGAGTTGCTCATTCTCTACCTCTTCAGGCCGCGACTGCCACGCGCGGGGCGTAGTGGCAGGCGACGAGATGGTTCGGGGCTTTCTGCTCGATGGCGGGAGCCATCTGGCGGCACACGTCGGTGACGCTGGGGCAGCGGCCGGCGAAGGCACAGCCGATGATCGGCTTGCGCAGGCTGGGGACCTGGCCCTGGATCTCGGTCAGCTTGCTGCGGCCGGTTTCGTGCAGCGAGGAGCCGAGCTTGGGCATCGAGCCCATCAGGCCGCGGGTGTAGGGGTGCAGCGGGTTGAGGAAGATTTCCTCCACCGTGCCTTCCTCGACCTTGCGGCCCGCGTACATGACGATCACCCGCTGGGCCATCTCCGCGACGACGCCGAGATCGTGGGTGATGAGCATGATGGCGGCGCCGACACGGGTTTTGAGGTCGCGCATCAGCTCCAGGATCTGCGCCTGGATGGTGACGTCGAGCGCGGTGGTGGGCTCGTCGGCGACCAGGAGCTGCGGCGAGCAGGCCAGCGCCATGGCGATCATGACACGCTGGCGCATGCCGCCCGAGAGCTGGTGCGGGTATTCGCGCACACGCCTTGCGGGGGCCGGGATGCCCACCAGGGTGAGCATCTCGATCGCGCGCTGCTCGGCGTCGCGCTGCGACACGCCCTCGTGCAGCACCACCGTTTCGCCGATCTGCCGCCCGACGGTGAGCACCGGGTTCAGCGAGGTCATCGGCTCCTGGAAGATCATCGAGATGTCCTTGCCACGGATGGCCTGCATCTCGGGTTCCGACAGGTCCAGCAGGTTCTGGCCCTTGAACAGGATCTTGCCGGCGATCTTGCCGGGCGGCGAGGCGATCAGGCGCAGGATGGACATGGCGGTGACGGACTTGCCGCAGCCGCTTTCGCCCACCACCGCGACGGTTTCGCCGGCGTTGATGTGGAAGCTGACGCCCTCGACGGCGCGGACCACGCCGTCGAGGGTGCCGAAATGCGTCTGCAGGTTCTGGATATCGAGAAGAGGAGTGGACATCTGGGATCAGATCCTCTTGGCCATGCGCGGGTCGAGCGCATCGCGCAGGCCGTCACCGAGCAGGTTCACGGACAGCACGGTGATCGACAGGAAGATAGCCGGGAAGAACACGATGTAGGGCTTCACCTGCCAGAGCGCGCGGCCCTCGGCCATGATGTTGCCCCAGGAGGGGATGATCGGCGGCGTGCCGGCGCCGATGAAGGACAGCGTTGCTTCCGAGATCATCGCCGAGGCGCAGAAGAAGGTGGCCTGCACTGTCACCGGAGCGAGGGTGTTGGGCAGGATGTGCTTCCAGATGATCATCGGCGTGCGGGTGCCGGCCGCGATGGCTGCTTCCACGTAGGGCTGCTCGCGCAGGGTGAGCACGACGCCGCGGACCAGGCGGGCGACGCGGGGGACGTCGGCGATCACCAGCGCGATGATCACGTTCTCCACCGAGGCGCGGGTCAGGGCCATCATGGCGATGGCCAGCAGGATCGACGGGATGGACATCAGGCCGTCCATGATCCGCATCACGACCGCGTCGACGGCGCGGATGAAGCCGGAGACGAGGCCGATCGTCAGGCCGATGACCGCGGAGATGAGCGCGACCGCGAAGCCGACGATCAGCGAGATCCGCGCGCCGTAGATCACGCGCGAGTAGACGTCGCGCCCGAGCATGTCGGTGCCGAACCAGTATTGCTCGCTGGGCGGGCGGGTGCGCCGCGCGGGGGCCAGGGCCGTCGGGTCCACGGTCCAGAGCAGCGGCGCGAAGATCGCCATCAGCACGAACAGCGTGACCATGAAGCCGCCGACCGCGATGGTGGGATGGCGGTGGACGAACATGCCGAGGGCGGACCGCTCCTTGCGGGGCGGCAGCACGTCCGCGAGCTTCGGAGCAGGCGTGAACCCCCCATCCGGGGGCAGGACTGTTGTGCTCATCAGTAGCGGATCCTCGGATCGAACACGGTGTAGAGCAGGTCGACGATCAGGTTGACGATGACGTAGACGAAGCTGAACATCAGGACCACGCCCTGGATGACGGGATAGTCGCGCCGCAGGATGGCATCCACGACGAGACGGCCAACGCCGGGGATGGCGAACACGCTCTCTGTCACCACTGCGCCACCGATCAGCCCGGCGAAGCCGAGGCCGATGATGGTGATGATCGGCACCGCGGCGTTCTTCAGCGCATGGACGAACAGGATCGCCCGCTGGCCGACGCCCTTGGCCTTGGCGGTGCGGACGTAGTCCTGATTGAGGACCTCCAGCATGGTCGCCCGGGTGATGCGCGCGATGAGGGCGATGAAGACGGCGCCCAGCGCGATCGCGGGCAGCATCAGGTTGGACAACCAGCCACCGAGCCCGTTGGAGATCGGCGTGTAGCCCTGCACCGGGAACCAGTCGAGCTGGAGCGCGAAGGTGTAGGCCAACAGGTAGCCGACCACGAACACCGGCACCGAGAAGCCCAGCACGGCGAACAGCATCACGAGGCGGTCGATCCAGGTGCCGTGCTTCCAGGCCGCGACCACGCCCATCGGGATGGCGAAGGTCAGCGCGATGAGCAGCGTCAGCGCCATGAGCGAGAAGGTCGGCTCCAGACGCTGCTGGATCATGTGGGCGACCGGCAGGTTGGTGAAGATCGAGACGCCGAGATCGCCCTGGAGGACGCGGAACAGCCACTCGGTGAACCGGATGATGAAGGGGCGGTCCAGGCCCAGCGAGGCGCGGATGCGTTCCACGTCATCGGGCGTGGCCTGGTCGCCTGCGATGATCGCCGCGGGATCGCCCGGTGCGAGATAGAGCAGGCTGAAGACGAACAGCGCCACGACCCCCATGACGGGAATGGTCGCAATGACGCGGCGGACCGTATAGGCGAACATCCCCTGGGTTACCTCCGGGTTGCAGGCGCGCAGCGGCGCAAGGGCTGCGCCGGCACGGGAGCGGTGGGGTGGTGGCGTGACATCGGCGCTGGAAGCTCCATCGAAACTGACGCATCGCGACGGTGGCCAGCACGAACGCGCGCCACCCCGCGGGAACCGGTAGCCTGCCCCAGCGCGCGCCGGCTGGCCAGAGCCAACCGCGACGATTGAGACATTGCCTTTCGAAACGGGTTCACTGAAGCCGCCTTGTTGTGGCTACCGCCCAGGTGGAACATCCATTGGGCATGGTCGCCAGCGCCTCGACTTCCTCGTTGTCCCCATCCGTTTGGACTTGGGACCGGCATTTCCACGGCACCATTGTGTAGTTCACCCAAATCACGGGCAAGAACGGGAAGCGGTGCCTCTTCCCGTCCGAATATGTCAGTTATGCGGCGTGGCGGCGTCGGTCGCAAGCCATTCCTGTCAAACACGACGCAAATTCCACAACAACATCAGCCCGGGAACACGCCCCGTGAGATTCCGACGCAGGGCGGTCTTGCCGAAGTAGCTGCCGAGCGGGATGTAGGAGACTTCGTCAAGCGCGGTGCGCTGGATTTCGGCGGCGATGCGCTTCTGTTCGTCCAGCGTCGGCGCATCGAACCAGGCGTTGCGGAGTTCTTCCAGCTTGGGAATCGCGGGCCAGCCCGGCCAGCCGGCGGTGCCGTTGCCGCGGATCATGGAATGGGCGGCGGGGTCGGCCTGGTCGAAGCTGGAGGAGGCGGTGCAGAGCACCGACCAGCCGCCCTTCTCCACCGGCTCGCGCGAGGTGCGGCGCTGGATGACCGTGCCCCAGTCGGACAGGGCGAGGTCCAGGTTCACGCCGAGGCGGCGGAACATGTCGGCGGCGACCTGGGTGAGCGCCGAGGGGGCGAGGATGTCGGTCGGGCCGATCAGGCGGATCGGCTGGTTGGTGTAGCCGGCCTCGCGCAGCAGCGCCTTCGCGCGGTCGATGCTGCGCGGGGAGGTGAGCGCCTCCAGCCCCGCGGTGTTCACCAGGGGGGTGTCGGGCGTGAAGACGCCGGTGCCGACGCGGTAGTCGGCCGGATCGGTGCCGACGACGGCGCTCATGTAGTCGGTCTGGTCGACGGCGGGCAGGATCGCCTGGCGCATCTTCTTGTCGTTGAACGGCGGATGCAGGTGGTTGAGTCGCATGACGCCGCCGAGGGGGAAGTTGTCGATCAGCTCAACGGCGACGTTGCGGTTGCGCTGCAGGAGTTCCTGGAGCTCCGGCGGCGGCTGTTCGTACCAGTCGATCTCGCCGCGCTGCAGGGCGGCGCCGGCGGTGGAGGGGTCGGTGATGATGTGCCATTCGACGCGGTCGAAATGCACCTGCTTGGGGCCGGCGATCAGGCTGGGCGTGCCGCTGGCGACGGGGACGTAGCGCGGGTTGCGTTCGAACACCATCAGGCTGCCGCTGTTGAACTCGTCCTTCTTGAAGGAGAACGGGCCGCTGCCGGTGGGGTCGTCGATCTGCTTGAACGCGTCGGTCTGCGCCACGCGCTCGGGCATGATGAAGCAGGCGCCGCTGACCTGGCCGAGGCCGCGGAACAACATCGGGAAGGGGCGCTTGAGGCGCAGCACGATGCGGCGGTCATCGGGGGCGGAGATCTCGTCGAGCACCTCCTTCAGCTTCAGGCCGTAGGCGGTGCGCTGGGTCCAGCGGCGGATGGACTGGGCGGCGTCGGCGGCGCGGACCGGGGTGCCGTCGTGGAAGAAGAGGCCCGGGCGCAGGGTAATGGTGACGCGCTTGCCGTCGTCCTCGACCAGGTGGCCCTCGGCCATCTGGGGGTGCGGCTCGAAGCTCTGGTCGATGCCGTAGAGCGTGTCGTAGACGGCGTGGCCATAGTTTCGGGTGATGTTCGCCGTGGTCCAGATTGGGTCGATCGAGGTGAGGTTGGCCTGCGGCACCGCCTTCAGCACGCGCGCTGCCTGGGCGATGGCGGGTCGGGCGAGAGGGGCAGCGAACGCCCCTGCCCCGGCCGATGCGATGAAGGTGCGGCGCCGCAGGCTCATGCTCATGCTCTCCGTACGTTCCAGAAGGTGGCGAAGCCGTTCAGCACGCCGGTGATGTCGCTGCGATAGGCGGTCGGCTGCTGGTACTGGCCGAGCGGGGTGTAGGGCACGTCGATCAGGGCCTGGCGCTGGATGTCCGCGCAGATCTTCTGCTGGGCCGCGAGGTCCGGCGCGTCGAACCAGGCGGTGCGCAGGCGCTCGATCTCGGGGCTGACGCACCAGCCGGGCCAGGCGCCGGCGGCATCGCCGTTGCCGCGGAGCGCGATGTGGCCGGCGGGGTTCAGGTGGTCGGTGCCGGCCCAGCCCGTGACGAACAGGTTCCAGCCGCCCTGCTCCGCCGGGTCCTTCTTGGCGCGGCGCTGCAGCATGCTGCCCCAGTCGGTGACGATGTAGTCGACGTTCATGCCGCACTTCTTCAGCACGTCGGCCAGCACGTCGCCCAGGGCCTTGAGGATCGGGTAGTCGACGGCGACCATCAGCACCACCTTCTCGTTCTTGTAGCCGGCGGCGGCGAGCTCGGACTTGATCTTGGCGTAGTCCTTGTTGCCGACGAAGATGCCGAGGCCTTCCTCGCTGGCCAAGGGCGTCTTGGGCGTGAAGTAGCCGAGCGGGGTGTGGAACATGCCGGGGTCGTCGCCGACGATCGCCTGCATGAAGTCCGCCTGGTTGACGGCGGCGTTGATGATCTGGCGGATCTTCGGGTTGTTGAACGGCGTGGTGAGGTGGTTGGCGCGCGCCATCATGACGCCGCCGGTCGGGTCCTGGATGGCCACCTTGATGCGGTTGTTGCGCTTGAGCAGCGGCATCAGGTCGTGGGTAAGGTATTCCCACCAATCCTGCTCGCCGTTCTGCAGGGCCGCGGAGGCGACCGAGGCGTCGGGCATCGTGGTCCACTCGATGCGGTCGAACCACGGGCGCTTGGGGCCGGCGGTCCAGTCCGGCGTGCCGCCTTCGCGGGGCTTGTACTGCGCGAACTTCTCATAGACGTTCTTGGAGCCCTGGACCCGCTCGTCGGCCTTGTACTTGTAGGGCCCGGAGCCGATGATTTCCTTGATCTGAGTGAAGGCGTCGGTGTTGGCTAGGCGCTCCGGCATCATCGCGGCCATCGGCGAGGGGGACTTGCCGAGGGCGTCGCGCAGCAGCGGGAAAGCGCGCTTGAGGCGGAACTGGATGGTCTTGTCGTCGGTGGCGGAGAGCTCGTCGGTGGCGGACATGAGCGCGTCGCCCAGGGCGTCGCGCTTGGCCCAGCGCTTGATGCTGGCCACGCAGTCGCGCGCCAGGACCTTCTCGCCGTCGTGGAACATCAGGCCGTCGCGCAGGGTGAGCTTCCACAGCTTGCCCTCGTTCTCGACGACGTCGCCTTCGACCATCTGCGGCGACATCTTGTAGCTGCCGTCCTGGCCGTAGAGCGTGTCGAACACCAGGTAGCCGTGGTTGCGCGTGACGTAGGCCGTGGTCCAGTGCGGATCGAGGAAGGCGAGGTCGATCTGCGGGATGAACTTGAGCGTGGTTTGCCGCTGGGCGCGCACCACAGCGGGTGCGAGGGCAGCACCTGCGGCGGCGGTGGCGAGAAAGGTGCGGCGTTTCATGGCGGGTATCTCCAAGTGCGTCGAGTCGCGCGGGCGGCGGGAAGGGAATGGTATGGCAAGCGGTGGCGGCAGGGCAGCCCCCTGCCCCGCCGCAGGACGGTCAGCCGCGCTTGACGTTCCAGAACACGGCGAAGCCATCGACAACGCCGCCGATGTCCTTTCGGTAGGCGGTGGGGGCCAGCGACTGGCCGAGCGGCCAGAACGGCACGTCGGTCAGCGCCAGGCGCTGGATGTCGTCGCAGATGCGCTTCTGGGCGGCGAGGTCCGGCGCCTCGAACCAGTCGGCGCGCAGCTTCTCCATCTCGGGCGAGGTGTACCAGCCGGGCCAGGCGGCCTGCTTGTCGCCGTTGCCGCGCAGCGGCGGGTGGCCGGCCGGCGTGTCGACGCTGCTGCCCGACCAGCCGGTGGTGAAGCAGGACCAGCCACCCTGGTCGACCGGGCCCTTGTTGTTGCGCCGGGTCAGCATCTGGCCCCAGTCGGTGGCGACGTAGTCGACGTTCATGCCGACCTGCTTCATCAGGTCGGCCCAGACATCGGCGGTGGCCTTCAGGTTCACATAGTCGGTCGGCACGATCAGCACCGCCTTCTCGCCGGCATAGCCGGCGGCCTTGATCTTCTCGCGCACCTTCGCGAGGTCGCGCGGCCCGGTCAGCGCCTCCATGCCCACGCTGCTGGCCATCGGCGAGCCGATCGGGAACACGCCGTAGGGCTTGCGGATGTATTCCTCCTCGTCGCCGACCACCGCCTGCATGAACGCCGTCTGGTCGATCGCCTCCAGCAGCGCGCGGCGAATCGCCGGGTTGTTGAACGGCGGTTGCAGCATGTTGCCGCGCACCATCAGAACGCCGCCCATCGGGTCCAGCACCTGCAGCGCGATGCGGTTGTTGCGACGCAGCAGGGGGAGCAGGTCGTAGCTCGGGTTCTCCCACCAGTCCTGCTCGCCGGCCAGCAGCGAGTTCGCCTTGGTCGAATTGTCCGGCATGGTGGTCCAGACGATGCGGTCGAAATGCGTCACCTTCGGCCCGGCGGTCCAGGTCGGCGCGCCGCCGCTGTCGCGCGGCTTGTACTGGGCGAATTTCTCATACACGTTGCGCGCGCCCTGCACGCGCTCGTCGGCCTTGTAGCGGTAGGGGCCAGAGCCGATGACCTCCGGCACCTGCTTGAACGGATCGGTCTCGGCCAGGCGCGCGGGCATGATGCCGCACATCGGCGAGGCGGCCTTGCCGAGCGCGTAGGGCAGCAGGGGGAAGGGCTTCTTCAGGCGGAACACGATGGTCTTGTCGTCGGTGGCCGACAGGTCGTCGGTGGCGGCGATCATCGCCTCGCCGATCGGGTCACGCCGCGCCCAGCGCTTGATCGAGGCGACGCAGTCGCGCGCCAGCACGGGCGTTCCGTCGTGGAACATCAGCCCGTCGCGCAAAGTGAGCTTCCAGAGTTTGCCGGCATCCTCCACCACGTGGCCGGCCAGCATCTGGTGGCTGGTGCCGCCCTTGCCGTCTTCCCCGAACAGCGTGTCGAACACCATGAAGCCGTGCACGCGCGTCACGTTCGCCGGGGTGAAGTGCGGATCGAGGAAGGTGAGGTCGATCTGCGGGATGAAGCGCAGCGTGGTGGCCGCCTGGGCGCGCACCACGGACGGCAGCGCGAGGCCGGCGGCGGAGGCGGCGATGAAGGTTCGGCGTTGCATGGGTCTGTCTCCCTATGCCGGCCCGGGCGCATGGCCCGGGCCGGGGTGGTGGTGGCGCTAGCTCAGGAGGTGACGCGCTGGACGTTCCAGAACGCTGGGATGCCCTGCAGCACGCCGCTGATGTTCTTGCGGTAGGCGGTCCTGCCGCGCA